>NZ_CANLZW010000001.1 GCF_947495625.1 uncultured Cocleimonas sp.
GAGGCTTAAAGCCGCTTGGAATGATAACTTTCGGTTCAAAACGCTGTTTAACTTATGATTATAATGCGTTTGCCCTGGGTCACCCCCCTACTTTAAGTGAGTTTTATGTAGCTACACCTTCTTACCGGCAAGCATCAAACATATAAATGGGCTGAATGATTTTACTCTTCAGCCCATTTTTTTATTTACAGTTTTTGTCTGCTTTATCTCTATTTTTGGTTCGGTTTAAATAGTTTTTCTATCTGAGGATATTAAGTAAAGTAATTCAATATTCTCTAGCATTTTCAATTCTTGTCATTTATTAATAATAATAATTATCCTGCAAAATAATGATTTATTCGCGAGAGTCACGTATTATCCTTTGCTTTTAAAATCATAAGTACCTCTAAATAGTCACTAATTAATAGCAAAAGACTAGATTGATTGGGATAAAATTAACCCAGAAACATCGCTTAAACGTAACTTGTGATAAACAATAATAATAAATCCTGACCTCTTATGCATACGTCGGCATAAATCAAGGAACAGGAATAACGAATTAATAACCTAAAGATAGATAATCGCTAGGAGAAAATATGTCTGTAAAAAATGCATTTTATGCCCAGTCGGGTGGAGTCACTTCGGTAATCAACGCTTCTGCTTGTGGCGTTATTCAAACTGCTAAAAAACACGGTGATAAAATTGGCACCGTCTACGCAGGTAAAAATGGAATCATAGGCGCACTCACCGAAAATCTCATAGATACAAGTAAAGAGTCTGACGAGGATATCGCGGGTTTACTTCATACGCCTTCCGGTGCATTTGGCTCTTGCCGATATAAAATGAAAAGTCTGGAAGAAAACAAAGTTGAATACGATCGATTAATAGAAGTTTTTAAAGCACATAATATCGGTTACTTCTTCTATAACGGTGGCGGTGATTCTGCAGATACCTGTTTGAAAGTGTCGCAGCTATCAGAAAAAATGGGATACCCTATTCAAGCCATTCATGTGCCTAAAACAGTTGATAACGACTTACCAGTGACAGATAACTGCCCGGGTTTTGGTTCGGTTGCAAAATACATTGCCGTTTCAACAAGAGAAGCCAGTTTTGATGTTGCTTCTATGGCGGAAACATCCACGAAAATTTTCGTTCTTGAAGTGATGGGACGTCATGCAGGCTGGATTGCCGCAGCCGGCGCACTTGCTGCTGACGAAGACAACGATATTCCAGTTGTTGTGCTGTTCCCTGAAATTAAGTTTGATAAAGAAAAATTCTTGGCGCTCGTCGACTCAAAAGTAAAAAGTCACGGTTATTGCAGCATTGTGGTTTCAGAAGGAACCGCTTGGCCTGACGGTAGATTTTTAGCAGAACAAGGAACGCGTGATGATTTTGGTCACGCTCAACTGGGTGGTGCTGCGCCAGTAGTGGCTAATATGATCAAAGAAGCGCTTGGTTATAAATTCCATTGGGCTGTAGCTGATTATTTACAACGTGCAGCACGCCACTTGGCATCAAAATCTGATGTTGAACAAGCTTATGCTCTTGGTGAAGCTGCTGTTGAAATGGCAGTCGCAGGAAAGAATTCTGTAATGCCTGCGATTATCCGTACTTCTAACAATCCCTATAAATGGGAAATTGGATCAGGAAATTTAGCTGATATCGCTAATGTAGAAAAAATGATGCCAATGGAATACATCAGCGAAGATGGTTTTGGTATAACCGACGCTTGTCGTGAGTATTTACTGCCGTTGATTGAAGGTGAATCTTACCCTCCTTACAAAAACGGCATGCCAGACTATGTGACGTTAAAGAAAGAATTGGTATCAAAGAAGTTACCAGAATTTACGATGAAATGATTTGATTATTCAATGCAATAAAAAAGCCCTGTAATACAGGGCTTTTTTATTGCTAAAGTAATTTCGTTTAGAATATTTAGATGATGCTTAGTTTAAGTATTTTTGTAAATTTGCTTCTTTAACTGTATTTTCAAATGCTTTGTACGCTTCAAAATCTACACCACTAATTTTTGGAACATCTTCATAAGATAACTTTTCTAATTTCTCTTCCATCTGTTTCAGCTGAAGTTTTAAGCGGGCATTTTCTTTGATCGATTCACCTAAATAATCTTTGACCAATGTTAAGTCTTTATCCGATTCCTGTTGTCTATTTTGACCGTAATAGTGATGCAACCACCAACCGATTAATGAACCGGTAATAATAGCAACGGTGCTAATAAGCGCTATTTGAAATAAAAAGTATGTCATAAATATCATCCTTGATTATTAGCTCTGTGTCTAAGCCATGACTCATTGCTAATTTACTGTACGCATTATTTGCGTTTGTCTTTAAGCTATTAACTGCCAGCAATCCTTGCTTGGCTGTTTTCTCTTTGACTAACTCAACTAAAGCTAAGTCACTCTTGTATTTCTTATCCTTCTTGTATTAATACATATTCTACTTCTCGCATTAATACGTCCATAACTAATAGTTTAGCAATGAAAGGTAAAAAATGTGTCTCTGTTCATCAGTACTAACGGTGGGTCTATCAGAGAATCTGTATAGTTTTTATTCGTTTGTTTGGTTTTTGACCACTAGTTGATTCTTCACCTGATTAATACCACGAATATTATTAACAATACTTTCAGCCTTCATCCAGTCTGCATGATTCAGGGTAAATCCTTCCAACAAAACATCCCTACCCTCAACACTTACTTTAACCGTCTTTATTCCACTTTCTCTAAGATCACCGTGAACCTGATCTTTGATGCTTAACTCTATACTCGGTCGCAAAAGATAATTAGATAGCACAACTAAAGTAGCAACTACCAAAAGTCCTATCAATAAAAGCAGAGTTAGTGGACTCTTTGATGTCGTAACCTCTGCCTGCATTTTGAAATAACCATTTGTTTCTAAGTAGAAGCTGGAAATTTAACAACAACTTTGGAGAAAGTTCGAAGGTATAGGACAACAGGGGGAAGAAAAGAGACTAGTGGGAAATAGCCAAATAAATGCCGACTAAATTTTAAGCAACCTTATACAGCCTGGCTATTCAGCTATATTCTGTAAGAGATCATTATGAAGTTTCAGCCATATTTCTTGATCTTTTTCGGATAGATTTAACTGATCACAAAACGAATTAAAAGCATCCGTATCCAATATTGATACTTCAAAATCACTGGGCATAACTTCTTCGATATCGCAGACTATTCCTGTTAATTGTCGAGCAAGTAATATT
The DNA here is from genome assembly GCF_947495625.1 of uncultured Cocleimonas sp. Classification (GTDB taxonomy): domain Bacteria; phylum Pseudomonadota; class Gammaproteobacteria; order Thiotrichales; family Thiotrichaceae; genus Cocleimonas. Next base: position 3,218 of record NZ_CANLZW010000001.1, read on the forward strand.
GTTTCTTGATGCTCCAAGATTAACTGCTGTATTCGAGCAGCTCCGCGAATTTGCATTGATGAAATTTCAGAAGTGTTTTCCAATAGATTTTCAAGTGTTTCAAATTTTCTCAGTAATTTTCCTGCTGTTGACATTCCAACACCAGGCACACCAGGAATATTATCGGATTTATCGCCAGCTATCGCTAGCTGATCAGCAATTTGACTAGGCTTTGCTCCAAAACGTTTAGTGATTTTTTTCTCATCTAGTTTTTCACCACGTAGGTATTCCCACCAATGATCACCCTCTTTTACTAATTGCGCTAAATCCTTATCAGCGGTGATTAAATTCACGGGAATCAAATTTGTATTAAGCTGTTTTGCCCATGTACCCAATAAATCATCAGCCTCATAAAATGAGCTCGCTCCTTCTAAAATACCCAAATGACGCAAAAATTCTCTGCATAAACGAAATTGCAGTCTTAAGGAATCAGGCGCAGTTGCTCTATTGGCTTTGTATTCAGGGTAAATTTCTCTGCGATGTGATGTTAGTAGACTTTCATCAAAAGCAAAACCAATTAATTGTGGCTTCTGTTCAGACAAAAGCTTGTAAACAAAATCCATAAAACCGACTACCGCGTTAATAGAATTCCCATCAACATCGTAGATATCCTCATGAGTAAACCATGCTTTAAACACATAAATACTGGAATCGATTAACCAGGCAGGTTTTTTCATGGTAAATGTAGAGAAGGTAGGACGAGCATAGAATACCTGAAGCGTGATTAGAAAAGAGTTACATTAAATTATAAACGGTATAATCCGCTAGTCTGGGAAATCTTGTGATAACAATTGAGATTGGATATATTTGTTTAAAACCCAATAAAAATAAAATAATAAAAATAAAAGGCAAACCCGATGAATAAAATGTTACCTGTAGTTGCACTTTGTAGTGCTGCAATTTTAACAACAATTCTATTGAATGGTTGTGATAAACCAGCGTCAGCGAATGCGAAAGCTCCCCAGCCACATCTGTCGACGTTTTTATCTCTTCATAACCAATACTGTGAAAAGAAATATGATACCCCAGAATCTCTTCAAAGCTCACTTGATAAAGCACCCGAACTAGCACCCGCAAAAGATTTCAATGGTGTTTACGAAGTCCATGTAAATGGTATTAGTTTTGCTGTATCTCCTGAAGAAGATGGTTGTACCACTGATGTTATGGTTCAAACCAGTGATAAAAAGGAATTATTTTCTTTCGAAGATATAAACAAAGCGTTGTTATCAGTTGGTTATGTTGAAACAGGCGAACCTGTATCACGCAAAGATCTGGGTACAGATCAGTCTGAACTTACCATCATTGAGAAGAAATATATTTCTCCTAAAGGTGAAATTACTACCCTGGATTTTCCTCTAGAAAAGAAAGATAAATATTATATGACGCTTTTTGCTGAAAAGTTCTCAGAAGCAAAAAGAGAGACTAAAGAGAGAATTATTCAATCTCTTAAAATGGCATCAAACTAAGAAAAACGTTTTATAAATCTTAAAGATACGGGTTTACCAAAGGTAATTATTCCTTTGGTAAACCAACACTCATTAACGGTTTCATTGTCGTTAACAAAGTCCCAAATAAATTATCCACTTGCTGCTCTTGTTGAGCCAATAGCTGTTTCATACTCTCACGTTGAGTCGGCATAGAAAAACACGCTGGGCAATTTTCCATAATCACTGGTAACTCTTGCTCTTTCGCAAAGCTAGCTAGTTCTTTTTCACGCACATATACCAATGGACGAATGATTCTAAGGTCACCATCATCATTCACATAATGCGCTTTCATTGTTTTTAATTTACCGCCATGAAATGCAGACATTAAAAAACTTTCTGCCAAATCATCCAGATGCTGTCCTAGAGCAATTACGTTATAACCGTATTCTCTGGCGGTGCTATATATAATTCCACGCTTGATTCGAGAACAAAATGAACAATATGAATCACCCGTCATGTGATCATCTGCCATTTCTAGAATAGGCTCTTGCTTGAAGAAATATTCAACCCCTACTTCTTTCAAATAAGGAATCAAAGGAGAAGGATCATACTCGCCAGATTGAGGGTCAACAGTCATCGCTCCTACATCAAACTTAATGGGCGCATGTCGTTGAAAATGCAATAATAAGTGCAATAGGCTCAATGAGTCTTTGCCGCCAGACAGGCCTAGTAATACTTTGTCACCTTCTCTGATCATCCCAAAGTCAATTATTGCCTTGCCTGCGTTCTTTCGAAGCTTTTTAGGCAAGTCAATACTCGGTATAGATTTACGATTCTTTGTCATAACGGTATTATGCATAAAACTTCACATAAATGTTAAGGACATCGCTACGTAATGAGTGAACTATTCCCGCCAATCCATGAAAACCGCCATTTTTTTCTAGATGTTGGAGATCAACATAAAATCTATGTAGAGGAGTGCGGAAATCCCGATGGAATTCCAGTCATATTCTTACACGGTGGTCCTGGTGCAGGTTGTGGTGAGATACACCGCCAATTCTTTGATCCTGAAAAATACTGGATCATTCTTTTTGACCAGCGAGGTTGTGGTAGATCAACTCCACACGCATCCATTGAAAACAACACCACTCAAGACCTGGTCTCAGATATCGAAAAAATTCGTAATGAATTAAATATTGATAAATGGGTCGTTTCTGGTGGATCGTGGGGCAGCACCTTATCTTTAGTTTATGCTCAAACACACACAGAAAACGTTCTAGGGCTGATTCTTCGCGGCATTTTCTTTAGTACACCAAAAGAAATTAATTGGTTTTATCAGGAAGGTGCCAGCCAGATTTTTCCTGATTATTGGGAAGATTTTGTTGAGCCTATTCCAGAAGAAGAAAGAGACAACTTCTTACTTGCCTATCACAAGCGCTTGAATAGCGATAATGAGATTGCAAAAATGGGAGCAGCCAAAGCATGGTCGCTTTGGGAAGCGAGAACAGCAACCTTACAACCAAGCCCATCTGGAATTAAAAAATATCACGATCCTAAAAATGCGATGGGTATCTCCCGCATTGAAACGCATTACTTTATGAATAATGGGTTTTTAGAAGAAAACCAGATCCTGAACAATATGGATAAACTTCAGGATATACCGGGCTTCATTGTTCACGGTAGATACGACATGATATGTCCCATCAAACAAGGTTACGATTTACACAAAGCCTGGCCTAAATCAGAGTTTTTTGTGGTTCAAAGTGCTGGTCATTCTGCAGGCGAACAAGGAATCACTGCGGCCTTAATTAAAGCCGGCAACGATATGATAAAGTTGCTTCAAAATTGATTGGTTTAATCCAGCGTGTTACTCACGCAAATGTCGTGGTCGATAATAATGAAATAGCGAATATCGACCAGGGCATTCTGCTTCTTTTGGGAGTAGAGAAAGAAGACACTGAGAACAACGCTAAAAACCTTTTAGATAAAATTATAAATTTCAGAATTTTCGAAGATAAAAACGGGAAAATGAATCTTTCCCTGCTTGATACAAGTGGAAGCCTTTTGGTGGTTCCACAATTCACCCTTCCTGCCAATACTCAAAAAGGCACAAGACCCAGTTTTGCTTCTGCCGCCCCACCTCAGCTCGGAAAGGCTTTATTCGATAGTTTTGTTTCACTAGCGTCAAACAAAGTATCTAATCTTCAGACAGGTAAATTTGGTGCTGACATGAAAGTTAGCTTGTGTAATGACGGACCAGTGACGTTTTGGCTGCAAAAGTGATAACGCTATTTAGCTTTAAATAGATTTAGGTCACCCCCCTACTTTAAGCGACTTTTTACCGCTTCGCCTTCCCTTCGGGTCAGCATTAAAAAACAATGCTGTTGTCTCGCTAGCGCTTCAGATCATTTTGTTGTTTAAAATGAGCTAAGGAACTTATGCAGAGCTCAGACATTTTTTCATCTCCACCTTCATTAACATGATGTTTACTCATAATTAATGTTTGTAACTTTTACAGTAATCAATGGGTTGCTTGAATTTATTCGAGATGCGTGTTACTTTTTATTGGCTAGGTAAATATACACAATAGAGAATTTTTATGACTAAAACTATTAAAATTATATCTCTTTTCATTTTATCAATGCTGTTAGCACTATCCCCCGCTTATGCTGCTAGCCATTCTGATAAAGAAGATAAAGCCGATACCACTTCGGAAACAGTTACAGAAGCTGCTGCTGAAGACACCAAAAAAGAAGCCGCTGAAAGCGAAGAAGAGGAAGAGCCAGACTGCGACTAACCCCAATACCCTGAACAGTATCCCTTACTGTTCTTAGTATAACTACGTATTAAAATAAAAACACAATAAAGCTATATTGTGCCTATAAGATATCTCTAGGAGGAGAACATTAATGAAACTATCAAAAATCCTAACTGCATTATTTGTTACAGCAGCTTTCACCATAACCGCAACATCAGCACAGGCTGCATCTCATGGTAAACCTGTAAACATTACGCCAAAACTTGAGCATGTTACAGTTATGCATAATGGCAAAGAAACTAAAATCATGCGTAACCAGGATAATGACAATGTAGTAAATCCTGCTTTTGCTAAAACTTCACGTCCATGTCCTCCTTTCTGTATTCAGCCAATGAATCTTGGTGAAGGTATCGAGACAATCGGCGAAGTTGAGGTAATCAACTACGCAGAAAAAATGAGTGATGGTGATAAAGGCATCATGCTTGTGGACTCACGAACTCCAGATTGGGTTTCAAGAGGAACTATCCCAGGTGCTGTTAACGTTTCCTGGGTAGAATTAACACCTAGTAAAGGTGCAACCACGGAAGGCATAACAAAGGTTATGACAGGCCAGTTTGGAGTTAAATTAGCTAATAATGTAGACGACGTAGATGTCGATGAAGCTATTGCTAACGGAACAACTTCAGCAGTCTTCGATTACTCTGGTGCAAAAACACTGGTTATGTTCTGTAATGGAATGTGGTGTGGGCAGTCTCCTGCTAGTATCGCTGCATTAAGAAAGTTTGGTTACCCAGCTGATAAAATCAAATACTACCGTGGTGGTATGCAAGACTGGGAAATCCTTGGATTATCAACGGCTAAGTAATAGACGTTAAATTCACTAAAAAGGCTGGCATTTGTCAGCCTTTTTTTATGGTTGCTTATTAATGGCTTAGTAATCACTTCAAATAACCTATCTTCTAAAAAATCTATCGTTATATTCATAATAATAAATAGGAGAAGCTAACGACCATTTGCTAGTCTTAATAACAACACAAGCTTGATTTTTACACCATAAACAAAAGGCTCTGTTATGACGCGTGATAGCTACTACCCTTTCTATGGCTGGTTATTAATGGCCGGCGTAATTCTATTCAGTAGTTATTTACTCTGGGACTTTGGCTTATTTCAACAACTGGTAGAAAATGATATCACCTATCTCTCTTCTATCATTCTGCTTTTATTTATCATCATCACCGTATATTTAGGATTTGCCTCCTGGCAACTATCTCGCCAACTACATCTCACCCAGAATTATTCGAACGATAGCAATCCAGACAAAAGCTGGGCGTCGGAACATCTCTCTCTATTACATTTCCAACGACAGCAAGCGCATAATGAATCAGAACCTTTACTTGCAAGACTCATCGAAAAAATCCACAGAGGGCATGTAAATGGCTGGTTTTTCTCTGACGTATTAATGCGCTTAGGATTAATCGGTACTGTCATCGGTTTCGTCTTAATGCTAAGCACCGTTTACCAACTCAAAGACAATGATATTCAGGCCTTACAACAACTCCTCGGTACCATGGGAAGTGGCATGCAGGTCGCACTCTATACCACACTCTCCGGTTTGGGCTGTGGCTTATTGGTAAGCCTTCAGTGCCAATGGCTGGATCGATGTGCAGATACGCTAGTGAGCAAAATTATAGAACTGGGGATGCGAGCCCCTAAACAATAAATCATGGCAAGCCTCTATAAGCAAAGTCGAAATACACCTAAAGTAGATCCTTTTATCGATCTGCTTTTCAATACCTTAATGGGTTTCAGCTTTTTATTCTTAGTGAGTCTATTGTTCATCAATCCGAAAGCTGATCAGGCTAAAGTCGAGAAGCAAGCCGAGTACATTATTTCTGCCACCTGGCCGCAAGATCTCGAAGATGATATCGACTTGTGGATGCGGGCACCTACTGGCCATACCGTTTCATATCTGGAAAAAGAAACGGGCTGGCTACATCTGGAACGGGATGATAGAGGCGAACTCAATGACACTTTAATGATAGATGGCAAAGAAGAAATACATCCTATCAACCAGGAAATCATCACCATCCGCAAACGTAATGCAGGCGAATACATCGTTAATCTTTTTTACTACACGAAAAAATCCCGTAAACCAATTCCGGTAGATATTCGTGTAGATCGAATCAACCCCAAGTACGAAACTGTTTATCGACAAACCATAAACCTAGATAAAGTGAATCAAGAAGAAACTGCAGTAAGATTTACTATTAAAGAAGACGGTAGCGTGCATAACATCAGTAAACTACCAATAGAATTAACCCCCTATTCTCTAGATAGCATGCCATCACTCATACCTGATGCGATGTTAGGTAAGCCAGAATGAATAGCTATCTGATTCTTATTAGTCTCAGCTATATCGCCGTTATCGTATTAGTTGTATGGCTGGGCTTTGGCAAACGGCTCTCGGTGTTAAGCAAAATCACCCTGGCTCTCTTATTACCGCTTGTTTACTTTTTACATTGGACGGGTCTTCAGGAAACCAAAGGCTGGCCGTCAGATCAAACTTTGCCATCACAATTCGAACTCATTGGTGCAGACATACAAGAACCTAATCCACTGAAAGATATCAAAGGCAATATACATCTGTGGATTCGCCCCGAAGACAATGGCCCTCCGCGAGCTTATGCATTAGCGTATTCACGAGAGTTACACAAAAAACTATTTGATACCAAACGCAGAATTGCTCAAGGCAGAAGGCAAATTGGTCTTTTGTATGATGAAAATTCAGGACAAAGTGGAGTTAGTATCGGGGGTAATATGAAGTTAGGTTTCCGTAATGCACCCCGTAAACGACTTCCCCCTAAAAATTAGTTAGGTAATTAAAAAAGTGCCTAAAAGGTAGGGGGTGTCATTTTTATCTAACTTTATCTGTATTAAGTGGTCTGTAACTATCGATAACTTAGGTACAGCTATAAATCTAAACTTAGGTAACCTATAATCTAGCGCATAATTTTTTAGATTTTAATTAGAACTCTTTAGCATTAAGGATAAGAATGAGTATTAGCAATGAAGAAGTAACCAAGCTCATAGAAGCCGGTATTCCCGGTGCAACTGTAACTGTGGATGGTGACGGCTACAAATACGAAACAACGGTTATCAGCGACACATTTGAAGGGTTGAATACCTTGAAACGTCATCAAGCGGTATACGCTGCAGTCAATTCAGCAATCACTTCTGGTGAGTTGCATGCACTTACGATTACTGCAAAAACACCCGCAGAAGCGTAATACAAGTAATGACTTCAAATAAAGATAGTGTTGATAATATAACAACACATAATCTGGATGCCCGACATTTACTTTGCCCAATGCCGGTGATTAAAGTACAAAAAAAGATCGAAGAGCTTGGGCCAGAAGCTGATGGTGATTACTTAGCTGTTATTTGCACTGATCCCGGAACCTTGTACGACATACCTGCCTGGTCAAAAGTCCATGGTCACAAAGTCATAGATAAACGTGAGCAAGACGATGAATATCACATCCTTGTACAAATCTGCCTAAATGATTAATAACGGCAAATGACGGAAACACAAAAAAAACAAGAACGCTATAAAGCCACCCGCAACGTAACGCTTACGGGAGCTATAGTTAATGCACTATTATCTATTGCTCAATTGCTGGGTGGCTACTTCGCACAATCTCAAGCGTTAATCGCAGATGGTGTTCACACGCTATCTGATCTGGCGAGTGACTTTGTTGTGTTGTTTGCTGCAAAAGCAGCTTCTAAAGATGCCGATGAAGATCATCCATACGGTCATGGGCGTTTTGAAACAGTAGCAACGGTTATTCTTGGTGTTGCTTTAGGTGCTGTTGCGATTGGCATTGCGATGAATGCTGTCGGCCGCTTAATGAATCCCGAAAAATTATTACAGCCTCAACCAATAGCCCTACTCTTTGTAGCGCTAGCAATTATCAGTAAAGAAGGCCTTTATCATTACACCATGAGTGTCGCCAACCGCGTTGACTCTAAATTATTAAAAGCAAATGCCTGGCATCATCGATCAGATGCAATCTCTTCTGTATTAGTCGCGATTGGCGTTGCGGGTAGCGTATTCTTTAAGATTCCATGGTTAGATGCCGCAGCCGCAATTGTTGTCGCTGTAATGATTTTCTACATGGGCTTAAAGCTCATTATGGATAGCACCATGGAACTGGTTGATACCGCATGGGAACCAGAAAAAACAGATGAAATTAAAGAATTTATCGGTGATATCGAAGGCGTAGAGGAGATGCATTTACTCCGCACTAGAAAAATGGGTAATGCGGTACTGGGAGATATCCATGTACAGGTTAATCCTTATTTAAGCGTTTCTGAAGGACATCATATTGCTGAAAGCGTGATCACTAAACTGCGTCGTAATTTCCCTGAAATGAATGACATAACTGTTCATATAGATCCGGAAGACGATGAAGTTGCATCATTATCTAAAACGCTACCTAATCGTCATGATTTAATGGTGAAAATTTATCCCGAATTACAAGCGCTTAATATCGATCAAGCCGTGCATAATATTAATTTGCACTATGTGAGAGGGAAGATCGAGCTAGAAATAATTATCAACGCACATCTCCCCATTGAGACCATTACAGCGCTTAAAGAAGCGTGTGAGAATCTTGAGGAAGTAAGATCATTAACCGTGCTCTATCGAATGGTTTAAATAATCAGTATTACTGATAAGATTTATAATGAAGAAAAAATGAAGTTAAGATCGAGTAGAAATGAATAAATAAGTGAATATATAAAAAACAAAAGGAACAGCCATGATTGCGCTACAGCCTAGAGAAATAGTCACCCCTAGACCATCGATGTCACTCTCGATACCCGATGGCATGTCACGTGTGGAGTTCTTCAATAGCGCCGCCAATTTGAAAAACCTCGCCGAAGAAAACGGTTTATTCAGAACCCCCGAAGATTTACTGATGTATCGTAAATTAATCGGTCACAGCACCGAGTTCGATACCTCAATCATCTTAGATACATCGCGACGCATTCTTGACCCACTCGGTCGCCCTGTACGCCGCGATCAAATGAACCGCCAACAAAAGAAAGTCTGGGCAAAAATGACCACCATATTGATCGAATATATGCTGGAAAAATACCCCGATCCAGAAAAGCACTTAATTCTTTGTGGTGAAGCTAGTCTGGATTCTACCTGGCCATTGAATAAACCCGGCGTTCCTAGTATTAGAATGATTCATAATCATTTTATGGTGTTTCCTGTTGCTGATATCAAAGCAGCAAAGCTAGCAGATTCAAATAATCCTAATTTAACGGATAGTGGACACAATACGCTCTTTTTAAGACATTTAAGCGATGTTTATCACGAATTTCTCGATGTTCTCGATTTGCAATTACTCTCGTTTCTACCTTCGGAAGATTGTACTTTGTCACTCACAGGTTACCCACAAGGACTACCCAGCTGGGAATTGATCGGTGGTGCAGAGAAGCTCAATGATCAATACTTCTGGTATGAATTCGAACAGGTATTGCGAGGCTTCCTCGACTTCTATCAGACTTTTTTCACACTCGTTGCAACAGGTGAAGAACGGATACCACCCAATGCGAATTTCCCAACGCAAATAGCGGATGTGCTTTTGGGCAGCAATCGTTTTTTACGCGTTGCCAGAGACCTTCGTGAGCAAGTTATTCAAGACCCACAATTTGCCAATGACATCCGTTGGCGACCTGCCTATAAACAGATCCTTTATCGAGACGACAAGGGTCGTTTAATTGTAACCATTTCGCAAAATTCAGTCGGTAATGCGATTACAGAATTACTAGGCTTGGTCATAAATAGAGTTGAAGACAACGAAGGCTATTCGAAAAAGGAACCGGCTCTGGTAGAAAGATTATTAGAAGCTAGAGAAAGACTGATTGCCGCTAATCTCGGTGAAGCGATCTCAGCGCCTTGCTGGCCGAATGGTGAATTTGTAGCTTGTAGATAAAAAAACGTCACCCCCCTACTTTCAGGCACTTTTTTAGAAAAACTGCCCAAAAGTAGGGGGGTGACTTAGATTATATATTTGTACTAGTTATAAGACGAAACTGGACGTTTTTCAGCCATCCAACCAGTAATTCCATTAGTGACATTCATCACATTTTTATAACCCAGTTGTTCTGCAATAGCACGACTTGCTGCTTGCGTACGATTACCTGTGCGACAAATCAGCATAACTGGCTGATCTGGTTTCGCTAGCGCTGTAAATTCTGGAACAAAATTAGGGTTAATATTCCCTGTTCTATCAAAAAACGTAATGGTTTTGCTACCTTCAACAATGCCTGTTTGCTGCCATTCTTCTTTAAGACGAATATCTACTAATAGAACACCTTGCTCTGTTAGCTCTTTCAATTTTGCATTATCTATATTGCTATACCCGCCAGGTTGAGGAATTGGTTCTGCCCCTTTGGTACTCACTGTCTCTTTTTTATTAGATGTATTCACTGCAGCACTGCTATCAGTTTTGGTATTAGCATTACACGCTGTCATTGCACTTAGTAAAAAACCAAAGATAATAATATGATTAAGTTTTGTCACTGTAGACTCCAAATTTTAAATTTCGCGAAAGTATATCGTTTTATGCACCCCATATACGAATCTAATGAAGATTTGGATACAAAACTTCGCAGTTTTTTTCTATCTACCCATCAAAATATCTTTTTGCGGCACTGAAAATGCAGATTGAGATGAATTCTAAATGACAGAAATCACTATTTTGGCTATGATGGCGACCATTAAGGGGCAAAAATAGACCGCTAAACTAGTGGTCATCTAATAAGGGTGGAATAATGTCGGCTAATTCATTTCGAATTATTTTCAGTGTATTTTTTACAATCACTTTTCTCGCGGGCTGTGGGGGAGCTGGTATTAAATCTACAAGTACAAAGGACGCCACGGCGGAATCTTCTGCAGACTCAGATTCAACTTCAGACAGCAAAGATTCTAAAGATGGCGATGAAGCGAAACCAGCCAAGAAAGTCGAATCTAAATACGGTAGTTTAAAGAAACGTAAAAAACCGGGTCGTCCAAATTCTAATCCAGTATCCAATAAAGCATTCGCAGACAATCTAATGGCCGCTAGACAAAAGGAAGCCGAGCGTTTCCTTAAACAAGGTGCTGATGCCGATACCGTAGCAGCCAACGGCGAGCCTGTGCTTTACACTGCGCTCCGTCAAAGAATGTACGATATCGCAGACAAACTAGTACTATATGGTGCAGATGTAAATGCGACCAATCGCGGAGGACGCACGCCTTTACTAGTTGCGATAGATCAAGGCAGTGACAGCATGGTTCAGCTACTACTAGAAAATGGTGCAGATCCTGATAAATCAAGCAATGGAGGGGAAACTCCTCTTCTCAACGCTATTGAAAGAAACCAGACAGGCATTATCAACAAACTGCTTTACTATCGAGCTGATGCAAACAAAAGTGGAAGAGGCGGTAACCCACTACATCTCGCTATTGCTAAAGCACAGGTTGGAGTGGTTGAAAAATTATTAAAGTTTGGCGCTAATGCAAATACTGGTAGCCAGAAAGGCACGCCTTTACAAGTCGTTCTTAGAAATGGCAATGTCAGTATTGCTAATTTACTTGCTGCTAACGGTGCAGATGTAAACATCTCAGACAGCATCGGCGAGTCTCTATTACACAAGGCTGCAGCCAAAGGTCAACTTGGCTTCGCTCGCGTAATCATCGAAAATGGCGCCAATGTAAACGCTAAAGATAAATATAATGAAACTCCTTTACATGAAGCAGCTGCGAAAGGCAGACTAGACGTCGTTAAGCTTCTATTATCTAAAGGTGCAAAGTTAAACGCCAGAACCGAAAAAAACTGGACTGCGCTTCATAGCGCTGCTCGCTTTGGTCATCCCGAAACTGCCGCCTATTTAATTGGCCGAGGACTCAGTAAAAACTCGTCAAATAGTGATGGAAAAACCCCTCGAGGTCTGGCAAAACACCTTAAGCATGGTGAAGTTATTCAAGTTTTAAAACAATAAAATAAGCTAGCCTAAACCTGATTAATACTAAATTATTGACACAGATCACTATTACAATTTCATCTTAGGTGTAAATTTCAACTTCGTTAAACATTTAGTTATCGGAGTTTATTATGTGGGATTTCACTTTTCCTTCAATTCTTGTCGTTGGTTTAATCATTTTTAGCTGGGTGATGTTTTTTACTACTTTTATTTAATTCAGCTACACCTTTATTTAGCCAGTGACACAACAATCGCTTAGCCAGGAAATTAACTTAGTTTCTTGGCGAAGAAGAAAAAGGTAGGTTTTAAAACTTACCTTTATGTCTGGTATTGGCATCTAAAAAATTGCATTACTTTTTTGACTGGCTTTGCTTATAAAAGAGTCTTAATTAAGTTTGCTTAAAACAGTTAGACTACCCATTAGTATCCTATACTCCTTGCCTATGAATAAAGGCATAATACTAATATTAATGGGATACATCGGCTGGGGCTTATTTCCTCTTTACTGGGCGCTCGTCAAACATGTGCCAGCCTTTGAAGTTTTATCACACCGCATGCTGTGGTCTGTTCCCGTACTTATCATTTTTGTTGCCTTTATCACGAGCTGGCGCTCGGACTTTTTCTCCACATTAAAAAATAAACGAGAACTCGGCTGGCTGTTGCTGACCTCCATATTGATTACGATAAATTGGGGAGTCTACGTATACGCCGTTAATACTGATAGAGTGGTGGAGGCGAGCATGGGGTATTTTCTAAGCCCCTTGCTACACGTACTCGGCGGCTTAATCATTTTCAAAGAACATCTTGGCCCTCTGAGAAAACTTGCCGTTACTTTCGCTACTCTAGGTGTACTTTATTATATCTTAAGCGTAGAAGTGTTCCCCTGGATAGGGCTAGTGGTTGGTTTTAGTTTTGCTGCCTATGGCATCCTAAGAAAATTCATCAAAACCTCCGCAGTCCCGGGACTATTGGTCGAGACCTTATTATTGGTGCCGCTTTCTCTAGGTTATTTGGTATTTATTGAAATGAACGGTGAAGCTGTATTTCTCAACCTGAATCTGAATACCGATATTTTCTTAGGTTTGGCAGGTTTAGTGACAGTGGTACCTTTGGTTTTATTCACCGCTGGGGCGCGTTTAATGCCAATGACTACCGCTGGAATTCTTTTTTATATAACACCGACGATGCAATTTCTAATCGGTGCCTTTATCTTCAAAGAAGTCGTGAATACAGATCAACTCATAGGTTTTAGTGGAATCTGGATTGGCTTGGCGCTTTATTCATTCTCGTTATTAAAGAGACAAGCTAAAATAGAACCAAGCAGGGAAAGTGCTTAGATAAAGTCACCCCCCTACTTTTAGCCCTATTTTTGAGTAGTTTTTTAGCAATAATTAAGACTCTTGTTCTTTCTTCTTAGCCGCAGATAACATTTGCTCAACTTCCTTTGTAACTTCTTTGTCCGCTTCTTTAATGAACTGATCTAATGAGATCGTTGCATTTAAACGCGTATCACTAGGAAGCAATGTCTGGCTGTATGAAGGTACTTCAGAGAATCCAGATTTAAGCGATAGCTCGTCTACCAGAATCAAAACCTGATAAGCAAGGAAAGGCGAGTAAACAAGCGCTGCGATTCCTGCTGCAGGTAACCATTTTGCATGAATCGTTTTAACGATAAACACTGCAATAAGTGCCGGAATCACGATAAATTTAGCGGCATACTTCAACCATAAACCAACACTATCTTCCGTGAGTAGATAAGCAGCATAATGACCTATATATTCGAACAACTGAGGCAATAAGAAGATCAAAGCGGCAATACTGATCGCAGGAATAATTTCCCAACGGTGTGTTGATATACGACTAATACCTGAAATAACCACGGTAATGCCTAAAATTATCCAGATCGATGGCAATACGGTATTTAGGTAAAAGAATATTTCTTTGGGAACGGGTGTTGTTACATAGCGTTCGTAGAAGAACATCGCAATAGTGGTCAGTAACAGTCCGATTGCCCAGAGTGGATTACTAAAGATACAGAAAAAGCCACTGCAATCTTTTACATGTGTGCTTTCAACCTGCATATCTACAGGCAACAGTCTGGCTTTGATACCACTCATTTGAAAGCTACATGGCGCTTCAATATTCACACGCTCATCACCCATCGGTTTTTTACGAAGCTTAGTGCCATTCTCCGTAGATAGGTTCTGTATATAGAGATCATCACCTTCCTGATCTATGACCACATGATGTGGTGAAATCGTTACGTCTTGCAAGATAACATCGTTATCAAATGCACGACCAATAGTTACCGGAAACGAATCAACCTTATGATAGTGATGAACGCCACGCTGGATCGTTTCAAGAATTAGTTTTGCCATTTGAATTTCTCCAGCATGCTTTGAAATAATGCTAATGCGGCTTTAGGATCTGTACCTGTTAAATCTAGATTAAAAAGAAAACCTTTATCTTTTTGACCTACCATTGCAGTGGTAAAGAGCATGTCGCTCAACCCTGTATATTTAAGGTAATCTCTACGACAAACTGACGTTTTAAAATCATGCTCACCAATCTTGGTGAAATCAGTATGACAAGAGAAGTTAGTCACATCTCGCTTACCTGCATGACCCCCAATGACACTGCTATTCACTTTTTCATAACGACGGTAGAAACGTGTCGGCGAGAGTTTTTCAGTTTCTAACCACATATACTCATAGTTGATGCTACCAACATTTAATCGGCTAGAAATAAAGATATTGTCTTCGTTCGAACAACGCGTGAAATAAGTGCGAAACAAGTCATCCTTCTTTGGTGTTCTACTCGCATCCCAACAACGGATCGATTTATCTACTTCTGCCGGCACTACAAATGAACCAATTTTGGTACCGCTCCATTTATTATTGAGCATCTTGTTCACGATTTTCTGTGAATTAGCCAGCAATTGACCTGAACTATGTGCAAAACGATCACTTACTGCTTCAAAACTAGATTCTTTCAAACGATCCAACACAACCGTTAAATATTCAGCAGGAACCAGGAAACTAATATCATTACCTGAAGTAGCAACATTTATGCCGATGATATTGCCTGTTTCATCTAGTGTCGGCCCACCACTCATTCCTGGGTTCAAGCTTCCAGAAAACAGAATATTGCCGTCTTCGTCTTTGGTTAAAATACCGTTGTTCGTGCCTTTCACGATGGTGAAACCCAGATCCATAGGATTACCCAATGAATATAAGCTGGCACCTTTTTCAGGCAAGTAAGAAATTCTTAGCGGAACACCCATTGGCTGTTTGGCTTTAACTACAGCGAGATCATGAACAATATCGAAATCAACCAATTCTAAAGGACCTGTTGCGCCAGTTGTCGATAGAAACTCTAAAGAAAAAACATCCGGATCGTTTATATACTCACTAACCACATGATAGTTAGTCGCAAGGATATTTTCTTTGGTTACAACGAAACCAGAACCTATGCTTGATTTTTTTCCAGTCTGTTTATTGATAACACGTATTTGATACACTGATTTTTCAACATTGGTGTATATATTTGCAGTATTCAATTCAGCATTTACTTGTGCTTGAGCGCTCATTAAAAAGCTCAAGAGCAGTATCAACAAAGATTTTTTTAGCATTCCCTGATTCTCGTTTTTATCGATAGTTTTTGAAGGACTAATAACATCGCGGCTGTTTATAAAGTCGCAACAATCAAAATCGTTAAATTTAATAACAAAGTTGATAATAAGTCACAGCTATTAAGAACATCACAGTAGATAGAAGTTCAGCGTAAGATATGCGAACATTCTAATACATACCAGCTTTACTGATCAATATTTCGCCAGATGGGTCATTTTAAGCGCTGAAGTGACCATGAGATATGCTCACGAACCATCTCGGATGAAACCTCATATTTGGCATTTAAGGCAGTGATAATTTTCTTTGATGAGGGCGCGTTTCCTAGTGCAATGGCGATATTCCTTTGCCATCTCTCATAGCCAATTCGTCTAATTGCAGACCCTTCCAGATTCTTTAAAAAGACTTCTTCACTCCACGCAAAGAGGCTTAATAAGCTTGCAGAATCAAGGTTATTCCGCGTTGAAAAGTCTGATTCTTTGGTATCTACGGCAAAACGATTCCACGGACAGATCAATTGACAGTCATCGCAACCATAAATCCTATTCCCCATGGGCTCTCGAAATTCCACTGGAATAGCGCCTTTATGCTCGATGGTTAAATAAGAAATACAACGTCTGGCATCTAATTCATAGGGTTTGATAATCGCTTTAGTCGGACAAACATCAATACACGCCGTACAATCTCCGCAATGATTATCAACTGGTCGGGACTCTTCTAATGGTAAGTTGGTGTATATCTCACCAAGAAAAAACCAGGAACCTACGTTCTGACTCAAAATATTGGTGTGTTTCCCCATCCAGCCAAGACCCGCTTTTACTGCAATTGGTTTTTCCATGACAGGCGCGCTATCAACAAACACACGGTACTGCATTTGCTCGGAGTCACTGAGTTCTTCATTGATTTTCTTCGCCAGCTTTTCCAGCTTCTTGCGCATGATCTTGTGATAATCCCTGCCTAAAGCATAACGGGAAACGTAAGCGCGCTCTGGGTGATTCAGCACCATAATTGGGTCAACGGTTTGTGGCGGCAAATAATCCATACGCACGCTGATGACGCTCATGGTCCCTTCTTCGAGTTCTTCAGGGCGCGTTCGCTTATTACCATGACGCTCCATCCACTCCATATCACCGTGAGAACCATTTGCTAACCAACGCTTCAGATACTTCTCTTGAGTCGATAAATCAATACCACTCACGCCCAACCCTTGAAATCCCAGTTGTTGCGCCCACTGCTTAAGTTTTATTTGCGTGATATTATTCAATGTCATTCCTTTTAACCCAGCAGTAATAATAGCATTGTGATGTCTAAACCACGTAATTTATCTACTTTATCGACCTTGTCGACCTTGTATCGTGCCGATCAAACCAGAGAACTTGATCGAATAGCGATACAGGACTTCGGCATATCAGGGTTTACTTTAATGCAAAGAGCAGCGCAAGCAACGTTCGATGCAATGCTAAATTCATATCCGGATTGTAAATCAGTATGTGTTTTAAGTGGCGCTGGCAATAATGGGGGTGATGGCTATGTAATTGCTACGCTTGCCATCAAGGCAGGATTAAAAACTACCCTTATTCAACAGGGAGATATCAACGCCATACAAGGCGACGCACTGCTTGCCAAAGATGCATTCACCAAAGCCGGGGGGATTTCTACTAAGTTTGATGAAACACTTTTGAACGCCGATGTGATTGTTGATGCCATTTTAGGTACTGGACTTACCCGCAATGTAAAAGACGACTGGTTACATATTTTTGATGTCGTTAATCAAAGCTCAGCGAAAAAAGTCGCTGTCGATATTCCGTCTGGTTTGAGTTCTGATACGGGTCAGATTCTTGGCGCATGTATTAAAGCAGATTTAACGGTAACGTATATCGGCCTGAAACGTGGATTATTTACCGGACAAGCAAGGGGTCAAGTAGGTCAACTCATCTTTAATGATCTGGGAGTGCCCACTTCTGTATATGAACAACTAAGCAAAAAATCCAATACATACCTCATTCCTCAAAACATTATTACCAATACCATTAAACCCCGTCCTCGCTGTAGCCATAAAGGCAATTTCGGCAGTGTCTTGTTAATTGGTGGCGGCGAAGGCATGTCAGGAGCGATTCGACTTGCTGCAGAAGCCTGCTTGCGCTCTGGTGCTGGTTTAGTGCATGTCGCTACACACCCTTCTCATGCGCATTATATTAACGCGACAAGACCTGAAATGATGGTAAAAGGCGTAGAAGAACCACACGAGCTTGATGAGCTTTTAGCCAAAGTAAATACCATCGTTCTAGGCCCAGGCTTAGGTAAATCACAATGGGCTCGCGATCTGTTTACCTACGTTGTTAATTCAAACCACCCCATGATCATCGATGCCGATGCGTTAAATTTACTCTCAGAAACACCGATCAAAAAAGATAATTGGATACTAACGCCGCATCCAAAAGAAGCTTCACGTCTTTTAAATATAACCGCTAAAGAAATAGAATCTGATAGATATTCAAATATTGAAAAAATGCAGCAAAAGTACGGGGGTGTCAGTATTCTTAAAGGTGCGGGCAGTTTGATTAATAATGGTAGCGAAACATTCGTATGCACTAACGGAAATCCTGGCATGTCTAGTGGTGGCATGGGAGATGTTTTAAGCGGTATTATCGGAGCATTAGTTGCACAAGGAATAGATATTTTTGATGCAGCAACGATTGGCGTAGAGCTACATGCACAAGCCGCTGATTTAGCTGCTGAAAATGGTGAAATTGGCATGTTAGCCAGTGATTTATTCCCTCACTTGAGAACACTCTTGAACAACAAATTATCGGCACCACACTGATGATAAATTAAGATAAAACAATGAAAGATAAAATATTAGTGACAGATAAGATGATAAATCAAAATGACAGATAAACTAATCATCCATGATGAAAACGAAATGATGAGTTTCGGCGGAAGAATTGCAGAAAGATTCCCCAAAGGTGGCATGGTTTTCCTCAATGGAGATCTCGGTGCGGGCAAAACAACCTTAGTACGAGGCTTACTCAGAAGCCTTGATTTTCAAGGCACTGTAAAAAGTCCCACTTACACGCTCGTCGAACCCTATCAAATCAAAGGTCGAATGATTTATCATTTTGATCTATATCGGTTAGCAGACCCGGAAGAACTGGAATACATCGGTGGCAGAGAATACTGGAACAGTGACGCTTTATGCCTTGTAGAGTGGCCAGAAAAAGCACTTGGATTCCTTCCCGAACCTGATTTAATTATCGACATTCTCTATCGAGATACGCAAAGAGAGATAATTACAAACCCCTCTATATCGATTTAAAACAACAGCTTATGAAATTATAGTAAAAATCACTTGAATTTAAGTCTCTACTGAGTTTTACTATATAAACAAATCACGTGTAATAAAAATAATTTTCAGCTCGTGTTTTAGAAACTACATACTTATAACATTTGAATGTGAATATCGGATAGGGCTTTGATACTCACAAATCATTGGGGAATATGAATACTACCAGTCAGAAGCGTAGAGACTTCGTACTGAGATTAGGCAAAATATTAGGTGTCGCTGGAGCAACTAGCGTGGCACCTCATACTTTCGCTAAAGGTCGCAGCGCGAATATAAAATCCGTCTCTCTTAAGCAAGGTGCCAAAGGAAGCCAGAAGCTCATATTCGAGCTGGACAAATCTGTGCGCCACAAAGTTTCGACGTTGAGCAACCCTGAGCGTGTTGTTATAGATTTTATCGACACAACATCAATCGCTAAACTCAAATTAAATCGCAACACTGCGGCTTCTAAGCAACTCATCAATAAACTGAGACAAGCCAGACGCAACAAGAATGATTTTCGTGTTGTTTTAGACATGGCTCAACAGGCGCACCCATCATCCAGAATGAGCGCTAATAACAAAAGCTTTTACCTTGAAGTAGCACTAAGTCCTAAGCAAGCACCTAAATCAGCCCAACAAAAGACCCGTCAAGCGATAAGCGCTGTAAGTGGGGGGGTGATTAGAAAGCCAGTCGTAATAGCGATTGATGCTGGTCATGGTGGTAGAGACCCTGGCGCTGTTGGCAAACGCGGCACAAAAGAAAAAAATGTAGCGTTACAAATTGCCAGACGTCTAAAAAAACAAATTGACCGTCAACCAGGCATGCGGGGCGTGTTAATTCGTGATGGTGATTACTACATAGAGTTACGTAATCGAATCAAAAAAGCCAAAATACACAAGGCAGATCTTTTTGTCTCAATACATGCAGATGCTAACCCTAGTCGAAAATTAACAGGATCTTCCGTTTACATTCTGTCTGCAAAAGGTGCATCAAGCGAAGCGGCTAGATGGCTTGCACACAGCGAAAATTCGTACGAAACAAAGATTGCGGGAGCGCGTTTACACAAAAATAAAACACTGAATTCAATCGTGCTGGACTTAGCTCAAGAAGAGACCATTAATAAAAGTCTTGAAATTGCTAACGGAGTGCTTAAAGAGTTAGGTAGTGTTAATAATTTACTCAGAAGCCGTGTTGAAAGCGCAGGGTTTGTCGTTTTGAAGTCTCCTGACATTCCTTCCGTTTTAATTGAAACAGCATTTATCAGCAACCCTCAGGAAGAAAAACGCCTGAAAACTGCACGACACCAAGAAAAATTAGCCAAAGCGATCTTTAAAGGAATACGTCGCTACCAGGTGGCTTTACAGGATATTGATTCTCAATATAGCTAAACTTCTAATAATAATGATTTCCTTCGATGTGAATTTAGCCGCTTTAAGCGGCTTTTTTTTTGCCTGCAAAAAATGCTTTTAAGCTTTCTTTGAAGCACCAAGGCTATTCACCAAGCCTCCAACAATCACACAAGCCAAGCCAACCAGATAGATTCCCAGCATCGGCTCGTCAAAGAATACTATCAGGTAAATTGCAGATAACACCGGAGTAATGAAAGTGAAAGGCGCAAGATACGATGCTTCAGCTGACCTCAATGCCATCAACCAGAATAGATAAGAAAATCCATTTACGAATATCCCGTTTAACAGAATTGGCATGATTTCAGCCGAAGATGGAATAGCAAACTCTGAGAAATACAGCATTGAAATTAGTGATGCCAATGTCGCCGACAGAAAGTAAATACTAATCACCACTAACGGCGCTCGTCGTTTGATATTCTTACTGAGAACAGAAAACAGCGCAAAACAAAACGAACCAGCAGCAACTAATGAAATTACCGTGAGATTATTCAACTGAACGTTTTCGAACTCACCCTTGGTTAATACCAGCATAACGCCGACAAAGCCCAAGGCGATAGCGATTGTTTTTCTGATAGTAAGCTGTTCTTTTAGAATAAATAATGAGAGTACAAGGATGAAAATTGGCCAGGTGTATTGAATCACCAACACTTCCATACCTACCGCTTTAGCATAACCCAAATAAAGAAATAGATAGTAAATATACGTGCCGAGTAAACCTAAAAAAGCATAGTAGAGCCATTCTTTCAGAGAATAACTGCCCAGCTCAGACATATCGCCTTTTATAACAGCGGTAATGCTTAGAACAATCAAGGAAACCAGACTCGACCAAAATAAAAACTGGTGATTATCCAAGCTCGCCTGACCCAGCTTAGCAACCACCGGAATTAACGCCCAAAGAGCCACGCAAATTAAGACAAACAGGGTTCCTTTGAATTTATTGCTCATTGATTAAAAAACGAAGGCTCAATAAACAACTAGAAGGTGTTTAATAACTATTAAGGTCACCCCCCTACTTTGAGGCATTTTTTTAATGCCTTGAATCATTGGAGGTTTCTATACTCACTCACTACTGGTGCGTGATCTGATGGTCTTTCCCAACCACGTGGTTCAGGATCCACATAACTCGCGGTGCATTGCTCAGCCAGAAGCTTGCTGGATAAAACCAGATCAATACGCAAGCCCATGTTTTTATCAAAGCCACCGCTGCGATAATCCCACCAACTATAGGTTTCGTCTTCTTGCTCAAACAAACGGAAAGAATCTGCAAAACCGAGATCAATAATTTTCTGTAAGGCATTACGTTCAGGCGTAGAGCAGAGAATCTTCTCATGCCAGGACTTAGGGTTATGTACATCTCGATCTTTAGGGGCGATATTAAAATCACCCAAAATAACAAATTTCTTGTATTGCTTAGATTGTTCTTCAATCCAGTTGGTTACTTTTTCAAGCCAATGGAGTTTGTATTCAAATTTCTCCGAACCCACTTCCGAACCATTCACCACATACAAATCAAGAATGCGAATGCCATTGATGGTTGCCGCTAAAATACGACGCTGCGGATCATCAAGATCAGGAAGATCCATCACCACATCTTCAATCAAGTACTCATCTTTACAAAGTATCGCCACGCCGTTATAGGTTTTTTGCCCAGAGAATACGACCTGATAGCCCATATTCTGAATTTCTTCAGCAGGGAAATTTTCATCGATCGTTTTGGTTTCTTGCAGTACCAAAATATCTGGCTCTGCTTTTTTCAACCACTGCTCCACATGAGGCAAACGAACCTTCAGCGAGTTGACATTCCAACTCGCTATTTTGAACTTATCGCCATAGATACTGGTTTCTTTAGAGATACTGGGACTACTCTCACTCATGCTGCCAATCCAGAATGTTTGAGTAAGGCATCGACTTTTGGCTCTCTGCCTCTAAATGCTTTGAAAGAATCAATTGCCGGACGCGAACCACCCACTTCAAGAATTTCTGTAAGAAAGGCTTTACCCACATTTTCATTGAATAAACCTTCTTCTTCGAACCTCGCAAAAGCATCAGCAGAAAGTACTTCAGCCCATTTATAGCTGTAGTACCCCGCTGCATAACCACCCGCAAAGATGTGTGAGAAACCATGCTGAAAACGGTTAAAAGTGGGGGGGTGTATAACCGCAACTTCATCACGTGTTTTATTCAACACATCCTGAACTTGCTGCGATGTTTTGATTGAAGTATCCATGTGGAGACGCATATCGAACATCGAAAATTCTAATTGACGCACCATACCCATGGCACTCTGGAAATGTCTTGCCGCCTGCATTTTATCGAATAACTCATCAGGAATTTTTTCACCCGTTTCGTAATGTGCCGCAAACATATCCAGCGCTTCACGCTGCCAACACCAGTTTTCCATAAACTGACTAGGTAGTTCTACTGCATCCCACTCAACACCGCTAATACCAGAAATATCCAGATAATCTACCTGGGTCATCATGTGGTGCAAGCCATGGCCAAACTCGTGGAATAAAGTGATCACTTCATCATGCGTAAATAACGCTGGCTTACCGCCAGCAGGTGGTGCTGAGTTACACGTCATGAATGCGACGGGTGTTTGCAGCTCATCCACCATTTTAAAACGACTACAAAAATCAGCCATCCATGCGCCGCCACGTTTGTTCTGGCGTGCATATAAATCCAAATAGAAACGAGCTTTCAAGTTACCTTGTGCATCATTGATATGGAAAAAACGCACATCAGAGTGCCAGCTTTCCTGCTCTTTATTTTGTGTAATCTTAACGTTATAGAGCTTCTCAACCAACTCGAATAAACCATCCAAAACATTATCAACGGGGAAGTATGGCTTTAAATCTTCATCGCTAATGCTATAGCGTTGTTGTTTCAGTTTTTCACTGACATAGCCTACATCCCAAGCCTGAAGATCCGATATACCCACTTCTTCTTTGGCAAATTGCTTTAGCTCTTCGTATTCTTTTTTTGCAAACGGCAAAGATTTTTCAGCTAGTTCAGAGAGAAACTGCAAAACTTGTTCTGGTGATTCTGCCATTTTTGTATCTAGGGATAAATTTGCATAGCTATCAAAACCTAATAACTGCGCTTTTTCCTGACGAAGCTGCAAGATCTTTTCCATGTTCTGGCTATTATCCAAAGCTTCATTATCACCTTGATCAGAAGCGCGTGTGCTATAGGCACGATACATTTCTGCTCGTAATTCGCGATCATCCGCATAGGTCATTACTGCATAGTAAGATGGGAATTCCAGCGTTAACATCCAGCCTTCGGCATCTCTTTGCTTAGCGGCTTCTGCTGCTTGCTCTATTGCAGTATCTGGTAAACCTTTTAAAGCTGATTTATCAGTCAGTAATTTCGTCCAGGCATTGCTCGCGTCTAAAACATTATCTGAGTACTTAGAAGTCAGTGTTGAAAGCTCTTTGCTGATTTCTCCATAGCGCTTTTTCTTATCGCTTTCCAGATCAACGCCAGACAAGCGGAAACCTTTAATTGAATCTTCCAGTGACTTGCGTTGTGCATCATCAAGACCTAATGCATCGGCATTCGTTTGAATCTGTTCGATTGCTTTAAATAGCGATTTGTTCTGTCCCATTTCGGTGCTGTATTCGCTTAGTTTTGGCAAACAGGCGTTGTATGCATCACGAAGTTCAGGAGAATTCACAACCCCGTTCATATGGCTAATTGGTGACCACATGCGACTTAATTTGTTATCAACTGTTTCTAGTGGCTCAATTAAGTTCGCCCAGGTGTATTCTGTGTTTTCATCTAGCAACGTTTGGGTAAGCTCTCGCGCTTCTTTTATTAACTCATCAAGCGCTGGCTCAATTTGCTCAGCTTGTATTTTTGAAAATTCTGGAAGATCTTTAATATCTAATAATGGAGAATTCATTTGTTTTTCTATGCTCACTTAGTTTTTATAATGACTTTTAAATATGGGTATTGTTTTAAGATGGCGATTTTGAAACGTATATCAAGAGCCAACTTAGCCTGTTAAATTATTCTATTAAACTCACGATAGAATTTTCAACGCCTATCGTCATTTCACCAGACATTACTTTGTGAATTTGTTCATTCACTAATTCACCACGCCAATCATCAGAGAGTCTTGATTCACCAGATTGAACCAACGTCGCCAACTGCTTTCTTGTCGCAATCACTGCTGCCGTTATATTGTGTTTTTTTGCCTGAATTTGTACCACGATCATCAACAAATCAATAAGTGCATTTTGATTGGGCGTTGGTTTTTTACTTCTTGGTAATTCGGGCCATTCTGCTTCGGGCGTATCTTGACCTTTTTTAATCAGGTCTAACCAGATTTGATGAGTATTACTGCTTCTATCAGCGTTAATACCTCTAATTTCTCCAATCTCAGTAAGGTTTGACGGCTGTTGTCGCGATAAATCTAATAAAATATCATCGCTCACTATCCACTTTCTGGGTCTATCAGACTTTTCTGCTTTGTCTTCACGCCATGCTGCCAACTCTCTTAAAATAGCCAGCTGAGGTCGTTTTAATACTTGATTGCCCCTGACTTTTTTCCAGCGCTCACGTGAATTACTGGCATAGACTTCTGGATCCGTCGCTCGTGCAAAGTCTTTATCCAGCCAGCTGAGACGATTCTGTTCTTTTAATTTATCGATCATCTTTGGATAAATTTGCGCAAGATAACGCACATCATCAATCGCATATTCTAATTGCGCTGGCTTGAGTGGGCGTTTAGACCAATCGGTTCTCGATTGCGTTTTCGCCAGACTAACACCCAGCATATCCTCCACCAATCTGGCATAACCCATTTGATCGCCTATGCCTAAAACAGATGCCGCAACCTGCGTATCAAAAATTGGCGCGGGTACTTTCCCCGTTAATTGCAATAGTATCTCTAGATCCTGATGAGCAGCATGTAACACTTTGACGATATTAGGATTGTGCAAGATTGAGGAAAACGACGAAATATCGTCAATAGATAATGGATCAATACACGCCCTTAAACCCTCTGCTTCCACTTGGACCAGACAGAGTTTTGCATAGTAAGTTTTTTCGCGGAGGAATTCGGTATCAATTGCAACCCAGCTTGAGTTACTAATTTTATTTACAAAGTTTTCTAGTTGTTCTGTTGTTTCGATCAGGTCAAACACTGCTGCACCAAAGTATTAAAATCAATACTTCAGCATAAAGCACTGTTTTTAATTTTGATACTTATTTATCCAAGATTGTAGAATCTTTATAAGTATTTAATAATATTGGAATATTTTTCTGTTTATTGACAGTTTTACAAACAAAGAGCATTCTTGAGGTGTAAAAGAATTCCTCCAACCGCTAGGAGGGGTATAGTCGGATACGGAGGATGCTCCCCCTTACCGACACACTAAAAAGCCTATTCAATGAATAGGCTTTTTTTTATCAAAAAATCTAACACTTACTCGTAATGTAGACTTCCCAAAAGAATAAAAGCCAGACCGAAGTCTGGCAAAAACTCTTAAATAAGCAAGGGGGGCTTATGTAAGAGTGGAGAGTCCAATGGACTCAGGGCTAACAACATAGATAAAATCGGGGGCTTTAGTTATTGTTATTAGCTAAGCAAAACATTAAATTAAAAATATAGTAACTGCTGAAGCGTAACGGTAATATCTCATAGTTGAATATTATCTTCATTATGAAAACGATAAGCTTCACCACTTTCTGATGAATGGCCCGCTGTTAAACTTCTGAGAAAAGAATACTTTATGAATAAACACTTGTTAATCGCCATCCTAATGTCACCATTTCTAGCGCTAGGAGGTTATTTTCTTGCAGGCATCTATTCAGATGAAGAAAAAGCAGAAGAGCTGGATAAAATGCTGGTTGTTACGGATAGTTGTTTGCCCGTTGAAGACCGCTGTGAAATTCTTGGTGTAGGAATGGAAATGCACCTCAAGTTTCAAGCTCCACCAAGTTATCAACGCTTATTGCCCATTGAATTATTCTCAAAAACTTCACTCGATGATGTCGCCATGTCAATAATCATTGATGGGGAAGAAGCCCAGCCTGTAAAAATGATAGACTCTGGGGATAAAAAGCGCTGGACTATAAATTTAATGCCGACCGGGACAGTGACTCCCGATAATATGAAGATACGACTTGCCGTATCTTATAAGGCAGCGCTTCATTTAGCTGAGTTCCCTATTAAATACTAACTTTTACCAGAAAAATTTATCATGGAAATAGAACAACTAGAAATTCGCGAATATCTGGAGACTTGTTCTCCATTAGATAAACTTTCAGCAGAGTGCCTTGATGAAATTGTCAAAACACTCGAAGTTGCTTATTTACGCAGAGGCAAGTTATTACTTAATCCTGGCGATGAAAATCAATCTTTATACTTAATACGAACTGGAGCTTTAGAGCTTTACGATACCGACGGTAATATTTCGGCTCAACTTTCTGAAGGAGATTGGGCAGGTCATCGCTCTACCATGCTAAGCGGCATCGTTACCCGCAAAGTAATGGCTATTGAAGATACGCTTTTATATGTCATTGCAGCACCTGTATTCAAAAAATTATTAAAAGAACAAGTACCAATAAGAGAGTATTTTTCTGAACGTAAAAATGAGCGTATTCGAAGCGCCATCAAAGATATCAGCAATAACGAACGCAGCACGTTAATCTCAACTCGCGTGGGCGAGTTATCGCACGCACTACCATTAATTGTAGAATCTACCACCACCATTAAAGAAGCCGCCAATAGAATGACTAGCGAGCACGTGAGTGCCCTATTGGTCATGAATCAAGGTGAAAGCAATATCCAGGGAATTATTACAGACCGTGAATTTTGCACCAAAGTAGTGGCAAATGGACTAAATTTAGAAGATACCGTTGATACCATTATGACGCGAAATCTAATAACCATGCCTTCCACGGCAACCGCATCCCAAGCGCTATTAACAATGGCCAGAAACAATATTCGCCATATTCCTGTCTTAGAAAATAATATCATTAAATCAATGGTGACCGCCGCCGACATTATCCGTCAGCAAAGTGATAATGCAGTTTATTTAATCAATGAAATTCATCGAGCAAAGTCAGTTGAAGAACTAACCAGTTTGAGCAAACAACTCGCGCCAACACTGGTAAATCTCGTTAAAAGTGGACTCAATGCCGACGACACAGCTCATTCAATAAGCTCGATTGGCGAATCGATTGCTAAACGTTTATTACGAATGGCAGAAGAAAAGCTAGGTCCACCACCGATACCCTATGCATTCATCATTGCTGGATCTCAGGCACGTAATGAGCAAACGGCTCACTCTGATCAAGATAACGCGCTAATCCTATCCGATGATTATGTTGAAGAAAAACATGATGAGTACTTCCTGGCATTGGCTCAATTTGTCTCTGATGGTTTGGACGCTTGTGGTTACATTTATTGCCCAGGCGATGTCATGGCAACCAATAAAAAATGGCGCCAACCCCTTTCAGTATGGAGATCATACTTCAAAAAATGGATAGATGAGCCAGAACCAAAACCACTTATGTATGCGAGTATATTTTTTGATTTACGTTGTATCTTTGGCGAAGCCCAGCTGCTTGAAGAGTTACAAACTAAAGTTTACAAAAGAACCAAAAAGAGTGATCTTTTCATCAATCTAATGGTTGAAAATGCTTTGCATTATCGACCACCCTTAGGCCTGTTCAGACATTTTGTACTAGAAAAAACAGGTGCCGAACAAAAAGCGCTTAATATGAAAAAAAGAGGCGTTGTGCCAATTATTGATCTCGCACGCGTATACGCGTTAAAAGCCGGTTCACATGTTATAAATACGCAGGAGCGTTTAGAAGCGGCAGCTGTTGCTGGAGTACTTAGCCAGGAAGGAAAAGCCGACTTAAAAGATGCTTTCGAGTTTATCTCTACGGTTCGTCTTCAACATCAAGCGATGCAGATAGAAAATGGAAAAATTGCTGACAACCATGTGCCCCCAGAAGAACTGTCTTCATTAGAGCGACGACATTTAAAAGATTCTTTTGAAATTGTGAGTACCTTGCAAACAGCCATGGAAAGGCTCAGCTAATGTTCTCATTATTTACTAATCCAGACAAAAAAAGACAAAAGCTCTTAGAAAAAGTAGAAAATGAAATCCTCAAAGATTATCTTTCTACGCCAATGCCTGATTTAAAGTTGCCTGCTTCTGAAGTTGAATTTCTCGCATTGGATTTTGAAACCACCGGATTAGATGCCAATAAAGAAGCTATCCTTTCAATAGGATGCACGTTAATCAAGGATGGTAGAGTCAAACTTAGCGAGAATAGTCACCACTTCATACAGGTCAATCGAGAAATCCCTCCTGAAAGTGTTGTCATCCATAAAATTACCGATGATCGAGCGCAGACTGGCGAGCATTTACATAATGTATTAGAAATGCTGCTAGAGAAAATGAAAGGGCGCGTTCTGTTAGTGCACTACGACAAAATCGAGAGAAACTTCTTTAACGCCGCCTGTAAAGAAATCTATGGCGATGCTCCACCACTGCTCATTGTAGATACACTGGCAATAGCACAAAAACGCCAGGATAAGCTCCCTCAGGGTTTCACACCTAACTCTTTACGTTTGTTCAACTTAAGAGCTGCATACGGACTACCACGCTATAACGCCCATAGCGCTTTGGAAGATGCGATTGCTACAGCCGAATTATTTCTGGCACAAATGGCTAATGGTGATGGACTTGAAAGAGTCCGCTTAAAAGACCTTCTGTCTAAATAAAAAAAGACACCCCCCTACTTTAAGACCTTTTTTAGAATAATGGCCTTAAAGTAGGGGGGTGTCTTTTGGTTTAAAACGACTCTAAATAGTATTACTGAATAATCTCAGGATTACTAATGAGTATTGTTGTACCACCTGAACCCTGGAAAGTAGCCATCTGAGTATGCATTTCAGTGAATACATCAAGATACTCTAATGCATCATTCGGGCCTGCTGGTGTAAGTGGCGAACTATGTGCTCCTTTATTGAAAGTAACAATACCTGCATTACCCGGGGCAATATCAGTAACTGTTGAGCTAACTGCGCTTGCTCCGATTAAGCTCGATAAAACATCCGTACTTGAATTAGGTACGGTACCATCATCGACGACTTTGATCATGTGAATAGCATTGTTAGCTACAGCCTTGCTCGCAAAATTAACTGGATCTGAAGAGTCCACTATCCACTGCGCTGCCTGATAGAACGCAGTCAGATCATCACCTGTCACACCCTGAGCTTCAAGGCCAGCAACGATACGAGGCCCAAATGAATCAGAATCTATCAAAATCTTGCTGATTGGCGCACCTGCTGTTACCACTGAGCTCGGTAATGACTGGGTCTCAACACCTAGATAAGTCGTTCCAACCACTCCACCTAGAGAATGAGCCACAAAGCCTGTTTTACTGGTATCTATTTTGATAGTAGAACCATCCATACCATTCACAATGTTACCTAAACTTTTACGCAAGGTAAGAAGGTTTGCAACACCTTGCCTTATATTATCTCGTGAAGTCAGAAGACTCTGTAGATTAATAAAGTGAGTACCTGAATCATCGATAATACCATCTGGCCCAGCTTCACCCGTTGTGTTGTTAACAAAATCCAGATCGAAAGAAAGCTCTGTTTCATCAAAGTCTGTATTGCTTGCGTGGAATGGGTTAGGTACTTCCACATCGCCAACTGTGACCGTTTTAGATGCCCCATGCATAGGTAGATCAATAGCGATTACCGCAAATCCAGCATTTGCCATTGCATCGGCATAGACCAAAACATCCGTTCTATTTCTCGTTATACCGTGCTGGTAAATAACAACAGGGAAACCTTCAGCCGGAGCTTCGTCTTGAGGCATCGTCATCATCACAGGAATAGTCAATGTTGTATTAGCGACAGGTGCCGGATTAAAACGCGTTAGAGAACTTCCACCAGCTCCCATCCAGTAACCCGTAAGGGGTGCTGTAGGATTTTCTGCCGTTGGTGTTTCTAAGTAATAAGGAACATCCAAGGTTCCCACATAGACATTTGCTGACCCCATTAAACTGCTGTTTACATCATTGGTAGATTGACCCGTAGGTACAACAATTAATGATTCAGCTTTTGCACTCGCTTCAACAGCAGAAAGTACAGGAGTGATTGATTGAGTAGTGAAAGACCAAGTCAATACAATGCTATCTTTATCAACACCACCCAAAGCACTTGCAACCGTTTCATGGTTATTTACAGACTGTCGAAGTGGTTCTAAATCGTTGTAATCACCACCTGTTAAAGGAACAGTACTTCTTGCAATGATATACGCACTCGCACTCACTGCATTTGAACCGTCAGCACCTTTAATTTTGTTGGTTAGTACAACCATAAAACTGGTACTTTCAGCCATTGGGGCATTTGGAATCAAAGCCAAGGTAGATCCATCACCAATCGCAGCAGCCGTAAATTCAGCCGCTGTTGCTTCACGCTCTATTCCAGTTACTGCGCCGGTCGATAAATCTTTTGAAACCTGGAAGATTCTAATTGAATCACCCACGGTCAAACTAGATTGATCAAGAGCCATTCCAAAGTCAGCAATTATTGGATTACTTGTTGAGAAACCATCCAATGTATTGATTTGTGGAATTACTGGGCTATCAGTTGTATTCGGTATATTTAGAGTACCATCTGTTGAACCTTGGAAAAATAAATCATTTGTCGTTGGTAACTTGCCAGCTGCCGGGTCAAAAATTGGCCCATTAGGTGGAGCAGCTTCAACCGTTTCGATAGGCGTATCAAAATCGTGATTTGAACCGCCACCACAAGCTGTTAAAAATAATACAGACGCAAAAGTTGCTGTTAATTTTGTAGATATTCTCATTATTCGCTCCCCTTAAAATTTATAGTTAAGTTGTGCACTAAGAATGTCCACACTGCTTTTATAAGTACCACGAACTGCATATCCGTTTTCACCCGGATTATCAATTGCGGTTTCTTTTAAGAATAAATGCGAGTAACCAAAATCAAGATCTAGGTTTTTACTCCACTTATAACCTGCGCCAAACGATACCCATGTACGATCATTACCTGGAATTCTTGGTGTGCGCAATTCTGCTGAAGGAATTGGCTCTTCATCATAAGCAATACCAGTACGAAGCGTTAATTTCTCATTGTATTTATAATTTGCACCTACAGAAATACGATAAACATCTTCCCATTCTTCAGGAGTCGTTGAAACTTCAGTAACACCATCAACTTCAGTAACTTTCAACTCTTGAAAAGAGCTCCACCCAGTCCAGGTGATATCTCCAAGTAATTCCAGTTTATCATTTACTTTATGTGCAACAGAAAAAGACAAGGAATCTGGTAACTCAACAGATGCTTTTACATCTCTATCTTGAAGTTGCGGAACCCCATTCAGAGAGACTGCGGTTAAGCCGGGATCTAGATCAAATTTAACTTCGCCATCAACATCGTGTTTGACTTTAGAACGGTAACTTAATCCTAATCGAGTTTTATCTGTAGGTTGATAGAGGAGACCGAGATTATAACCAAATGCAATACTATCCCCAGTGAGTTCATTGTAAGAATCTGTTTCAGGTTGTGCTGCATTCGGATATACGGCATTACAACCACTAAATAAGTCTGAATTTCCTGTTTGGATAGCTGCGCTTCGACAAAAACCAGCTGAATCAATAGCTGCTGACAATGAAGTAAGTTTTACATATTGCGCACTAACTCCAGCCCCCAGACTTAATTTGTCGCTAGCTTTCCATGATAATGCCGGATTAATATTGATAGACAAAAGATCGGTCAAGGTAGATTGATATCGACCATACCAGTCTTTATCGTAATCGGTTTTAGAACCAAAAGGACCATTTATACCTAGCCCAAAGTGTAATTTTTCATTTACTGGCTTCACATAATACAAATTAGGTATAAAACTGGTGATTCTCTTGTTCTCATCTCTTCCGCCAAGTTGGGCATTCAGAGCAGCGGGTGCTGTGGAACCCTTGTCGGTATATTTTGTTTTCGCTGAAACAATGTGTCCGGCTTGAGTTATTTGTGATTTTCCATCAAGGCTTTTGCCTAAGTAATCCATACCAGCTGGATTAAACCAAACTGTAGAAGCATCTTCTGCTGCGGCAGCGGCTCCGGCAAAGGCTTTACCCATTCCAGCTGCGGAATTTTCGATTAATGCAAAGCCAGCAGAATATGCTGTTTGTGATGCAAATAGTAGTGGGAGTGTGGATATGAGTACTGCTTTATTAAGTGTTATTTTTATTGGCATATAATAAGTCCTTATTTAGCGGGAAGTTTCTTGCTAAATAAGGATAGTAAACAAATCACTTTACGTCTATTCTTTATTGATTTATGTCAATAAATCAAGGTAATTGATCTAAATCGTATTTTTTGATTCTGTATCTCAATTGTCTAAATGTCATCCCCAACGTCTTTGCAGCGGCGGTTCTGTTCCATCGCGTTTGATTTAATGCGTGTAAAATCTGCTCTTTCTCATTCCCTGATGAAAAGTCAGGTTTTTCGAGCGATTGCTCTAAAATGGGTTCTTTTTTGACGACAGATCTTACATCTGTCGTTATTGAAGACAGCTGCAAATCATCTGGCTCTATAAATTCACCATCAGATAAAGTGCATGCACGCTCTAGAATATTCTCTAATTCACGCACGTTTCCAGGGAAGGGATAATTAGCTAATACCTTAATCGCTTCATTAGATAGCGCCGCTTTTGGCAATTGCCATCTTTCAGCAATTAGATTTAGAAAGTGTTCAGCTAATAATAGAATATCGTTTCCACGCTCTTCTAAAGAAGGGACATCTAGCTTAATTACATTTAATCTATAATACAGATCTTGTCTGAAGTGGCCTTTTTCAACCTCTTCTTCTAGATTTTTATGCGTTGCACTTAAGATACGGGTATCAATAGAAACTTCTTCCACACCACCCACTGACTTAACTGCCTTTTCTTGTATCGCACGCAAAAGCTTAACTTGCATACTCAAAGGCAAATCAGCGACTTCATCAAGAAACAACGTACCGTGATGCGCGGCTTGAAATAATCCTGCCTTATCCTCTATTGCCCCTGTAAAACTGCCTTTTTTGTGACCAAAGAACTCACTTTCCATAAGACTTTCAGGAATTGCACCACAGTTAACGGGCACAAACGCCCCTGATGATCTAGGACCTTGAAGATGTATTTGTTTTGCAACTAACTCTTTACCAGTACCAGATGCCCCATGAATAAACACAGGCGCCTGACTTCTTGCCAATTTAGTAATTGTCTTTTTTAAGAGCTCAATAGCCGGCGACTCGCCAATTATTGGATTAGAACCATCATCATATTCTGAACTTCCAGAAGATGCACCTGAACTCGTTCCCTGAGAAAGTTTTAACGCTGTTTGTACCAGGTCTCTTAATTTAGCCAAATCAACAGGTTTTGAAACAAAATCATAGGCACCTGCTTTAAGTGCTTCTACCGCCGCATCCATACTGCCAAAAGCCGTAATTACAGCAACGGGGACATGAGAATGCTCACGCTGAATATATCTGACAATATCAAAACCAGTCCCATCAGGAAGTTTCATATCCGTTAAACACAAGTCCGGATGGAAATTCTGAATTTCCAGTAAGCCTTCTTTAACTGTTCCGGCAGTAGCTGTTTCTAAACCCATTCTTAGAAGCGTTAGCTCTAAAAGTTCGCGAATATCAGGCTCATCATCGATTACTAGTACACGTTGCGTCATCTTACCTTCTCTTTTTATTTATTATTTTTACTTTTTATCTATTTTTATTTTTTAATTAATTTTGTAAATATTAACTCTCTAAATTAGATTGTGAAAAAATCAATCTAAAACAGCTGCCTCCAGCGGGAAGCTTTATATATTCAAGCGAGGCTCCATTACTTAGACATAGCTCTCTAGCCATGAATAAACCAAGACCGGTTCCTTCTCCTTTTGAACTGGTAGTGAAAAAAGGCTCAAATAATCGATCAATATTACTATCTGGAACGCCTTTTCCATTATCAATAATGCTTAACATGATGTCTCTGGTATGCGTTGGGTGCGTCCCTTGAATATCAATATGTAATTCAGATACCTCTTCACGCGCATATTTTTCTGCATTACGGCATAGATTCCACATGACTTGATGTAAATGAGTAGGATCAAATTGAATCGCAGCATCAGGTACATCAAGGAATAAACTGACTTGATTCTTTTTCAAAGAGGACTGCATCACAAAGTCATTGATAAAGTCATTTAGCCAAAGCTTTAATCTGATATTTTCACGCTTTGGATTACTTTTACGAGATAGATTCAATACACTTTCTATCGTCCCATTCATACGTTTTGAATTAGCTTGAATAATCTGAATCATTCTTTCGTCTGCTTTATCTAAAACAGGTGACTCAGATAACAACTGTGCAGCATGACTGATTGCACCTAATGGATTACGAATTTCATGCGCTATATTTGCGGTTAGTTGCCCTAAAGAAGCCATTTTTACATCTTGCTGTTTTTCGCGCTGCATACGCGTATCTTCCAGGTACATCAGAACCACACCTTGATTCTTGATTCCAAGCTGGGAAAGCCGCATTGTAAATTCTGTGGATTTCCAATGCTTTATATCGTAGCTCGCCACCTTAGGAGATACATTATGCCGCCAATAATCAAGATGAGAATGTAACTCAGGAGCAAAATCCTTTAGCGTTTTCTCTCTCCAATCTTCAGGCTGCCCTAACATATCCCAGGCTGTTGGATTTAGATGTCTAATACAAGCTTGATGATCTAATACGATGATTCCTGTTTGTAACTGATCAAGTATCGATTGATTCAACTGAGAAAGATTCGCTAAATCTATACCGCGACGTTTTGCTAATTCTGCTGTCTTTGAGGCTTTCTCAAACCAGCTACCCGCTGCCAGAGAAATAACCATGATAAATAGAGAAAGTACACCAGTGTGAAAAATTTCATTATTTGAGTCAACGTTCTCAGAGTGCAAATAAGTCTCTAAACCCAACAAGGAAATGACAGTAGTAGCAGAAAGTAATAGAGATATTTGACCAGGACTTAAAATACTTGGCAGAATAACCGGCAATAACAACAAAATGCCAAGACCAGATGTCATACCACCGCTGCTGTACGCAACGATCAATAGGAAAATAATATCTGATACTGCGTTTAGATAGATTTGGTAACTAGCACCGGGTTTTCTAAAATGCGCGAGAAAGATACCTAATACTGCAAATCCCAGATAGACATTGACTGCTTGAGAGAAGATACCCTCATCATAGCCACCGATTCGAACAGCTGTAACCTCAGTCAGACTTAAAAGTAACAGAATGCCCGCTAGAATCAGCCTGTAAACACTGTATAGTTGTATTGGTGCCCAAGGATCTGAAGATACAACTAATTCTGGAGAACTGGTGCCCCCAATGCTTCCTACAATTCCTCCTGTGCGTGCTCCAGACTGCAAAATACCTTATCCCCTTTTTTTATCGCTTCTTTTTCTGGAATATGTAAACCACAACTAAGACATTTGACCATTTTGTTTTTATCTGAGGTCGAATTGTTGTCTTTTTTTATCTTTTTTTGTGATTCATCCAGCTTAGTTCGCAAGTATTTTACAACATACAAGCTGACTGCCAGCAGAACGAGAACAAGAAAAATGCGTCCCATACGGAAATATCTCTAAAATTTTAAGTAAAAGTCATTATACCTACAATTATTCAAAATAATAATAAGCCCCCCCAAACAAAGCTATAATAATGGTATATCTACATATTATTAGCATTAATCCATTAGAAAACCCTTACATACTATAGCCTTATGACCTCCATTAGTTTGCTTGCTACCGAATGAGGCTATTTATCTGTATGATTACCGCCGTTATAAAGAAGCCATGTGTTTAGCTACAAAAACTAGCTATAGCACGATTTAATCATTTCACTTATCAGAGAAAAAGATGAACGTACATGAATATCAGGGCAAAGAAATCCTGAGAAAATATGGAGTCACTACTCCACGTGGTATAGCTTGCTTCTCAGTTGATGAAGCCGTTGCAGCGGCGGAAGAATTGGGCGGCAAAGTTTGGGTCGTAAAAGCACAAATTCACGCAGGTGGACGCGGCTTGGGCGGTGGTGTAAAAGTTGCTACTTCTATGGAGCAAGTTCGTGAATACGCTGATGCTATTTTAGGCATGCAGTTAGTTACTCACCAAACGGGTCCAGAAGGTAAAGAAGTTAAAAGACTGTATATAGAAGAAGGCGCAGACATTGCGGATGAGCTCTATGTTGGTGCTTTAGTTGACCGCGAAACTCAAAAAGTTGTTCTTATGTGCAGCTCTGAAGGCGGCATGAGCATTGAAGAAGTTGCAGAAAAGACTCCTGAGAAGATCATCAAGATTTACGTTGATCCTACAGAAGGTTTAAACAGAGCAGAAGCTGAAGACGTTTGTGCAAAAATTGGCATGCCTGCTGAAGCTATTTCTGAAGGTGCTGATTTCTTGGCAGGTCTTTATGAAGCATTTGTAAAATCTGACGCATCACTTGCAGAGATTAACCCGCTTGTTATCACTGGTGACAAACGAGTTATCGCTCTAGACGCAAAATTCAACATCGATTCAAATGCACTTTACCGTCAACCAGAAATCGTTGCTTACCGCGACCTTGATGAAGAAGACGCTAACGAAATCGAAGCATCTAAATGGGATTTATCTTACATTTCTCTAGACGGCAATATCGGCTGTTTGGTAAATGGTGCAGGTCTTGCGATGGCTACGATGGATATCATCAAATTATACGGTGGTGATCCAGCAAACTTCCTGGATGTAGGTGGCGGAGCGAATGCTGAGCAAGTTACAGAAGCATTTAAAATCATGCTTGGCAACAAAAATGTTGAAGGTATTCTGGTTAATATCTTCGGTGGCATCATGCAGTGTGACGTAATTGCAGAAGGCATTGTTGCTGCAGCAAAGCAGGTAGACATGACTGTTCCATTGGTAGTTCGTCTCGAAGGCACCAACGTAGAAAAAGGTCGCCAGATTCTTGATGAGTCTGATGTTAAATTACAAACAGCTACCACTATGGCTGATGCAGCAGAAAAGATCGTTGCTGCAGTTAAAGCTTAAGGAGTTCACACATGTCTATTTTAATTAATAAAGATACACGTATTGTTACTCAAGGTATCACAGGTAAAACAGGTGAGTTCCATACTAAACAATGCTTAGACTATGCATTTGGTAGAGACTGCTTCGTTGCTGGTGTTACACCAGGCAAAGAAGGCCAGGAAGTTCAAGGCGTACCTGTATACAACAATGTAGCTGACGCAAAAGCAGAACACGGTGTTAATGCTTCTGTAATTTATGTACCACCTAGATTTGCAGCTGCTGCAATCGACGAAGCTGTAGATGCTGAACTTGATTTGGTAATCTGTATCACTGAAGGTATTCCAGTGGCGGATATGATCAAAACTCGTGATCGTATGCGCAAAATGAACAGCAAGACCATTCTTGTTGGTCCTAACTGCCCGGGTGTTATCACTCCTGAAGAAGTTAAGATCGGAATCATGCCTGGTTACATTCATAAGAAAGGTAATATCGGAATCGTTTCTCGTTCTGGTACATTGACTTATGAAGCGGTACATCAAGTAACTCAACTTGGCCTTGGTCAATCTTCATGTGTTGGCATTGGTGGAGATCCAGTTAATGGAATGAAACACCTTGATGTCATGAAAATGTTCAATGATGATCCAGAAACACACGCGGTTGTAATGTGTGGTGAGATCGGCGGCACAGACGAAGAAGAATGTGCAGCATGGATCAAAGAAAATATGACCAAGCCTGTTGTAGGTTTCATCGCAGGTGTTACTGCTCCTCCAGGAAAACGTATGGGCCATGCTGGCGCTATCATTTCTGGTGGCCAAGGAACAGCTCAGTCAAAAATAGATGCTCTTGAAGAAGCAGGTGTTCATGTGACACTTAACCCTTCTGAAATGGGTTCTACATTACTTAAAGCTATTTCTTAATTTTATACTAAGAAATTAAAGTAATATAAAAAGCCGAGGCACTTAACAATATCTCGGCTTTTTTGTGCGTTGTATTTTTACAAATACGCTACTATTATTACGCTTTAAGCATTTCAAATAGTTGATCTTTTAGATATAAACGCTGTTTCTTCATTTCTTCTACAACGTCATCAGACGGTGTTTCAATTTCCTGTTCTACCCGTGTTATTTGATGAACAATTTCATCGTACTCCTTAAATAACCGCTGGAAATGTCCATTATTCATCTTTAAATCATGAATCTTGTCTTTGAACTCAGGAAATTCGTGGTGCAGGTCGTGATTTTCTCCAAACATATTCTAACTCCTATTTTTTAAATATTATAACTCAATCATATCCCTCAAAAAGAGAAAACAGGTTGATTTAACTCAACTTCCCCCTTTTGTTTTTGAAAACAAGTGATATACTTCCGCGCTTGAATCTGTGCCAGTGTGGCGGAATTGGTAGACGCGCTGGATTCAAAATCCTGTTCCCTCTGGGAGTGTCGGTTCGATTCCGACCACTGGCACCACTTTATATAGAAGTGAATTTTTATGACAACAACTAATCATCAAGGCTACTTTCTCGAAGATTTAACTATCGGGATGGCAGCGGAAAAGACTATGGTCGTTTCTGCTGAGAAAATTAATGCCTTTGCAGAACTTTCTGGCGATTTCAACCCGGTACATATGGATGCTGAATATGCAGCAACTACCATGTTTGGAAAAAGAATTGCGCATGGAGCATTATCAGCTTCTTTGATTTCTGCAGTTCTAGGTAATGACCTACCAGGACCTGGTGCTATTTTTGTTGAATTGAATATGCGCTTCCGCAAACCTGCATTTATTGACGAAGAAGTGACAGCTCGTGCTGAAATTGCTGAAATCAATGAAAAAACTGGCCGTGTTAAAATGAAAGTCTCTTGCCTAGTCGATGGCAAAGCAATCATCCGCGGCGATGCCGGTGTTGTAGTAAAAAAACGCCCTCAAGAATAAGCAGCCCGGCTCGTTCTTATGCAGCTGAGTGACTTTAGTTATTCGCTTCCACCAGAGCTCATCGCTCAAGAAGCTTTAAAAGACAGAACGGCTAGCCGTTTACTTCATTTAAATGCGGGCATCTCGCCAGCTGAAATAAATGACAAACACTTTTCAGATATCGTTGACCTTATTCAGCCCAACGATTTACTCATCTTCAATGACACTCGAGTCATTCCTGCGCGCCTTAATGGTTTCAAAAAAAGCGGCGGTAAAGTAGAAGTATTGATTGAACGGGCACTCGATGATCATCGAGCCCTTGTACATATCCGCGCAAATAAGTCCCCTAAAGTAGGGGGGTGTCTTTTATTAGAAGAAGTTATTAATGCAGAAGTGCTTGCAAGACAAGACGCGCTTTATGAAATCAAATTCACTAATGAAGAGCCCATCTTCAAACTACTTGATCAGCATGGACATATTCCACTTCCTCCTTATATAGAAAGAGAAGATACAGAAGCCGACAGAGAACGCTATCAAACAGTTTTTGCTGAAAAAGCCGGAGCAGTTGCAGCACCCACTGCAGGATTACACTTTACTGATAGCCTTTTACAAACCTTAAAGGACAAAGGTGTAGAAACAGCGCAGATCACACTTCATGTCGGCGCTGGCACATTCTTACCAGTACGAGTCGATAATCTGGAAGATCATGTCATGCATGCCGAGTGGGTAGAAGTGACCCAAGAGGCCTGCGATGCAGTTGCGGCATGTAAAGCTAGAGGTGGCAAGGTAGTTGCCGTTGGGACTACCAGTGTCCGCAGTTTGGAATCTGCCGCCAAAGAAACAGGAAAACTTGAGCCTTTTTCAAGTGACACTCGTTTATTTATCACACCGGGCTTTAACTTTAATGTGGTAGATGCCATGGTGACAAACTTCCATGTCCCTGAATCTACTTTACTCATGCTAGTTTCTGCATTCAGCGGTTATGAAAATATCATGTCTGCCTATAAACATGCAGTAGCCGAGAAATATCGTTTCTTTAGTTACGGTGATGCGATGTTTTTAGAGAAAGCACGTCAAACCTGAATACTTTCGATCTCAGCTTATTTGGGATTATCCATTAGTCCCCCCCCTACTTTGAATGATATTACGTTTTAGTTTTGTTAAAACGTAAATAGAATTTATGCTTCGCGGAGGCGCTTTTTTGAAAACCAACTATCTAGCTATTAGATAATCCGCAAGCTTCTTATTACCTTCAACACTAAAATGACCATCACTTGGAAAGAAGAAAGCCTTAGTGTTTTCTTTAAATACATCACCTAACATAACCAGAGGTTTCGGTGAAATGCTCTGTAGTTTCTTACCTAGTTCCTGATATTTATTATGAATGATTTCTGGCTCTGGATAGATAATGAAAATCTCGTATTCAAACCCGTAAGTCTTACTGATCTTATCCAGTCGCTGAAATTCAGCCCCAGTAATTTTCAAGGCTTTGTTTAATTGAGCTTCTGCCTCTTCAGAATCACTTCGAATAATGGGCAATACCTTGAAATAAGCCACTCGTAATAAATTTGAGTGCTTCAAGCCAAAATCGATAATCTTCTCAACTGATCCTTTATCGTCTTCAGCATTAGGGTTTAAGTTCAACTCTCCCGGCTCATAACCCTGTCCTTGAGAGCGAAGTTCATCAGCACTTAAGTTATCACCGAAATCATTGCCAGTAAAAAAGAAGAAGTTTACTTTTTGAGGACTCCAGTTCTTATTCTTTATATAAGACTCAAGTCGATCAACTTCATACAAGGTACTGGAGCCAGGTACAGCTAAATTAGCGCAATTTAGTTTTTGTGCTTTACAATAAATAGCAGGAAATGCTTCCTCATCAGTAACGCCTTGCGCATAAGTAAAAGAATCCCCTATAAAAATAACGTCCGGATTGCCATTACTTTGGGGAGCCCGGTATCCATCGGGCGTAATTGTTGTTACTGCATCATAGTCTGGCGTAATTATTCGAAACTGTTTATTCGGCGACACATAACTGATGCGCTGTTTGTTTCCCTCCATGTCCAGAATGCTTGGCCCGGGTGATATTGGGCTTACATAACGACTTGCGACCTCGCTTATTACAAACATAATAGCGAGGCTAACAAACAGCAGTATCAAATTTCCGAATAAATTCTTCATTCTCGTATTTCGTTATTACTCCAAAAAAACGTCAATTAAACTTTTTATTAAAAAAGTGTATAGATAAATGGAGCTATTGCTGAGCCTTGAGCAAGAACTAAAAGCGCTCCCAATAAAACCATTACTAAAATAATTGGCGCTAACCAAAACTTTTTTCGCTCACGCATAAATGACCACAAGTCACCCAGTAAATCTAACATGTCTATTTCCTATCTCTATCTCATTTATTAATTTCAAATTAACTAAAATGGCTTTTTTAAATGATCCTTTTCACGCACCTTAGTGATAATTCTATATGTCTTTGCATTATCTTCTAGCTTACGATGCATACTATCCTTACCTAGAACTTTCAGGATCATACCAATCGGAAAAATCATCAAATAAAACATTGCACCAAGAATGATACGACTATTTATAAAACCTAAAACGTTACCAATCTTTAACCAATAATGATTAACGGGTCTTAGTATTTCTGGAATCGCTATAGCCAATACAAAGAAAATAGCCATCACTATGAATGGCCATATTGGCCAATTTTCACTGGTTTTGTCAAAAATCCAGGGGAAGATTAAGCCGAACATCAAGGCAATCATTCCACCCATAATGAAACCAAATTTTCTTAAATCTGATTTCGTCACTTCCACTGTTTGTGTATCTGTATTCATATTTCTAGTCTATTTCTTAGTTTCTACTATTTAATGCAGATCTAACTCTAATCCAGAGCAAATTCATTACGCCAGTCACCCTCTTCTTGCCATTCTGGTTGTCTGGTTTTATCGATCAAAATATTTTCCATTACCAAATAATCCATTTCTGTTCGCATAAAACATCTATAGGCATCTTCGGGCGTATTCACGATAGGCTCACCGCGCACATTAAATGATGTATTTACCAATACCGGACAACCCGTTTTTTCTTCAAATGCATCAAGCAAATGATAAAACCTTGGATTGGTTTCGGGGTGCACTGTTTGCACACGTGCCGAGTAATCAACATGGGTAACCGCAGGTATTTGAGATCGTGGAATATTGAGTTTATCGATACCAAACAGCTTATCTTGTTCTGCGCTCATTAAATTCCGCTTATCTTCTTTCACAGGAGCGACGATTAACATGTATGGACTTGGCCCTTCATGCTCAAACCATTCTGAGACTTTATCGAATTTTACAACCGGAGCAAAAGGTCTAAAAGATTCACGGTATTTGATTTTTAAATTCATCACCGTTTGCATCTTGGTACTTCTTGCATCACCAATGATGGAGCGCGCACCTAAAGAACGCGGACCGAATTCCATTCGCCCCTGAAACCAACCAATGACCTTTTCACCTTCCATGACTTCGGCAAGCTTAGGCATCAATTGGTCATCTTCCACCTGAATGTAATCTGCTCCAATCTTGTCTAAATACTTTGTGATCTGCTCATTACTGAACTTTGGCCCTAGGTAGGAACCTTTAGTGGCATCTGGAAGCTGTACAGTACGTGGTTTATCCATATATTCATGATAAGCCGATAGAGCTGCACCCACTGCACCACCCGCATCACCCGCGGCTGGTTGTATCCAGATGCCTTTGAACGGACCCTCACGAAGCAGTCGTCCGTTAGATACACAGTTGAGTGCTACACCACCGGCAAGACATAAATAATCCAATCCTGTCTCTTTATGCACACTCCTACCCAGTCGCAGCACAACTTCTTCTGTTACCCATTGAATAGAACGTGCGATATCCATTTCTTTTTGAGTAAGCTCACCTTCAGGCTCTCGTGCTGGAGCACCAAACAGTTCGGCAAACTTCTTATTAGTCATTGTCAGACCAGTTGCGTAATTGAAATACTTCATATTCAATCGAAACGTACCGTCATCTTTTAGATCTATCAGATTATCTAAAATCAAATCGACATATTTTGGCTCGCCATAGGGCGCTAAACCCATTAATTTATACTCACCAGAGTTTACTCGGAACCCTGTATAATACGTAAAAGCAGAATATAATAATCCTAAAGAATGAGGGAAATCGATTTCCCATTGTGGTGTTAACTGATTTCCATCACCAATCCACATTGATGTTGTCGCCCACTCACCAACACCATCAAGACACATAACTGCGGCTTTTTCATAAGGTGAAGGAAAAAAAGCAGATGCGGCATGAGATTGGTGATGCTCATTAAATAGCAACTCAGGTATTTCTTTTTCACCAATTGAAAATACAGCTGACAGCTCTCTCTTAAGGGTTTTCTTTAAAAATAATTTGTCTTTAAGCCAGATTGGCATCGCCGTTAAAAACGAACGAAAACCACTTGGTGCATAAGATAAATAGGTCTCTAAAAGTCTTTCAAACTTCAACAATGGTTTATCGTAGAAAACTACTGAACTGATATCCTTATGACTTATACCAGCCTCTTTTAAACAATATTTAATCGCATGAGCGGGAAAGGCGGGATCGTGTTTTTTTCGTGT
This sequence comes from uncultured Cocleimonas sp., assembly GCF_947495625.1. Classification (GTDB taxonomy): domain Bacteria; phylum Pseudomonadota; class Gammaproteobacteria; order Thiotrichales; family Thiotrichaceae; genus Cocleimonas. The sequence goes on from NZ_CANLZW010000001.1 coordinate 47,481, forward strand.
GAAGCGTTCTTCCTGGGCCGCAGCTACAACTTCACCATCGCATACAAGCGCAGCAGCACTGTCGTGATAATATGCAGATAATCCTAAAATATATGTTTTCATATTTACCGTTCTATATTTCTTTTTTAGTTATTCAATTTTAGAAAAACACGAATTGATTTAATCATTTTTAAAACTATTTTTAGTTTTGGTTATTTTTATACCTATATATTTTTAATATTTTTGGTATAGATAGAAGGCATGATAATAGTGGAAATTGTATAGAAAATAACCAACTAATGATCAATGGCTGAAATGAAAAGACTAAGGGATAGTATTAATAAACCAAGTAGTACTAATCTTAATCATTAAAATAATTCTATCTGCAAAAAAAGATCTTTACAGACCGTTATGCTATCTTCGCCGGAATCTTTAAAGCGTTGGTTGCTGCTTTAATAAGATTTTAAGTAGACTATAAGGAGAAGTTTATGTCGCAAGAAAGTGAAAATAATGCGAAGGCCTATTGGAAGGCCAATTTAAGACTAGTGATGATCTGTCTAGTTATCTGGTTCGTTGTTTCATATTTATTTGGCATCATGCTTGTTGAACCCCTTAATGAAATCCGCGTTGGTGGATATAAGTTAGGTTTCTGGTTCGCACAACAAGGTTCAATATACACATTTGTAGCTTTAGTCTTTTTCTACGCTTGGCGTATGAATGCTTTAGATCGCAAATTTGGCGTGGAAGAGGATTAATAAATGGAATTACAAACACTAACATATATCGTAGTAGGCTTAACGTTTGCGTTATACCTCGGTATTGCGGTTTGGGCACGCGCTGCATCAACTGGTGAGTTTTACGTAGCAGGTAAAGGTATTCACCCAATCCTGAATGGTATGGCTACTGCTGCCGATTGGATGTCAGCGGCATCTTTCATTGGTATGGCAGGTCTTATCGCCTTTAACGGGTACGGCGCTTCTGTATTCTTAATGGGTTGGACAGGTGGTTATGTACTATTAGCAATGCTTCTAGCACCTTACCTACGTAAGTATGGTAAATTTACAGTACCTGAGTTCATCGGTGATCGTTTCTATTCAAGAACAGCACGTCTTGTAGCTATCATTTGTTTGATTCTTGCTTCTGTTACTTATGTAATCGGACAGATGAAAGGTATCGGAGTAGCTTTCTCTCGCTTCTTAGAGCTTGATTATGACACGGGTCTATACGTAGGTATGGCGATCGTATTCTTCTACGCTACGCTAGGTGGAATGAAAGGTATCACTTACACACAGATAGCTCAGTACGTAGTTCTTATCTTTGCTTATACAGTTCCTGCAGTATTTATCTCTATGCAGTTAACGGGCAACCCACTACCGCAGCTTGGTTTGGGCGGCACGATGGCAGATGGAACCTATCTACTAGATAAACTGGATATGGTTTTGACGGAGACAGGCTTTAAAGAATACACAACTGCTGGCATGGACAATAGACTGAATATGTTTGTTTACACGCTAACATTGATGTTCGGTACTGCTGGTCTTCCCCACGTTATTACACGTTTCTTCACTGTACCTAACGTTGCAGGCGCAAGAAGATCTGCGGCTTGGGCATTAGTATTTATCTCATTACTATACACAGTAGCTCCTGCAGTTGGCGCAATGGCTCGTCTTAACTTGATGCAAACTATTGAACCTACTAAAGGTGATTACCTAGTTTATGCAGAACGTCCTCAGTGGTTCAAGAACTGGGAAAAGACTGGTCTACTAGCATTTGAAGATAAGAATGGTGATGGCAAGATTCAATATACTGCTGACAAAGCTACCAATGAAATGGTTAAAGTTGACCGTGACATCATGGTACTTGCTAATCCAGAAATCGCTAAGTTACCAAACTGGGTAATAGCATTAGTTGCTGCTGGTGGTCTAGCTGCCGCACTATCAACTGCTGCCGGATTGTTACTTGCGATTGCTTCCTCCATCTCTCATGATTTATTGAAAGGTATTTTGACCCCCAATATCTCTGAGAAAAGCGAGCTACTCGCCAGTCGAATAGCGATGGCCTTCGCCGTCCTAGGAGCCGGTTATCTCGGATTACATCCGCCCGATTTTGCGGCTGGTACGGTTGCGATAGCCTTTGGACTTGCAGCTTCGTCTCTATTCCCAGCTCTTATGATGGGTATTTTCTCTAAGCGAGTAAATAGAACAGGCGCGATCCTGGGTATGCTTACAGGTATCATTGTAACAATGCTATATGTATTCCAACACAAAGGAATCATGTTTATCCCTGGCACATCTTTCATGGGTGGCATGAGTCAAAACTGGTTCTTTGGAATATCTCCAAATGCATTTGGTGCTGTTGGCGCATTAGCTAACTTCGCAGTTGCACACATTGTTTCTAGAATGACTGCTGAAGTTCCAAAAGATGTACAAGAACTGATTGAACACATCCGTGTACCTCAAGGTGCTGGCGCTGCTCATGACGACTAAGATATGTAGATAATTACATAACTTAATAAAAAGGCTCCTTTTGGAGCCTTTTTTTATGCCCTACTTCAGCTGTATTTAATGCTTACGATTGAAGCTATTCATTTCCCTAATAGTAATTTATTTCCTACCCTTAATGGATGACTAATAACATCAAAAAGTTACTTGTCGCCAACCGTGGTGAAATTGCCATCCGTATTTTACGAGCTGCTGCTGAGCTTAATGTAACGACGGTATCAGTTTACACCCACGAAGATCGTTTCTCTCCGCACCGATACAAAGCCGATGAGGCTTACCAAATTGGAGCAGATGAAGATCCTTTAATGCCTTACCTTGATATCGAAGGCTTAATTGAAACGGCGAAAGTAAATCATGTTGATGCTATTCACCCGGGTTATGGATTCCTTTCTGAAAATGTACAGTTCGCAAAGCGCTGCAGAGAAGAAGGGATCATCTTTATTGGTCCGGCGCCTGAAGTCATGGAACAACTTGGCGATAAAGTCCAAGCTAAGCAAAATGCCATTGATGCAGGTATTCCTGTTATCCAAGATAGCAAGGAAGCACTTACTTCATTAGAAATTGCAGAAAAAGAAGCAACAAGAATAGGTTATCCTATGATGCTCAAAGCAGCATCTGGTGGTGGTGGACGCGGAATGCGTATCTTGCGCTCTGCTGATGAGCTACCCAACGCCTTTAATGAAGCTCGTAACGAAGCTGCAAAAGCATTTGGCGACGACACTGTATTTTTAGAGAAATACATCGATTCACCTAAACACATTGAAGTTCAAATTCTAGGCGATACCTTTGGTAACCTAGTTCACTTGTACGAACGCGACTGTTCAGTACAACGACGTTTCCAGAAAGTTATTGAGGTTGCACCAAGTTCAACACTTAAAGAAGAAACACGTCAAAAACTCTTCGACTACGCGCTAAAGATTACTCGCCATGTAAACTATAGCAACGCAGGAACAGTAGAATTTCTGGTTGATAGTGACGAACAAATCTACTTTATAGAAGTTAACCCTAGGGTACAGGTTGAACATACCATTACCGAAGAAATCACCGGTATAGATATTGTTCGCAGCCAGATCCATATAGCTGACGGCGCAAAACTTTCAGATCCGCAGATAAACATCCAGTCTCAAGATGATATTTTCATACGTGGATTTGCTGTTCAGTGTCGAATCACAACGGAAGACCCGTCTCAGGGATTCAAACCAGACTTCGGAACCATCATTGCCTATCGTAGTGCTGCTGGTTTTGGTATTCGTCTTGATGTAGGCGCGGCCTATGTTGGTGCTAAAGTATCTCCATTCTACGATTCTATGTTGGTTAAAGTATCAGCCTCAGGTAGAACATTAGAAGGTGCAATCCAACGAGCACATAGGGCCCTAAGAGAATTCAGAATTCGCGGTGTTAAAACCAATATTCATTTTTTATTAAATGTTTTAGAACACCCAACGTTCAAAGCCGGCGAAGTTAAGGTAACTTTCCTCGAAAATCATCCCGAACTTTTTGATGTTTCATCGCATTTAGACCGTGGAACAAAGACACTTAGTTATCTGTCTAAAGTTATAGTTAACGGCAATCCAGATATTAAATCGTTCGATCCGGATCGCACTTTTAGAAAACCGGTCATCCCCGCTTTTAATAAATTAGCCGAGTATCCTGAAGGAACCAAGAACATACTTGATTCACTGGGTGCCGATGGTTTTGTGCAATGGATAAAAGATCAAGATAATATTCTTTATACGGATACAACACTGCGTGACGCACACCAATCTTTACTAGCTACACGTGTTAGAACCAAAGACATGCTCAAAGTTGCAGAAGGTTTAGCTAAAAACCACTCGCAGCTTTTTTCTTTGGAAATGTGGGGTGGAGCTACCTTTGATGTTGCTATGCGTTTCTTGCATGAATGTCCTTGGCAACGCCTGAGACAACTTCGCGAAGCTGTTCCTAATATTTTATTCCAAATGCTTTTCCGTGGTTCAAATGCGGTTGGTTATAAAGCATATCCAGATAACTTGATTGAAAAGTTCATCATCGAGTCCTGGGAAAATGGTATCGATGTATTCCGTATCTTTGATTCACTTAACTGGATCGAAGGAATGGAGAAATCTATACAGGTAGTACGTGAAAAAACAGGCGGTATTGCCGAAGCTACCATTTGTTACACAGGCGACGTGCTAAACACCGATAAGAGCAATAAATTTAATCTACAGTACTACCTTGATTTAGCACGAAGACTCGAAGATGCTGGCGCACACACGCTAGCTCTAAAAGACATGGCCGGTCTTCTTAAGCCATACGCGGCGGAAGAGCTTATACCTGCACTTAAAGACGCTACAGACTTACCAATTCATCTGCATACACATGACACCTCTTCCATACAGTCTGCAACGTTGCTTAAGGCCATAGAAAAAGATGTGGATATTGTTGATGCCTGTCTAAGTTCAGTGTCTGGTTTAACTTCTCAACCAAATTTGAATTCAATGATCGCGGCTATGCAGGGCCAACCTCGCGAACAGGAATTTAATCTTGAATCACTCAACCAGTATGCAAACTACTGGGAAGATGTTCGCGAAGTTTATTACCCTTTCGAATCCGGCTTGAAAGCGGGAACCGCAGAAGTTTATAACCATGAAATTCCAGGTGGCCAATATTCTAATTTGCGCCCACAAGCGATTGCACTAGGTCTTGAGCATAAGTTTGAAGAAGTAAAAGAAAACTATGCCATCGTAAATAAAATGTTCGGCGACATCGTTAAAGTTACCCCATCATCCAAAGTAGTGGGTGATATGGCGATATTCATGACATCTAACGACCTAACAGAAAAAGATGTGATGGAAAAAGGCGGTACCTTAGCTTTTCCAGAATCCGTACACGACCTATTCAAAGGTAACTTAGGACAACCTCCCGGAGGTTTCCCTGAAGATCTGAGTAAGCTAGTACTAAAGAACGATACTCCTTTTACAGATCGTCCCAATGCTCATTTAGAACCCATCGATTTTGATAAAGAGTTCGCAGCATTCAAAGAAAAATTTGATGAAAAAAGAGAGATGACGGATTTCCTCTCTTATATGATGTATCCCAAAGTTTATGAAGACTTTTATCAGCACGAGCAAGAATTTGGAAACATTTCTGTGCTACCAACAACCGCCTTTTTCTATGGCCTGAAGCAAAGAGAAGAAGTCACAGTTGAACTTGGTAAAGGCAAAGTCATTATTATTAAAATGCTGTACTGCTCGCCACCAGATGCTGGTGGAATCAGAACAGTTACTTTTGATCTAAACGGTCAGACACGAAGTATTACTATTCGAGATGAATCTGTTGTATCAACCAAAAAGGTCAATAGAAAAGCCGTTGAAGAAAACGAAGTAGGCACACCCATTTTAGGTCGTTTAGCTGCAATAAACGTTAAAGAAGGTCAAACTGTTGAAAAAGATGTTCCATTGTTTGTGATTGAAGCAATGAAAATGGAATCAACTATTACAGCCCCTTTTGCAGGAACGATCAAAAAGATTCATCTTGATGTCGGAGAAATCCTCGAGCAGAGCGATTTAGTCATCGAATTTGAATAACATGTCATATAAAAATTAATACCCCGTAAATAAAATAATTTCCTACCAATAAGAGAGTGGAGAAGCAAGAGTATGTCCAAAAGAGATAGCGTTACGCTAATTGACAACCGCACTGGCAAGCAAATTGAGCTCGATTTATACAAGCCTACAAGTGGCCCTATGACGGTGGATGTACGCAGCCTTTATAAAGAACTAGGCTACTTCACTTATGATCCCGGCTTTATGTCTACAGCAAGTTGTGAGAGTAAAATCACATATCTGGATGGAGACAAAGGTATCCTCGAATATCGCGGTTATCCTATCGAGCAATTAGCTGAAGAGAGCTCCTTTTTAGAAACTTGTTACCTGTTATTAAACGGTGAACTGCCCGATACAAAACAACTAGAAGAATTCGAAGAATCTATCCGTACGCGCTCGATGCTTCAGGAACAACTAAAAACATTCTTCCTGGGCTTTAGACGTGACGCACATCCAATGGCTACCATGGTTGGTGTTGTCGGCGCATTATCTTCTTTTTATCATGAAGATGAAGATGTGCATGACGAAGAAGACCGTATGGATGCTGCACATCGACTCATTGCAAAAATGCCAACTATCGCTGCCTGGAGTTATCGTTACTCTAAGGGAATGCCATTCGTATACCCTAAAAACTCATTAAGCTATAGCGGCAACTTTTTGCACATGATGTTCTCGATGCCATCTGAGCCATATATCGTTGATCCATTGATGGAAAAAGCGCTAGACATGATCTTGGTATTACACGCCGATCACGAACAAAATGCATCCACCTCTACCGTGCGTCTGGCAGGTAGTTCGGAAGCTAATCCGTTTGCCGTTATTGCAGCCGGTATTGCTTCTCTTTGGGGACCATCGCATGGTGGCGCTAACGAAGCAGTAATTCAAATGCTCACCGAGATCAATAAATCTGGCAAACCAATTTCAGAGTTTATTAATAGAGCTAAAGATCCTGAGGACCGCTTCAGATTAATGGGCTTCGGACATCGTGTTTACAAAAATTACGACCCTCGCGCTAAGATTATTAGAAAAACCTGTCATGAGATGATTGCAGAAAACACATTCAGCAATCCAGAGCATAAGAAACTACTCGAGACTGCTATGGAACTAGAAAAAGTAGCGTTAGAAGACGAGTACTTTGTTTCCCGTAACCTATACCCAAATGTTGATTTCTACTCAGGTATTATCTTCCTGGGAATGGGTATTCCATTAAATATGTTCACCGTATTGTTCGCTCTTGGACGTACGGTTGGTTGGGTTTCTCAGTGGAATGAAATGATGGGAGATGAAGGTTCAAAAATTGGCAGACCACGTCAACTCTATACGGGTGAAGACAAAAGAGATTACGTGAAGATAGATAAACGTTAGAGAATCTTCAACTCATAAAAACACGTTAAAAGTAGGGGGTGACATTTGGGCTCATAATGAGCTTTAAAAGTCACCCCCCTACTTTTACGAGGTTTTTATTTTTCTAAGGAAAACCTCGCCCTTCGGGCTGCCGTCGCTATGCTCCAGCATTGTCTCGGCCATGCCTCGGCTAAGCAGGTTTTTCTGTTAATTACTTAGTGACAGCAGTCGTTAACTTATCCAAAGCAGTTTCAACTTTACCCAATACGGGAACTTCAGCAACATCATAGTCTTTCGCAAGATCTTGTGGATTACGGTAGCTCAACCATACTTTTCCAGCATCATCCTTATAAACAGCTACTTTCAATGGTAAATCCAGAGCTACAGCTGGGTCTTTCTTCATAATAACCGTGCCGCCTTTCGGATTACCAAAAATCAATACTTCGGCATCATTCATTTTCATATCCACACCAGCCGCATTTTTAGTGTGATCAACGCGCGCAAATACACCCATACCTTTAGATTTCACCAACGTCTCAAATTTATCCATGGTTTCTTTGACACTATGCGAGCTTGCTTTCTTAATGATATCTGCAGAAGCAGATACAGAAAAAGCAAGACCCATGATTACGAGCATTTTTTTGTAATGATTAATTCTCATTTTAATTGTCCATCCTTTTTTTGCTATGAAGTAAATTGATTGATTTCTGGTAACAGCTATAAGCTGTACGAACGAATAGTTAATTTAGATCATTCTTTTTTTAAAAAGTTTAGAAAACTGGCAAAAGAGTATTAATTGATACCCCCCCTACTTACAGCAGGTTTTTATGAGCTGTTAATTAGTGCGCTTCATCCCAGTTAATACCAAGGCCTGTATCAACAATTAATGGAACATCCAGATTAGCCGCTTTAACCATACGATCGACTATGATCGACTCAACGGTTTCAATTTCATCTTCAGCAACTTCAAATACCAATTCATCGTGTACTTGCATGATCATCGTGGTTTTACTGGTTCCTTCACGGAGCCAATCGTTGACACTAATCATTGCTACTTTGATTATATCTGCAGCCGTGCCCTGCATCGGCGCATTTATCGCCGTACGTTCCGCGTATTGACGTCTCATGGCGTTTTTAGCATTTATTTCTGGCAGGTATAGGCGACGACCAAAAAGCGTCTCCACATAGCCATCCTCTTTCGCTTTTTCACGCGTGTCTTCCATATAATGCTTAACACCCGGATAGCGCTGAAAATACTTTGTTACGTATTCTGCTGCCTCAGTGCGTGAAACCTTGAGTTGTTTCGCCAAACCAAACGCGGACATGCCATAAATAAGACCGAAGTTAACGGCTTTCGCTGCACGACGTTGCTCTGTTTGCACATCATCAAGCGGTACTTCGAATATCTCGGCGGCAGTCGCTCGATGAATATCTTTACCTTGAGAAAACGCTTCTACCAGACCTTCATCACCTGACAAGTGCGCCATTATGCGTAATTCTATTTGAGAATAATCAGCCGCTAAAATTTTAAACCCTTCGGGTGCAACAAACGACTGACGAATACGTCTGCCTTCAGCATTTCGTACTGGAATATTCTGTAGATTAGGATTACTCGATGACAAACGACCAGTAGCTGCAATCGCTTGGTGATAAGACGTATGCACCCTGCCTGTTTGAGGGTTTATTTCTAATGGCAATTTGTCTGTGTAAGTCGACTTCAACTTACTCAATCCTCGATGCTCCAATAACCAGCGCGGTACTTCATGCTCTTCCGCTAATTCCTGCAACACATCTTCAGCGGTTGACGGCTGACCTTTGGGTGTTTTACGGATAACGGGAAGATTTAGCTTATCTTCGTTGAAGAAAATTTCCTGAATCTGCTTAGGTGAGCCTAGATTAAACTCACCACCCGCTGATTCATAAATATCCCGTTCCAGTTCTTTCATTCTGATCGATAATTCTTCACTCTGCTTTCCTAGCATTTCAGCATCGACCAATACACCATTGCGCTCAATATCTGATAATACTTTGAGTAACGGCACTTCGATTTCACGATACAGTTTTTCTTGTGCCTGACGCGGTCTTAGTTGCGGCCAGAAGAAATTATGTAAACGTAAAGTCATATCTGCATCTTCCGCTGCGTAATAAGCGGCGCCACGAGTCACTGTTGCCTCAACATCAGGATCATCACTATCCTGAGTTACATCATCGATTTGGACCTGATTAAAGGTGAGTTGCTTCTTGCCTTTACCAGCAACATCCTCAAATTTTATATTGATATGCCCAAGGTGTTTTTCACACAGCGTATCCATATCATGGCGATTCGATACCGAATCCAGAACATAAGATTCCAGCATCGTATCGTGCGCGATACCTTTTAACTCTATACCGTGATTTAGCAACACAGAGCGATCATATTTAAGATTTTGACCGACTTTAAGCACAGTAGGATCTTCAAGCAGTGATTTCAACTTGGCCAAAGTAGCATCAAAATTCAGTTGCTGAGGAACACCTACATAATCATGTGCTAGCGGCAAATAAGCTGCTGTGCCTGCTTTGATACAAAATGACATCCCAACCACTCTGGCATCCATATACGCAAGACTAGTTGTTTCAGTATCGAACGCGAATAGTTTTGAATCTTTTAAATCAGCAATCCAACTATCTAATTGCTCTTCGGTAAGAATTGTTTGGTAATCAACTTCTTTAATCTCTTCTATTTCCGGGATTCCAATTTCTTCGCTATCACTATTGGAACCTACAGCTTCTGGCTTCAACTGAATCGGCGTATCTGAGGTTGATTGCAAATTGCTTAAACGCGTACGGAAACCATACTTCTGATAAAGCTCAGCCAGTAGTTGTTTATTTTCTTCGTTAAAGCTTAAGTACTCTGGAGACACATCCAACTCAAGATCACATTTAATCGTCACCAATTCATACGATAACGGTAAAAACTCCAATGACTCACGTAAGTTTTCACCAATCTTGCCACCAAATTTATCCGCGTTTTGCATAATCGCATCAAGAGAATCATATTCGGTCAACCACTTAACAGCGGTCTTTGGCCCCACTTTAGGTACACCCGGAATATTGTCGACCTTATCCCCCATCAACGCTAAGTAATCACGGATACGCTCAGGTGGCACACCATATTTTTCAATAACGCCTGCGCGATCGTGGAAGCTATTCGACATGGTGTTGATCAAACTGATCTGGTCATCGACCAACTGTGCCATGTCTTTATCACCCGTTGAGATGATTACATCACCGTCATACAGTTTCGACATCGTGCCGATCACATCATCAGCCTCAACACCTGGCATTACTATCATCGGATAGCCTTGTGCTTCGATAATCTTGTGTAGCGGCTCGATTTGATCGCGCAACTCATCCGGCATTGGTGGGCGCGTGGCTTTATATTCGGGGAACATGTCATTGCGGAAGGTTTTGCCTTTCGCATCAAAAATTACCGCCATGTGATCTGGTTGATAGTCTTTTCTCAACCTATCGAGCATATTCAGAACGCCGTGAATCGCGTTGGTTTGCATCCCGTCTGGGCTGGTAAGGCTCGATGGTAATGCGTAAAACGCACGGAATAGGTACGATGAGCCATCGACGAGAACTAAAGGTTTACTGGTATTTTTATCTGACATGGATTGATATACTGTTGAAATCTAGGATTTGAGACCCAAAGTATAAAACATGTCTACTGTAACAGCACCCATCATTCCAGAATTTAAAGTTCCGGTAACGGCACAAATCGAAAATTTGCGCCCACATTACTCTCCTGAAGAAAAAGAAGCCGTCAAAGATGAGATCAAAAAGCTCCTGAAAGAACAGGATGCCGTATTGGTCGCACATTACTATGTTGACCAGGAACTGCAAGAACTTGCAGAAGAAACCGGTGGTTATGTTTCTGATTCTCTCGACATGGCTAAATTTGGTAATGAACACCCTGCAAAAACATTAATTGTTGCTGGTGTTCGTTTCATGGGCGAAACGGCAAAAATTCTGACCCCTGAAAAACGCGTGTTAATGCCAACACTCGAAGCGGAATGTTCTCTGGACCTTAGCTGTCCAATTGAAGATTTTGCCCCATTTTGTGATGCGCATCCTGACCATACCGTTGTGGTTTATGCTAATACCAGCGCCGATGTGAAAGCACGCGCTGATTATGTTGTTACTTCAGGAATCGCTTTAGATTTAGTTAGCTGGCTCGGTAAACAAGGCAAAAAAGTATTATGGGCACCCGATAAACATCTAGGTAATTACATCCAGAAAGTTTCAGGGGTTGAGATGTTATGCTGGCAAGGCGCCTGTATCGTCCATGACGAATTCAAAACCCGTTCATTGGGCGAACTTATCGAAAAGCACCCCAATGCTGGTGTTCTGGTACATCCTGAATCTCCCGAAGAAATCATCGCAATGGCCGATGTGGTTGGTTCAACCACCCAAATTATCAATGCTGCGAGAGATATGCCCAATAAGGAATTTATCGTTGCCACCGATAAAGGCATTTTCTACAAAATGCAGCAAGAAGCACCCGGCAAAGTATTTATCCCTGCACCAACTCACGGTGATGGTGCAAATTGCGTTAGTTGTGCGCATTGCCCTTGGATGGCAATGAATGGCCTGCATAATTTGTTAGAAGTTTTAAAGAATGGCAACAATGAAATTTTCGTTGATGAAGAAGTACGCGTAAAAGCGCTTAGATCGACACAACGCATGCTCGATTTCGCGACGAGCCAATCAATGAGCAAAATTTCAGCGTAAAATTAGTTCGTTAGGTTTCGCAACATTCAAAACAATAAGTCATCGATAAACACACCCCCCTACTTTTAGCCTGTTTTTTATAAAATTGGCCTAAAAGTAGGGGGGTGTGTTTTAATACTTTTATTTGTATAAAAACTATTTTCTATTTCTTCATCAACTAATTAAAATGAAGGCATCTACGTCTAACATTAGCTGATATGAAAATCACACGCGGTCAATTTATTCCTATAATTCTACAATTAATAACAATTCCAATCTTATGTTTGGTTTTTGCGTTATTTTCTCCCAGTTTAATGGCGAAAGAATTAGCAAGTGAAGACGCCAGCAAAACACTTGAGAACTCAGAAAAATACACATTCGTTATTGTGCATGGCGCCACAGGTGGTGGTTGGGATTGGAAAACCGTTGCGCAGCATCTGACCGCAAAAGGTCACATCGTTTATAGACCGACACTCACGGGGCTAGGTGAGAAATATCATTTGGCCAGCCCAGAAATTTCACTCACCACTCACATTAACGATGTGGTGAATACGATTATTTTCGAGCGCTTGGACAATATTATTTTAGTTGGGCACAGCTATGGCGGAATGGTGTTAACCGGCGTGATGAACCGTATTCCTCAACGTATTCGCCATGTCACTTTTGTCGATGCTATGGTGCCTGATGATGGTATGTCGATGATTGATGTGAAACCATTGAAACCCAGTTACAAAGTCATTAATGGCATGATTCATTTCCCCTGGCTGAAGTTCGATAAACCATATCCCAGAGACGTTATACAATCTCTAAAATCGTATACCGAGCCAGTATCATATATAAACCCAGCAGCTAAACGATTGAATGCAACCTATCTGGCATTCGTACCAAAAGGCATGTCAGAAGAAAAACGCTCGAGAGATGTTTCATGGCAACGCGCCAAAGAACGGGGCTGGACAATAAGAACATTTAAAGGCAACCATGTGGTTTACCGAAAAAAACCCGCTGAGTTTTCTACCGTGCTTTTAGAAACAGTAACAGATCAAAATATAGCGAAGTATTAGTTAGTCTTGAGATAAAGACGAAACGAGAAAGTCAGCTAAAAACTAACTTAGAAGTACTGCTCTGAAGAAACATGCCCGGGTTTGTGATTAAGGTGTCTATTCATGCCACGCTCTAACAACACCGCTTTGGTATCGTTGAGTAAACCACTATTTCCACACAACATCACATGCGAGTTTTCTTTATTAATTTCCAAACCCGCTTTCGCTTCCAGTTCACCGTTCTCAATTAAAGCAGGAATACGTCCTTTGAGTGATCCTTCATGATCTTCACGACTGACAATAGAAATAAACTGAAATTGATCGGGGTGTTCTGCCGCAAACTGCTCAATGAGTTCTGAGTAATTCAATTCGCTAGCGTAAGGAACCGCGTGCACCAAGGTGATTTTTTCAAATCGCTCCCAGACTTCATCGGTTTTAAGCATCGACAAATAGGGACCGACGCCTGTTCCTGTAGAAAGCATCCACAGGTGTTTGCAATCCGGGATTTGTGACAACACGAAAAAGCCCACGCAAGGTTGCGCAATTTCCAGCGTATCACCCGGTTTTAAAGCCGCTAAACCGTTAGACACTTTGCCATCTGCCACAGTGTTAAAATAGACCTCGGCATATTTTTCATCAGGCGTATTGATTAATGAGTAAGGGTTAGCGAACTTTTCTAATTCCCCTTCATCGTTTTCTGCTTCGATTTGCAAGCGCGCAAACTGACCCGGTTTAAAAGGCAATAGTTCAGCGTCGAAGATCAGGGCAAAGTGCCTATCTGTCAATTTGCGGTTTTCAATAACCGATGCTGGAATCCAGTTTGCTGCCATTAGTGTCCTTAATTATTTAAAGTCACCCTCCTACTTACAGCCGGTTTTTTACAAAAAAAGCTTAAAAGCAGGGGGGTGTCTTTATTATTTATTCTGGTACGAAATTATCTACTGACGATGGACCTTCACCAAGTAAGAATTTCTCCATTTCTTCTTCAAGAAATTTACGATCCTTCGGGTTAATTGGTGATAAACGATACTCATTGAGTAACATTGTTTGATGGTTTACCCATCCCTGCCATGCTTCTTTTGAGATATTGTCAAAAATCTTTTGTCCTAACTCACCTGGGTAAGTCAGCATGTCTAAACCTTCTGCTTCTTTGCCTAGCTTGATGCAATTAACCATTCTTGCCATGTTTCTGTCCTTTAATTTCTAATAACTAATTTTTAATAACTAAACTGTTGAATTTTTTTGTGTCGTTTTTAATGTAACTACTTCTGTAATTAATGTGTTTAACAATGTGCTTACAGGTGCTGCAAGACCACCGTTGAATTCTGTGTTGACGTTATACCAGAGGTTATCTGTTTTCTCCATCACACTCATTTTAATGGGGGCTTTCAATTGAATTATCAAGGGTTGAATGTGCAGCTTAAAGTGACTGAAAGTATGGCTAAGAATATCGAGCTTTTGTACTTTTTGATCCCATTGACCCAAGAATTCTTCTGTCCAGTTTTCCGCGTCTTGTTCTGTTTCAAATTGAGGAAAACACCATAATCCTCCCCAAATTCCTGTTGGTGGACGTTTCTGCATAAACACATCACCCGCTTCATCTTTAACAATGAGCATTATCGTATTTTTCTCAGGGATAGCTTTCTTCGGCTTTTTCGCCGGTAATTCTGCTTGTCGATTGTCGGCATAAGCAATGCAATCGCTTTTCATCGGGCAATCATCACAACGTGGTTTACTGCGGGTACACAGCGTTGCACCCAAGTCCATAATGGCCTGAGTGTAATCAGCGTTGCGCGTTTTGGGCGTGGTTTGTTCGGCAAGCGTCCACAATTCTTTTAACACCGCAGACTTTCCTGCCCAGCCTTCCACCGCAAAAACACGACTTAGCACTCGTTTAACATTTCCATCCAAAATCGGTTCTGGCAGATTACTGGCAATCGATAAAATAGCTGCGCCAGTTGAACGCCCAATGCCTTTTAAACGTTGGATGCTTTCAATATCGTTAGGGAATTCGCCGTTAAACTCATCTCGTACCATTTTTGCTGCCGCATGCATATTTCTCGCACGCGCGTAATAACCTAAGCCTGACCAGTGTTTTAAAACTTCATCTTGCTCTGCGTCTGCCAGAGATTTAACCGTTGGAAATGACTCCATAAATCGTTGAAAGTATGGAATAACTGTTTTCACTTGCGTTTGCTGCAACATAATCTCAGACACCCAGACTCGATAAGGGTTGATATCCTGTTGCCACGGTAAATCTTTACGACCGTGATCATCAAACCAGTGCAGTAATTTATCTGCGAACGATAACTTGTTTTTACTCATATATTATTGTAGAGATTGGCTAAGCAGTTATGTGGATGGGTCGAATTGATAACGGAAAAATTCAACGCTTGGGTCAGCATCATCAAAATAAGGGGCGCAATGTTTGAAGCCATAGTGTTGATAAAGATGCTTGGCTGATTCCATTATCGGTAAGGTTTCTAATACCACGGTCTCATAACCCATTGCTTTTGCGCTATTCATCGCCGCATTAAACACAATTTTTCCTATACCTTTTTTACGGTGCGATTCCCGCACGAACAAACGTTTAAACTCCGCTTCTGTTTCTGCTTTATCGATTCTTGGTCTTATCGCAGCGCAGGCTACTGGTTCGTCATCATCGAACACCAAATAAATCGCTCCCTTTGGGGCGGCATAGCGACCGGGCAAACTCGCTAATTCTTCCTCGAACCCCTGAAAACAGATATCCACATTTAACCAGGCCTGATATTCACGAAAGAAATCACGGACTATCTCCATATCTTCAGATTGTGCTTCAACTATTTTCATTTGGTCACCTCCCTACTTTGAATGAGTTCTCGTTTTGTTTTTTAAAACGTTAGCACGAATTTATGCCAAAGCTTAGTGATAGCTCGACTAAAAGGAGACTCTATAACTTAGCGTGTATGAGGCATATTTTAACAAAACGCTTAGAGGTAAAATTTGACCTCTATAAACCTTAATTCTGTTTTAGAAACTCACCACTTTGATGCTTCCACATGGTTGCATATTTACCGCCTTTATCAAGTAATTCCTGATGCGTCCCCTGTTCGATAATTTTGCCGCTATCGAGCACTAGAATTCGGTCCATTCGTAAAATAGTAGATAAACGATGTGCAATCACTATCGCGGTTTTCTCTTCAATCAGTTCAAATATGGCTGATTGAATTTGTTTTTCTGTAATCGAATCTAACGCACTTGTTGCTTCATCCAATACCACGATAGGCGCATCTTCCAGAAAAGCGCGGGCCAATGCGATTCGCTGCTTTTCACCACCTGAAAGTTTCACCCCACGCTCTCCCACCATCGTTTCAAACTGTTCTGGCAGGCTTTGAATAAACTCTAAACACCCTGAGTTTTTAGCCGCTTTGATCAACGCCTCTTCACTGACTTCTTCACCCAGTAAAATATTTTCTCGCACGGTTCGGTGAAACAACTCGGGTTGTTGTGGCACTAATGAAATCTGATTGCGTAGCGATGACAGAGTAAAGTCTTTGGCATCCTGTCCATCGAATAAAATCTTGCCTTGTTGCGGTTCAAAAAAGCGAAACAGCAATTTAGTCAGTGATGTTTTGCCTGAACCGGAATGTCCTACTAAGGCTATTTTCTCGCCGGGTTTTATATCCAGCGAAAAGTCTTCGAACAATCCATCCTGACTTTTATCACTGCTTGAATAAGCAAAATTAATGTTTTTGATTTGAATGCCACCGTTACTGATCTTCAAATCTTTGGCGGTGGAAGAATCTCGCTCGAAATCATCATTTTTAAAGACATCCGCCATTTCTGCGGCATCGGCCAAGGCGGTGAAAAAGTTACGGAAATTTCGTCCGAATTCCCAGAGACGCTGCACCAAAATCAACAGAATCGATTGGAATAAAACGAATTCGCCGACATTGAATAGGCCCAGCTCCCACTTACCAATCATTTTGTACACCAGTACCAGCTCGATGCCCATGGTCAAAAAGCCTTGAACCGCAAATGAAACAAACATCAATATCCAGGCAATCTTGGTTTTTTGATAAACCACATCGGCTTTTTCATCGATGTTGTTTTGTTCGCTTTTTTCTAGGGCGAAGCTTTTAACGATAAAGATATTACTGATTGCATCAGAATAGGCACCCCCCAACTTTGAGTCACTTTCTGCAACGGCTTTATCGTATTTCAATTTCCAGATGGAAAAACCCACGCTCCAGATAATGAATCCAATCACCCATACCAGAAAATAGTAAGCAAACTCAGGGTAGTGTTGATAGAAAATAATAAAAGCGATCGAGATGCTTAATACATTTTGTACAAACTGGAAAATAAACCAGTCCACAATCACTTCATAAGAGCGTGAAAAACGCCCTGCCTGTTTGATTAAACTACCCGAGAAATTATTTTCGAAATACAGAAATTTCTGACGTTTCAATACCTTGAAGCAGCGCTTGTTCAACAGACGCATACCACCTCCATCAACAGGCACGATACCGATTTCAAGCACACGCCAGGATAGCCAGATACCGGCATAGAACAACACAATCATCCAGAAATTCTGCAGCATCATCGCACTGGTTTCTGCACTAAAAGGCTCGGCAAAGCCATTCGCTATATTTTTATAAAAAACAGGCACATAGATCCCTAGAAAAGTCGCAGAGATAATGCCGATCATCACCAGTAAAAATGCCCATCTCACTTGCAATGCTACATTGATATATTCTTTAAAGATGGTTTTCATAAGAGGTATTTATTAGATTTCACCAGAACTTCGCACAGTGTACTTGATAAGTCACGCCTAAAGCCGCATATTTGAATCATCTCACACTAATTTAATCTTGGAGTTTTCACATGGGTGCAGTTGGAAAAGTATTTTCATTATACAAACCCTCAACCTGGAAAGAAAAAGGCCTTAAATGGACAATAGGAATGTTTATTGTCACCTTGCTCATTCTGTCACTTTTACTGATGTTTTACTGGAGCCGCGAACCCGCACGCTTTGATGTAAATACCAATGCACAAACCTATGCCGATGAAATGGGTGCTGAAATGGTAACCGGTTTTACCACTACCGCAACATTATCACGGTTAATGAAAACCCTACTCGACAAGCCCGGGGGATTCATTGAAAACGACCGCATGCCTCCCGGTGTATTTATGGACAATATGCCTAATTGGGAATTTGGTGTGCTGGTGCAAGCCCGTGATCTGGCATTGGCATTACGAAATGATTTAAGTCGTTCACAATCGCAGTCGCAGGAAGATGATGACTTGATCAATACCGCAACTAAATTTCATACAGACACCAATCTATGGATTTTACCGCCCGCTGAAAGCCAATACAGAGACGGCATCAAAACACTGGATAAGTATCTTGCAAGATTATCTAGTACAGGAAAAAACAACGCACAATTCTACGCACGTGCTGATAATTTAGGCGACTGGGTAGACTTGGTAAAAAAACGCTTAGGTTCATTAGCGCAAGAACTGAGTTCAAGTGTGGGTAGAGAGCAATTAGATACGTCACTGGCTGGCGATAAAAACGCCAAACAATCGACGCCTAACGCAGAATCTAACTATGTTAAAACGGGCTGGTTTAAAATTGATGATGTGTTTTATGAAGCTCGCGGTCAGACCTATGCACTAATTCACATTATGCGAGCGATTGAAGTCGATTTTAACGACGTGTTAAAAGACAAAAATGCGCTGATCAGTTTGCGTCAAATTATTCGTGAATTGGAAGGCACTCAACAAGCTATCTGGAGTCCGGTGATTCTTAACGGTAAAGGTTTTGGCTTTGTGACCAACCATTCATTGGTAATGGCGTCCTATATTTCAAGAGCTAATGCAGCTTTGATTGATCTTGAAAGGTTATTGAAGCAAGGTTAACACCTTAAACCTTTTTTAAACTGATCACGCATTCGTAGCAGTGTCAGTTTTTTAAAGACTGGCTTCAAATCCTTCAAAAAGGGTATCGAGTACTTTCTGTGCTTGATACCCTTCAAAATAGAATAATCAACGTTACGATAAAAACCCTCTTAAAGTAGGGGGGTGACCTTTAATCTCTTTTCCCGGTTATTCACTCGTTTTAATTACGGTTTAATTGCGAATAATTCTCATTTAATTTAAACTCTCGCCACTCTTAATACTTAACGCTGTAATGAATAATCAGTCCACAAATCAAACATCTTCCAAAGTAGGATTTCGCTTGCCAAAGCTGGATCGTTGGAATGTTTCAATTGTGACGATTGCGTTATTAATGGCGCTACCCGTTCTGGTTGTTGCAAGCTTTTTATTGCAGCCTTTCAATGAAAACTGGACGCATTTATACGACTACTTATTAAAGGATTACATCACTAATTCTTTAATTCTCATGGTGGGTGTATCTGCTGGCGTATTAAGTATCGGCATCACCACTGCCTGGTTAACCAGCATGTGTGAATTCCCCGGTCGGCGCTTTTTCTCTTGGGCTTTATTATTACCGCTGGCAATTCCCGCTTACATTATTGCTTATACCTATACCGGTATGTTGGATTTTGCTGGACCACTACAAACATTCATACGCGAAACCTTTGGCTGGGGCCCCAAGGATTACTGGTTTCCTGAGGTACGTTCGATTGGTGGCGCAATAATGATGCTATCGCTAGTGCTTTATCCTTATGTTTATATGATGGCACGTGCAGCGTTTTTGGATCAATCTATCGCTGTGCTTGAAGCGAGCCGTACTTTGGGCAATACACCGCTGCAAGGTTTTTACCGCGTTGCTTTACCCCTTGCACGCCCTGCGATTGTCACAGGTTTATCATTAGCGTTAATGGAAACATTAGCCGATTACGGAACCGTTCAATATTTCGGCATTTCCACTTTCACTACAGGAATTTTCCGTACCTGGTTCGGCGTGGGTGATGGTGCAACTGCGGCGCAATTAGCAGCTTTATTGCTCGGCTTTGTGTTTGCTTTGTTAATGCTTGAAAAATGGTCACGCAAGCGCGCTAAATTTCATCATTCAACCAATAAATATTCAACGATCAAGCGCTATCAAATGAAAGGCTGGATGGCAGTATTAGTTGTATTTGCCTGCTTCATGCCGTTGTTGCTTGGCTTTATTATTCCTGCCTTGCAGTTATTCGTGTGGACATTCACCACCGCAGAAGAAGTGATCGACGCATCCTTTTTTGTTCTGGTGGGTAATAGTTTAATGCTTGCGGCTTTGGCAGCATTGATTGCCGTTAGCATTGCCTTGTTATTGGGTTACGGCAAGCGATTACGCAAAACCAAAGTCATTAACACCAGTGTTAATGTCGCTTCAATGGGGTACGCCATTCCGGGTACCGTTATCGCTGTTGGCGTAATGGTACCATTTGCCTGGCTGGATAATAGTATTGATGCATGGATGCGAGAGCACTTTGATATCTCCACCGGCTTAATATTCTCAGGCACCCTGTTTGCGCTGCTATTTGCCTACACCGTGCGCTTTTTAGCAGTTTCTATTCAAGCAATCGACTCTGGTCTGGGTAAAATAAAACCAACGATGGATGACGCAGGTCGCTCTCTGGGTTTATCGCCCTTTGGCGTGTTACGTCGGATTCACATGCCGATTATGCGTGGCACCGTGCTAACCGCGTTGCTTTTAGTATTCGTTGATGTGTTAAAAGAATTACCCGCTACATTGATTATGCGCCCCTTTAATTTTAATACCTTAGCGGTTCGTGCTTATGAAATGGCAGCTGATGAACGCTTACCTGATGCCGGAGCACCTGCCTTAATGATTGTTTTAGTTGGTATCATCCCAGTGATATTATTGAGTAAGGCGATTAGCCATTCCCGTGCTGGAAGACATAAATGAAAATACTCCACGTAGATAACGTTTCCATTGCTTATGACCAAAACGAGGTTGTCACACAAGCAAGTTTCGAATTAGATAAAGGCGAAATTGGCTGTTTACTTGGACCTAGTGGTTGTGGCAAAACCACTTTGTTACGCGCGATAGCTGGTTTTGAACCGATTACACACGGCAGCATAAAACTAGTCGATACAACCGTTAGCAATGTCGGTTTCACCATGCCACCAGAAAAAAGAAATATCGGCATGGTGTTTCAGGATTTTGCGCTATTTCCACACCTTACTATTGCTGAAAATATTGGCTTTGGCATACGCCACTTGAGTAAAAAAGATAAATCAGAACGCATAAAACAATTACTAGAACTGATTAATCTACAAGACTATGGCGCACGCTACCCGCATGAATTATCAGGCGGTCAACAGCAACGTATTGCACTCGCTCGAGGCTTAGCGCCAAAACCAGATTTACTATTACTGGACGAACCATTCTCCAGCATGGACGCCGAACTGCGTGAAGAATTAGCCAGAGAAGTCCGCAGTATTCTGAAACACGAGAACATCACTGCTGTGTTAGTTACACATGATCAAAATGAAGCATTCGCCATGGCAGATAGCATCGGTGTAATCAATCAGGGCAAGTTACTGCAATGGGGAAGTGGCTATGAGTTATACCATGAGCCAGAATCGATATTTGTTGCAGACTTCATCGGCTCCGGGGTATTTATCGACGGCGAAGTAATGGACGACAATGTCATAAAAACATCACTCGCACCATTAGAAGGAATCGTTCCTAAAATGTGTAAGCCAGGGTGTAAGGTGAAAGTCTTAGTCCGCCCTGATGACATCATCCATGACGACTGTAGCCCGCGCAAAGCAAAGATTGTCTCTCGCGTATTCAGAGGTGCAAATAACCTTTTCACGCTGGAAATGGAAGATGGAACACAGCTGCTATCGCTGGTGCATTCACATCATAATCACGAAGTGGGTGAGGAGCTTGGAATCACCATGGAATTTGAACATTTGGTGGTGTTTCCTGATAAAGACGCATAAATAGTTTATTGAGTCACCCCCCTACTTATAGGCACATTTTTTCAAAAAGTGCCTATAAGTAGGGGGGTGACTCAAGGAATAAAGTTAAACTGGCTCAACCAAAAGAACCGCACCTTTAACGCCAATAACCTTAACCGAAGAACCTGCTTTACTATCAGGCCCTTGTGCTTTCCAGGTTGATTCGCCGACTTTTATACGTCCGCTTCCATTGACTATATCTTTTTCAACTTCGTATACATTCCCTGTAAGTTCGTGTTCAAGTTGACTCAAGGTTGGGTCATCGGTATTCGCTGATTTGCGGCTGAAAAATGTACGTCCCACTAAAATGGATGCAATGCTCGCAACAGAAAATAGAATAAACTGTATTTGCCAGCTCATTTCTGGCAATGCCAATAGTGCTAAACCAGTAACACCGGCTGCGGCGCCCATCCACATAAAAAATGCGGCAGGGGAAAACACTTCGAGTATCACTAGTACAATGGCAAAAACCAACCAATGCCAGAACTGTAAATTATCAAAAAGCCCGTTTGTAAGCCCTTCCATTATTTATCTACCTTATTGCCAAATGCTTCTTTGGTAATTTCTGCAATACCAGAGATAGAGCCCATTAAGCTCGCTGCTTCCATTGGTAACATAATGATTTTAGAATTATCAGCTGAGGCAATATCTCTTAAAGCTTCAGTATACTTTTGCGCGACAAAATAGTTAATGGCTTGTACATCACCTTTGGCAATTGCTTGTGAGACCATGGCAGTTGCTTTCGCTTCAGCCTCAGCTAAGCGCTCTCGTGCTTCAGCTTCTCTAAAAGCCGCTTCTTTTTCACCCTCTGCGGCTAATATTGCTGATTGTTTTATACCTTCTGCATTAAGTATTTGCGCTGCACGTGTGCCTTCTGCTTCCAGTATCAACGCGCGTTTTTCACGTTCTGCTTTCATTTGACGACCCATGGATTCAACAAGGTCAGCAGGTGGGTTGATATCTTTGATCTCAATACGAGTAACTTTAATCCCCCACGTCGCAGCTGCTTCATCGACAACCACTAATAATCTAGAGTTTATCTCGTCACGCTTGGAGAGTAATTCATCCAGGTCCATCGAACCCATCACGCTTCGAATATTAGTCATGGTGATATTAAGAACCGCACGGTACATATCGTTTACACGATAGGCTGATTTTGCTGCATCCATTACCTTGAAAAACACCACACCATCTGCGGTTACCATGGCGTTATCTTTGGTGATTACTTCTTGCTGAGGAACATCAGTTACTTGCTCCATCATGTTCACTTTGGCTCCAATGCCGTCAATGAATGGAATCAGAAATTGAATACCCGGCTTTAGTGTTCTGGTATAGCGACCAAAACGTTCTACGGTGTATTCCATGCCTTGTGGAACACGTTTGACGCCCATCATTATGACTATTATTGCGAATACAACTATGGCAATGGGTAACAATTCCATGAATATCTCCTAGTAATTCTTATAGTTATTTGAGTAATTAAAATTGATTATATTTTAATCAATGATGGGGGCAAAACGCTTGTTTTTCAAGTAGATTCCGATTGGCCGCAGACAAAATGAATATTGTATAAGCGGTCATTAAGCGCTAGTCTTTTTCCATGACTTCTGAAAATGCTTCACACTCCCCAAATATTCATCTTAAAAATTGCTGGATTGTTGGTTGTGGTGATATCGGTAAACGTGTTGCCGCGTTATTGGCTTCCGAAGATCAACTGGAAACGCAAAGTATAAAAGCGATAGTTTCTTCCACTGAATCTGTTGAACAATGCCAAACACTTAATATTGATGCCCATGCCGTTGATCTCGACAGTTCTTATTCATTGGATGGTTTTGATTTTGAAGAAGCTGCTGTCTATTACTTTGCCCCTCCTACACCTAGAGGTTGTGAAGATCAGCGATTAAAGCAATTTCTTCAACAACTAGGCAGTGCTAAACCTCGGCGTATTGTTTTGATAAGTACCACAGGTGTTTATGGCGATAGTGCAGGCGAATGGATTGACGAAAACTCAGCAGTAAACCCTAAAGCAGAGAGAGCAATAAGACGCTTATCCGCTGAACAAATATTGCAGGTTTGGTCTGATAAAACAGACTCCGAATTCATGATTTTAAGAGTACCCGGAATTTATGCCAAAGAAAGATTACCACTTGAACGCCTTAAAAAAGGCTTACCGGTGATTAATGCGGATGATGCGGGTTACACAAACCGTATTCATGCTGATGACCTTGCGCAAGCGTGTGTTGCGGCCATGGAATGTAAACTTAGCAATGAAATAATCAATGTCACCGATGGCAACCCTAGCACCATGACGGATTATTTTAATAACGTAGCTGATTTTGCGGGTTTACCGCGCCCGCCACAAATCAGTCTGGAAGCAGCGGAGAAAACCTTAAGCGCAGGGATGATTTCGTATATGAAAGAGTCTCGTCGGATAAAAAATGACAAAATGCTTGAATCATTAAAAATTAAAATGCGCTATCCGGATTTGAAAACTACCTTACAACGCTAGGTATAGCTAAGTTTTTCTGATCTTCGCTTTCATGAATCAAATCATTCTAATTATTCAATTAGACCTATCTAGGTATACTTCCTATATTATAAAGGTCAGTTGCGTCTGCGACTTTCATAAAAATCTTACCAAAATAATTTTATAACAACCAAGGAGAAAAATTATGTCTCTTAAAGGAACCAAGACTGAGCAAAACCTAAAAGATGCTTTTGCAGGTGAATCTCAGGCAAACCGTCGTTACTTATACTTTGCAGCAAAAGCTGACGTTGAAGGTTACAACGATGTAGCTACTGTTTTCCGTTCAACTGCTGAAGGTGAAACAGGACATGCTCACGGTCATCTTGAGTATTTAGAAGAAACGGGCGATCCAGCAACAGGCCTTCCATTTGGTCCTACTGCTGACAACCTAAGAACAGCGGTTGCTGGTGAAACTCATGAGTACACAGATATGTACCCGGGAATGACTAAGCAAGCTCGTGAAGAAGGCTTTGACGAAATCGCTGATTGGTTTGAAACTCTGGGCAAAGCGGAGCGCTCACACGCCAACCGTTTCCAGAAAGCGCTAGACAATCTAGACGACTAATCTTCATTTAATTTTGAAGATTCCTCCCTCTCTTATTCCTTAAGAGAGGGAACACATATAAAGTATAAAGTTGGATTAAGAAACGGAATTTAATCACTATGGCAGCACGTGAAGGCAATTTAGAAGCACCCACACGACATCCCTTAGACTGGAAAAATCCAGATTTTTACAACGAAGATTCGCTCAATGAAGAACTTGAGCGGGTTTATGATATCTGCCATGGCTGTCGCCGTTGTGTCAGCCTATGCGATGCATTTCCCACTTTATTTGATTTGGTCGATGAATCTGACACCTTTGAAGTCGATGGTGTCGATAAGAAAGATTTCGTAAAAGTCGTCGATCAATGTTACCTGTGCGACCTTTGTTATATGACAAAGTGCCCTTACACACCACCGCACGAGTGGAATGTCGACTTCCCTCACCTGATGCTCAGGGCAAAAGCTATTAAGCATAAGAAAGGTGATTTTAAAACTCGCGACAAGATTTTATCGGCTACCGATAAGGTCGGAAACCTAGCTGGAATTCCGGTTGTTTCAACTATCGTTAACGCTGCGAATGAAAATGGCTTGGCCAGAAAAGCGCTACAGAAAGTGCTAGGTATTCACCCTGATGCTACTGTTCCTAAATATCACAGTAAAACCGGCAGAAAGTTACTTGCATCAACAGTAGAAGAAAGCAAAAGCACGCACGCAGATGTTAAACAAGCGGGCCGAACTACAGGCAAAGTAGCCATCTTCGCGACCTGTTATGGCAATCGCAATGAACCACATCTATTAGAAGATTTGGGCAAAGTACTACGCCACAATGAGATCGCAGTTTCCTTAGTCGATAAAGAAGTGTGCTGTGGCATGCCGAAGCTAGAGCTAGGCGACTTAAAATCTGTAGAACACGCTAAAAACATCAACATCCCTGAGATGGTGAAAAAGATTGATGCAGGCTGGGACATTATCGCTCCCGTACCTTCTTGTGTTTTGATGTTCAAACAAGAATTACCGTTAATGTTCCCTGATGATGCGGATGTACAGAAAGTAAAAGAGCACATCTTTGATCCTTTCGAATACTTGATGTTGCGTCACAAAGAAGAGCTGCTAAATATAGACTTCAAGAAATCACTAGGCAAAATTGCATATCATGCAGCCTGTCACTTACGTGTACAAAACATGGGTTTAAAAACCAGAGACCTTTTACAGCTGGTTCAAGATACTACGATAGAAACGATTGAGCGTTGCTCTGGTCATGACGGTACATACGCGGTCAAAGAAGAATTTCATGAGAAATCGATGAAAATCTGTCGCCCGGTTATTTCTAAAGTCCAAAAGTCGGAATCAGACTTTTACAGTAGTGACTGTCCTATGGCAGGACATCAGATAGCGAATGGCATGAAGGATGATTCAGAGCCACAGCACCCACTAACCTTATTACGTATGGCTTACGGGCTATAAATCAGATTGACGGATAAAAAAATGACACAACAACTCACCAGAGATGACTTACTTTCTTTAGAACAGTATCACGAACAGCGACCAGAAATTCGCGCTGCAACCATGCTTCACAAAAAGAGCCGCAATCTACCTGTTGGACCAAATGTTACGCTGTATTTCGAAGATGCAACTACCTTAAAATATCAAATTCAGGAAATTCTACGTGCCGAAAAAGTATTTGATGCAGCAGGTATTAACGAAGAATTGGAAGTCTATAACGCAATGTTGCCAACAGGTACAAACTGGAAAGCGACGATGATGATTGAATATGTGGATGTTGAAGAAAGAGTAAAAGCATTATCTCAACTCATCGGTATTGACCGAAAAACCTGGGTACAAGTTGAAGGATTCGACAAAGTATTCGCGATTAGCAATGAAGACTTAGAGCGCGAAACCGAAGACAAGACCTCTGCGGTGCACTTCATGCGCTTTGAATTAACCCCAGAGATGATTGCTGCGGTTAAAGATGGCGCAGCAATTAATGTCGGTATAGATCACGAAAACTACACGCATGCGATAACGCCAGTTCCTGAGAATTATCGTCAGGCTATGGCAAATGACCTAGCTTAAAGTCACCCCCCCTACTTTGAATGAAATTACGTTTTTGTTTTTTTAAAACGTAAATAGAATTTATGCAGAGCTAGACACTTTTTTATTACTTTCTAAAAGAATAAAAAAACGCCCCTTAACTATTAAGCAAAGGGGCGCTCATGCTTCCTGCAACGTCTAATTTAAAAGCATAATAAAACTACGCTATTAGTTACTCTTAAGAAAAAGTATCTCCAAATAAACTCTTCGACCAAACAAACATTTCTTCATAGTTGTTTTTAGTAGCCGTAGATGCAGACCCACCAGACCCTGCGACTTTCTGAATACTGTCTGTAGCAGAATCATAACCATATACTGCAGTTAACCATGTTGCCGTATCAGCCGAAACAGGACTATAACAAGCCGAATTGGTCATCGGTGCTGCATATGGCAAGCCTCCATTTAACAAACGAATCACCGCATCGGCACATACCTTTGCTTCAGAATTAGCAATGTGTCCAGCTTTTGGCTGGCCTGTTCCCTGTGAATCTCCAATGACATGGATATTATTCACCATGGTTGACTCATAGCTTAAAGGGTTAACACCAGCCCAGCGATCCGCTACAGTAATGAGACCTGCAGATTTTATAATTTCTCCTGCAGACTGCTCTGGAATGATATTTAGAACATCAGCCTTGATGTCTGACATTGATTCGGTTGAAACAACTAACTGATCAGAATCTACACCAGTGATTACCACCTCTTTATGGTATTCAACAATCCCTGCATAAGTAGTATCAAATGCATGTCCGAATATTTCTTTTTCAACAAGAATATCCGCATTAGCATCTAGTACGATAACCTTTGATCCCGGCTTATTGCTTTTCAAATAATCTGCAATAACACAGGCTCTTTCATAAGGCCCAGGAGGACAGCGGTAAGGAGCGGCAGGAATACTCATAACGAATGTTCCACCAGCCGGCATTGCTTCGAGTTGCTGCTGCAACATCGTAACTTGCTCGCCTGATTGCCATGCATGGGGTACCTTATCCAGATCATGCCCTTCTACAGGATTGAAAGTGATACCTGGGGCTAGAATCAGACGATCATACTCAAGCACCGCACCAGAACTAAGCGAAACCTTTTGAGTAACACCGTCAACACCACTAACCCAGTCAGTAATAACTTCCACACCGTATTTTTGTGCCAGGGCGTCATAGCTAAAAGTGATTTGATCCATCGACAACTGCCCATTAAGAACCAGATTGCTCATTATTGGCGATTGGTATTTTGCTTTAGGCTCGATCAACGTTACGTTTAAATCTGGAGACCAGTGCTTTAGATATTTAGCTGCCGTAGCACCACCAAATCCACCACCTACCACAATCACTCTTGGGCCAGTTGTTGCTGCCTTTAAAATAGTAGGAAAAGATGCTAACGCTGTAGCACCACCCAGTGCCTTAAGGAAATTTCTACGTGATGAAGTATTCATTATTCACCTCCACTTTTGCTTGAAAGATTATTGAAATAGTCGTCCATGAGACGGATTTGCTCATCGGAATAACCATTCGCTTGAAGGTGCATAAGCTCTCGCTTGCTCTCTCTTTTCATCTCATCAAGATCGCCGTAAATTTCTTCACCAATCAAGTCTTCAAAACCTTTGTTTGGATTAGCGTCAGTTCGATGACATTGAGCACATTGTGCGGCCAATAATCTACCCGCTGATGGTGTAGTTACTGCAATAGGTGGGTTTTCCGTTTGATTATTCTCTTCGTCTTCCTGATCTTCCTGATCTTCCTGATCTTCCTGATCTTCCTGATCTTCTACTTCATCCTCAACGCCATCGTTGTCATCATCAACATCATCGTCGTCTTTGATGCCATCTCTATCGTCATCATCGTCATGATCACTGTCGTCATCGTCTTTAATACCGTCTCCGTCATCATCTTCGTCATCGTGATTATTGATTTTGTCGCCATCATCATCTTCGTACAGGTCAATGATTTCATCATCATCCTTATCAAGCGGATCAACATCTTTTTCAATGACTTTCATTGTGCTTGACGACACAGCGTCCAGATTTACTTCCGTAGGTACATCCTCAACACCATCTTCATTAACATCTGAGTTCATCGCATCTCTTGATAGCGCTAAATCCACATGCGCTAGATTGATATCACCACTAGCACTAAACGCAATACTGGCAATACCATCACTGCTGACAAATTTAATTGGGGTGATTACTTTGTTTGTTGGGTCGTCTTCATTCGTAGTCATTACAAGTCGACATGACAAGTCTTTCGGTATTTTCAGTTCGAATGGATGCTTCGTCGTTGCATTATTTTGTGAATTTACGGCATGGTAGGACCCGTCTTCGCAGAATGCTTCTATTAATGTACCCGGAACAGTTCCGGTTAAATTAACACTTGGTTTACTAGTAGATGAGGTAGGACTGCTATCGCTTGATGTAGCTCCTCCTCCGCCTCCCCCACAAGCAGCTAGCACAGCCGCTGTTGAGACCATTAATGAAATGGTATATCGTTTTTTCATGGTATACTCCACTTGCTAAGTTGCTTACCTGCAAAAACTGCGGTAAGTAGTTTATCGACCCGGAGTTGCAGCTCCGGGTCACCCTCTTCAATCAGCACTTCTGCTGAATAAAAAAATAGTTTTTCCTTGTTTTAAAATTATTAAATCAGCTACTGTTTTTTATTATTTATTACTGCCCTTCTTCGTCTTCACTCTCATCTTCTTCGTCGTCTTCTAGGTCTTATTCGTCAACTCCTTCTTCGATTTGTTCTTCTGCTTCACTCTCTTTGCGTTCGAACTTACTGGCTAGAATTTCGCCACTTGTGATTTGTACACCAACAACTTTTACTTTGTCGTTGAGTGCAAGATCAGCGAGGGTTAATGGCGAAACATTTAAGTCGCTTTCGTCGCGCATTATGGTTTCAGAGTCGATAACCACAGTTTTTCCTGACACTATTACTTTATTAGTACCCAGGTCGACATTCTCGATAAAGCCTTCGTACTCATCCAGCTCATCTTCATTTTCTTCAAACTCAATTGATTCAGCGACAATGACTCCTGCACTGTTCGTTTTTCCTTCTAGTTCTATAAAAGCGCCTAGAGTTAGGTCATTGATATCCCCATCCGAATATTCTGTATTCGTATCTGTAGTCACCGTTAAACCATTAACATCGAAATCAGTGGCCGAATTAAATCGCGTAATCTGACCTTCAATTTTGGCTTCTGTACCTTCATCAAATTCATAAGTTTCATCTTCTAACTCAACTTTGTCTGCAATCAAAACATTGCCAACAATCAGCGAGTCACTTTCAACTTCTACAAACAAACCATCCCTAAGTTCAACTGAACCAAAATCTTCAAGCTTGGCTCCAGAATAATCAATGATGAGATCGTTTATAGCGAAGGTCATAGTGCTAGCATCTAGATTTGAAACAGTTCCCTTCAACTCATATTCCGAGGTTCCCGGAATAAAATCAGTTGTTTTAAGTTTGATGCTGGTTGCCTGAATATCTCCGTTGGCATCTTTAAATCCAGATACTTCAATAATATTCCCTACTATCAACGTAGAGAGATCAGTAAAACCTATTAAGACAGTAAGCGAGTTTGTGATGACTTTTTGTCCTAATACTTCCAGACTCAATCCATCTGAAGTAACTACTGTTACTGAACCTTCAATTTCATTGGTAAAAGCAACTTCTTCAGCAATACCACTAAGCCCAGAGTTGTCAATCTTGCCTTTTATGACGACAAACTCTCCGACACTATATTCTTCCTGACCGGTTGCTGGTATACCGTCACGTATAAAGCTAGCACTATCCACATCAAAACGTACACCATCGACAATGATGCTTCCAAAATTACTGATTCTACCCATTGTTATGCCAGTGCCGCTGATACCACCATCGGCGACGGTCGTGCCTCCACCTCCGCAGCCATGAAACAAAATAGACGCCGATAGGAAAATAATACTTAGAAAAGCTCTCTGATATTTTTTAATCATTTTTGACCTCTTGACCCTCGCATGGGTCCTCAAAATAGTACACACCAACGCCAACTTTCATGGGATTATCACTTTTTATTGTTGTTTGAGTATCCATGTCATGCTGGGCCAGCCAGGCATTAAGTTTAAGGAGTAATAACTGGTTTTCTTTATTAGCTAGCACCTTAAAATCTTCAAGTAACTCCGCAGGAATCTTGTCGTAACTGACCTTACGTTGATATCTTGGTTCAGAATCTGATGAAATAATATTGTGTTTGATAGTGGAAATTAGTAATGAAACATCTTCACCCAAAACATCGTATTTAGCATTTTCATCATTCGATGGAATGTACGCTTCACGTATCAGAGCCACTTTATTTTTATCAATAATTTCAACTGCTTCGGTTCTAATTAACTCTTTAATAAGGGCTTTATAAGGCATATCACCGCTATGATGATTTACCAGTTGTTCAAAGCTATTCTGTTTTCCTTGAATATCCAGAATTTTCGGTTGCCCCTTGGTATCACAAAAATCTGGATCAGTTGACCAACCAGAAATCACTCTTATAGCCCTGTTTTTCTGTTTACCCTCTTCCACTCTTGGTAACGCTTCTTTTCTCAAAGCTGCCACATCTTTGCGCGTTAGCCCGGTAATTATTGCAATACTGGAAGTACTTGCTTTTTCACCTGACGCTATTAGCTCTTTTTCGGTTTCTTTGATATATGCATGTTTTGCTATTCGCGAAAATTCAGCAAAGGACACGCCATTACGAAACATTAAACCAATGAGCGGTTTAATAATTGCGTAAATTGCTGTTGAGAGGTGTTTGTTCATTTTTTGGGATAATATTCCCAAATTTAATAAAATGCAAACTTTGCTGACGATTGAATTTAAGATTGGTTATTTGGAAGTAGAAAGTCACCCCTGCTACTTTGAATGACAATTTGTTTTTGTAGTGTAAAAACAGTTTTGGAATTTATGCAGAGCTTAGGCATTTTTTACTAACTTGCGGAAACAGTTAACTCATACATAACTCAACAACCAATCCTTAAACAATCTTGTTGCTTCCGATAAGTTCTTTTCGCTTTTATAACAAACAAAATAGCCGCTTTCAGTATCCAGACTTTCAAAAAATGGGGCGACCAATTGCTTCGCTAGAAAGCCTTCCTGCATGAAATCGTCATACATCAAACAGATTCCCATACCGTTTGCTGCGAGTGAAGCGGCCATCACATAGCTATCCATATATTGCATCGGTTGTCTGGGTCTATCATTCAACTCAGTCATCTCTAACCAGCTATTCCAGCCTTTAGGCACACCCAAAACATCGAGCAATGTCAGCTTATTAACATCATCGAGTTCACGTAATTGTTTAGCATTTTCAGGGCTGCAATAAGGCCTTATCTTTTGTGAAATCAGCGGGATAGATTCAAAGCCATCCCAATCACCCTTGCCATAACGGATTTCTAATTCTGAGGTTGATATCGGGTAATCGGAAGCCCAGTTAGTACCGTGTTGACGAATCGATATATGCGGATGAATCAAATTAAACTGTTGCAAACGAGGTGCCAGCCATAACTCGGCGAAGGTTGTATTCACACCAAACTCAACAACCGCTTCATCTGATGGAGAAAATATTTTAGCCGCGCCCTGGTTGAGCTGTTTCAAGGTACTTTCCACCAGGGGTAAAAATGCCCGTCCTGCGTCTGTGAGACGTATACTTCTGTTAGCCCGATAGAACAGTTTTTGATTCAAGTGATGTTCTAGTAGCTGGATTTGTTGACTCACAGCTGATTGGCTCATTGCCAGATCTTCAGCTGCCAAGGTAAAGCTTAAATGCTCACCCGCAACAGAAAATGTTCTTAGCCAGTTGAGTTGTATAGAATTTGTGAGTAGCCTTTTCATAAGTTTAACTTATACATTTGTGGTTTATATATCATTTGTTGCTGGTCGAATAACTTAATATCATATTTACTAGAAGGACACAATCACTGCGCGCCCCTCATAAAACATAAAAAGTAGCAGTCATCCCTATCAGAGACCAAAGGAATAATGATGAAAAATAAGACAGAT
Organism: uncultured Cocleimonas sp.; assembly: GCF_947495625.1. Lineage (GTDB taxonomy): Bacteria > Pseudomonadota > Gammaproteobacteria > Thiotrichales > Thiotrichaceae > Cocleimonas. The sequence goes on from NZ_CANLZW010000001.1 coordinate 80,793, forward strand.
GTATTAATCATGGGCGGCGGCATTGCTGGCGTTAGTACTTTATATCACCTGACAAAACTAGGCTGGACGGATGTCATGCTCACAGAAAAACTGGATTTAACATCTGGTTCTACCTGGCACGCAGCGGGAAACCTGCCTCATTTCAGCAATAGCTTTAATGTGATGAAAATGCAGCAGCACAGTATTGCGCTTTATGCCCGTTTAGAAGAAGAAACTGGCCATCCCGTTGATCATCATCCTACGGGCGCGGTTCGATTGGCGCATACCGAAGAGCGCATGAATGAATTTGAGCGCGTGGTGGCGATGTCAAAACTCGCTGGACTTGATCTGGAAATGATCAGTGTTGAGCGCTTGGTCGAACTCTACCCTTATTTAAACCCAGAAGGGGTTTTGGGTGGTTTATGGGATCCAGCTGATGGTCACATCGACCCAACCAGTGCGACTAACGCAATGGCAAAAGGCGCTAAAGATGCAGGCGCAACAATTGTTCGTCAAAACCCTGTTGAAAAAATCGTACAGAAAGAAGATGGCCGCTGGGAAGTGACTACACCGAAAGGCATTATTGACGCTGGTATAATTGTGAATGCAGGCGGTTTCCGCGCTAACGAATTAGCCAAAATGGTAGGCCACGAATTGCCGATGTGTTCCATGGAACACCAGTTCCTTGTAACCGATTCGATCCCTGAATTAGAAGGTCGTGACGAAATGCTGCCAATGCTTCGTGATCCAGATGTCTCTTACTACTTACGTCAGGAGGGCAAAGGTTTCATCTTAGGCCCATACGAGCCAGACGGAATCCCTTGGGCAACTGATGGCGTTCCTAAAGAATTTGGTCAGGAATTATTAGCACCAGATCTGGACCGAATCGAAGACATTATGATGACAGCGATGACTCAGGTTGAGCTGGTTGCTGAAGGCGGAATCAAGACGGTTGTTAATGGCCCTATCACTTACTCACCAGATGGGCATCCATTAGTTGGACCGGTGCATGGCATCGACAACTATTTTGTCATTACTGGCTTCAACTTCGGTATTGCACAAGGTGGTGGTGCAGGTCACTTTATGGCGCAATGGATTGTTGATGGCGAACCAGAACTCGACCTGTTTGAATTAGACCCGCGTCGTTTTGGTGATTATGCAGATATCAAATACACAGTGGCTAAAGGCACTGAAGTTTATGCCAACGAATATCAACTCGGTTATGCCAATGAATACGCGATGCGCCCTGCGGTTCGCGGCCAAAAGAAAACGCCTATCTATGAATCACACAAAGCAGACAACGCTGTATTTGGTGCTTACTTTGGCTGGGAGCGTCCTAGCTGGTTCGCTCCTGAAGGTATGGAGCCTGTTGAGCAGCATAGCTTCCGCCGAGGTAACTGGTTTGATCCTGTCGCCGCAGAGTGTAAAAACGTTCAAGAGAATGTCGGTCTTCTAGACTTATCGCCGTTCACAAAGTTTGAAGTATCAGGTGAAGGTGCATATAACTATTTAAGCAATATCATGCCCAACCATGTCCCTACTGAACCGGGCCAAATAGTTCTAGCCCATCCGCTTAGTCCTTCAGGCGGTGTTGCCTGGGAAGTTTCAATCACAATGCTACAAGACGGCAGCTATTACATGATGTCGCCTGCGGCACTTGAAATTCTTATTGATGATTGGCTATTCAGTCGTTTACCAAAAGATGGATCAGTCACCTTGAAAAACACCACAAAAGGTGGGGGGTGCCTTTTAATTACAGGTCCAAATGCGCGTAAGGTTTTGAGTAAGGTAACAGATTTAAGCCTAAGCAATGCAGACTTCCCTTGGTTTACAGGCCAGGAAATTGATGTCGCAGGTGTTCCAACTCGTGCATTACGCATGAGTTTCGTGGGTGAATTAGGTTGGGAGCTTCATCACTCAGTCGAGCATACACAACAGCTATACGATGCATTACACGAAGCAGGCGCAGAGTTTGGTATCAAAAACTTCGGCTTACGTGCAATGGATTCAATGCGATTCGAGAAAGGTTATCCCGTTTGGGGCCCAGACATGAATACAGAATTTACGGCGCTTGAGTCAGGCCTTAGCTGGTTCATAAAAATGGATAAAGACTTCGAAGGCAAAGACATATTGCTGAAGCAAAAAGAAGCTGGCTTTGAAAATGACATGGTGATGATTGAAGTTGATTCAGAAACTGCTCCTGCGAATGAAAATTCTCATGCAAACAAAACAGATGCTCAAAACGGATTTGAACCACTTTACTTAGACGGTGAGATCGTTGGGCAGTGTAGTTCAGGCGGTTACGGCAATCGTATCCAGAAGAGTTTAGCGTTTGCCTTTATCAAGACCAAGAAGATTGATAAGAAAGCAGAAAACGCAGGTTTAACCGTTCAGATTCTTGGTAAGCATTACCCTGCCAAGATCGTTCCAATGTGTAACTACGATCCGAAAAATGAAAGAATTAAAGCAGATGACTAAATGCTAACAAATAGTATATAAACTCATTCGAAGGGCGTGCTTAAGTACGTCCTTTTTTATATCACTCCCCTACTTAAATGAGTTCTCGTTTTTGTGTTTTAAAACGTTAGAACGAATTTATGCCAAAGTTTAGTTATAGATCGACTGTAAGGAGACCCTATAACTTAGCGTGTATTTAGGCACTTTTTCCTAGGTTTCTTAACAACAGTAAAACTTAATTACTGATCCCATACCGAATACACATCACCAGATTGAATATCACTTATCTTTGTTTTCCCTGCCAAACCCATAGTTGTTTTGAGTTCGTTTTCATAAATCTGCAGTAATTGGTCGATGCCTGGCCTTCCCATTGCGCCTAATGCATAGACCATAGAACGCCCGAGTAATACTCCGCTGGCACCTAATGCTTTAGCACGGAAAATATCCATGCCGGTATGTACACCAGAATCAAAAAGCAGTTCCATTTTATCACCCACCGCATCAGCGATACGAGGAAGCCAGTAGATTGAACTGCCTGCGCCATCCAACTGGCGTCCACCATGATTAGAAACAATAATGGAATCGATCCCCATGCTGGCAGCAATCTGGGCATCTTCAACATCAAGGATACCTTTGAGTATAATTTTGCCACCCCATTCCTGTCGAATCCATTCGACGTATTCCCAATCAAGCGCTGGATCGACCATTTCTTTTGCCCAGACAAGTAGACTACTCAAGTCATCTACTCCTTTGGCATGCCCCATCACATTACCAAAGCCTTTATAAGGAGTGGTTGCCATTTCAAACGCCCATTTTGGCTTGGTCATAATATTCAACATATTGCGGAAGTTCGGGCGAATGGATAATTCGTTTTTCACATCTTTATGGCGTTGACCCAGCATGGGCAAATCCATGGTGACAACTAATGCTGAACAATTAGCAGCCTTGGCGCGATGAATTAAATCTCGTACAAACTCTCGGTCTTTAACCACATAAAGTTGAAACCAGAAAGGAGTACCCGTTGCTTCCTGAATCTGCTCGATTGAGCAAATAGACATGGTAGATAAAATGAAAGGCACACCATAATCATGAGCTGCAGTTGCCACTTTGATTTCGCCACCTGCATTCTGGATCCCCAGCATGCCAATGGGTGCAAACGCGACGGGTATTTTTGCATCCGCTCCAACCATAGTGGTTGACGTGTCGACATTTGAAATATCCACGCCTACCCGTTGCCGAATACAAACATCCTTTAACTCATTCTCATTTCTATGGAATGTCGATTCTGTATAAGAACCCGCTTCCACATAGTCATAAAACATTTTCGGAACACGTCGTTTGTAGAGTTGCCTAAAGTCTTCTACACAGGTAATTTTACTCATGTTAATCATTCTCTTTGTTTGAAGCTAAAAAAACAGCCTCAAAGTAGGGGGGTGTGAATTTAACTAGTAAGTGCAATTATTATTGAATGCGTTGCATCATCCAACGCTTAAAGGTAATGGTATTGTCACCATATATGCGTGTTGGGGATGAATAAAAAGCATAACCATACCCCGTTAACTGTTCCTCAAAAGGTGCAACCAACAATCCATTATTGAGCTCATTTAACATTAAATCATCGGCTAAAATCAATCCCTGTCCATCGACTGCTGCCTGCACCCGCACGTTGGCATCACTAATCACTCTGCGAGGGTTGTTTAGCTTAAGATCAGGGCCATCCGTGTTATTGGCTTTTAACCACTCCTGCCACAGATCCTGTTTGCTGTCTTCACATAGCAAGGGGATATTACTTAGCGATCCTTGCACGATGGCATCCATACTTATCTCGTTTTGCTGGCTTAACTTATGTGTGTCTAATAATTTTGGACTAATCACGGGAAACAAAGACATCGGTATTTCTGCGAAGCGATTTCTATCCAGCTTGCCTTTGCAAGGCCCCCACAAGATTGCGAGATCAACTTCATCAAGCTTGAAATCAACCGAATTTACCGAGTGTTGTAACAAAAAATTGATATCAGGGTATTCATCGTTAAAACGACCAATACGCGCTGACAACCAGCGGGCAGCGACATAGGTCGTCGCGGCAATCGATACGTTTGCTTCCTGCTTGCCTTCCTGAATACGCGAGAGGCTGGATTCAAGATCTTCGAAAATCTTTTTCGTGGTCAGATATAAGGCCTGCCCTGTATCTGTTAGGTACACTTGGCGCACGGAGCGTTTGAACAAACTGCTTTGTAACTCTTCTTCGAGTTTACGTATTTGATAGCTGACTGCGCCTTTGGTTACGCATAACTCATTCGCTGCGATACTAAAACTCAGGTGCCTAGCCGCAGATTCAAAGACTTTAAGGCTATCGAGTGAGGGTAAAGAATGTTTCATTGATGATCCAGCCTAGAAATACAGTAAAGCATTTATGGTTTAAATTAACTGAACTATAGATCATAACGTTTCGATTGTCAGACGCTTGCTTTGTTGTGCATTATTGATGACTTAAATTTAGATGACTTAAATTTTAACTATTTATATCTGGAGTAGAAAATGTCGAATTCTGTTAAATCCCATGCACGCGTGGTTGTCATCGGCGGAGGTATTGCAGGTTGCTCTACCTTGTATCATCTTACCCAGCTAGGCTGGACAGACGTTGCACTGGTAGAAAGAGATGAACTGACTTCAGGTTCTACATGGCATGCAGCGGCGCAAGTGACTCAGTTTGGGGGCAATCAAACCATGATTGGTTTGAAACGTCACAGTATCGACCTTTACCGAGAACTCGCTGCAGATGAAGATTTTCCCTTCTATTACGATATCACCGGCGGCATGCGGACTGCTTACACTCAGGATCATATCGATACCTATCAACATTATATTGGCATGGCGAAAAGCATGGGTGTTGAGATGGAATACATCAGCCCAAAAGAAATCAAAGAACGTCATCCATTATTAACCACAGACAAAATGCTGGGCGCGTGGTGGGATCCATTAGATGGCTATATTGATCCATCTGGCATTACACTGGCATTGGCACGAAAAGCACGCCTCGCTGGAGCTTCTGTGTATAGAAGCAATCCCGTTGAAGGCATTACGAAAAAAGGCTCTCGTTTCGGCACTGGCGAATTTATCGTTCACACCAAAAACGGCGACATTACCTGTGAAAAAGTTGTCAACGCAACCGGCTACCGCGTCAATGAAGTGGGCAATATGTTAGGTGTTGAGCACCCTGTGACTTCGATGGAGCACATGTACTTCCTTACCGACAATATTCCTGAATTAGAAGCGCTGGATTTTCAGGTACCGATTATTCGTGATCCATTAGATGATTTTTACAGCCGTCAGGAAAAAAATGGCCTGCTGGTCGGCGTTTACGAGCAAGCGTGTAAAACCTTCGGCATGGATGGCATTGACCCAGCATTCACTAAAGATTTATGCCCGCCTGATTTAGATCGCTGCCTTGAAAATATGGAAGGTATTTTTGAACGCCTACCCGCGCTTCAAAATGCAGGGATTCATACCACCATCAATGGACCTATTACCTACACCATTGACGGCATGCCGTTGATTGGAAAAATACCTGGAATAGAAAACGCTTACTGTGCGATCGGCTTGCGAGCGGGAATCGGCGAAGGTGGTGGACACGGAAAGATCTTAGCTGACTTAATCGTTCACGGTGAATGTGAGTGGGATGCATGGTGTCTTGATCCGCGACGTTTTACTCAATACGCTAATACCGAACATACCTGCTTGAAGGCGATTGAAGATTACCAGAACGAATTCCACTATCACTTACCGCATGAGCATCGCCCTGCTTCTCGTTTGGCGCGTACAACGCCCCTTTATCCAGTCCTTGATCAGTTGGATGTTGCCTGGGGAGTGGTGAATGGTTGGGAGCGCGCTTTATTCTTCAAACCTACTCCTGATTTTGAGGATGAGCATTCTTATCGCTTCACCCCGACAAAAGATGTAGTGGCTAAAGAAATTGAAGCCTTAACGACAAATGTCGGTTTGATGGAAGTGTCTGGTTTCAATCGTTTCTCTATTCAAGGGGAAGGCGCAACGGAGTTTTTAGACAGCCTCACCTGTAGCAATATTCCGAAAAAAGTCGGCAAAATTAGCCTGTGTTATTTGCTCAATGACCATGGTCATGTATTAACAGAAGCGACCCTTGCCAAGTTAGATGAAGAGCATTACTGGTATGGTTCAGCCGCTGCTGCTGAATGGCATGATCTGGATTGGTTGAACACGCACAAACCTGATTCCGTAACCATTACTGAAATGGCAGCATCACATACTATATTGGTCGTTGCAGGCCCTAAATCACGCGATTTATTGCAGTCACTTTCACCGCGATGTGATTGGTCAAAAGCGGGCTTCCCCTGGCTGAATGTTAAAGAAATGACACTGGGTCATGCCAAAGTAATGGCAATGACGGTGAGTTTCTCTGGTGAGCTCGCCTATGAATTGCATGTGCCTAATGAGCAATTATATTTAGTTTGGAAACTATTAAATGAGGCAGGTACAGCGTTTAACTTATCGCACTTTGGTCTTTACGCCACAGAATCAATGCGTATGGAAAAGGGCTATCTGCATTGGAAAGCAGACCTTATTTACGAACGCAACCCAATGGAAACGGGCTTAGACTTCTTTGTGAAAATGGATAAGCCGGACTTTATCGGTAAAAAAGCGCTGCAAGCACAATTAGAAAAAGGTAATCAAAAGCAGCTCGTCACGCTTGTTATTGACTGTGATTTAGCCCCTGCACACAGTGGTGATTCAATCTACCACGGTGAGACATTATCAGGCACTGTCACCTCTGGCGCCTATGGCCATCGCGTTAATAAAAACATTGCCTATGCGTTTGTAGACCCTCAACTATCCGAGTTAGGTACTGAGATATCGGTCGAGATTTTAGGCGAGAAGTACCCTGCTATTGTGACTGAAGCTGGTTTGTACGATCCTAAGAATGAGTTAGTCAGAGGCTAATAAAAAAACTAGTAAAAACTAACTAAACAAATCTAAATGTGGCCTCAAAGCAGGAAGGAGTGTTGAATTGACACCCCCCTACTTTAGAGGCCTTTTTTCTTTTGAAGATGCACTCACAGGTTTCTTATCTATCGTTCGAATTTAATCCTATAATCATTGAGTAAAGCCCCGTTATATTGTCTGACGAAGTTAGCTTTAGCAAAAACGTAGATAGAGACCGAATATGGATACACACTGGATTGCAGTAGATTGGGGCACAACAAACCTTAGGGCGTATGCCATGTCCAGCGAGCATCAGGTCTTAAGTGATGCGCAATCTCATGACGGTGCGGGCAAACTTTCACCCGACGAATTTGAAGGTGCTTTGCTAAAACTGATTGATCATTGGCTAGTGCCGGATAGAATAACCAGCATAATGGTTTGTGGCATGGCGGGTGCCAAACAGGGATGGTCAGAAGCACCTTATCTGCAAACTCCATGCCTGCCTTCTTCGTCCGATGGATTAAAATCTGTCGAAACGAAAGATTCCCGCATTGAGGTATCCATTCTACCCGGCGTCTGCCAACAATCCCCCGCAGATGTGATGAGAGGAGAAGAAACGCAACTCGCAGGTCTAATCGCTGATACAGGTGCAAAATTCAACACAGTGTGCCTACCGGGAACCCACAGTAAATGGGTACAATTGCAAGCTAACCAAATACACCGTTTTAACACCTATATGACGGGTGAAACTTTCGAATTGCTCAGCCAGCAATCCATTTTACGGCATGAGCTAACTTCTGAAGGCTGGAATCAATCCGCATTTTTAGAAGCCGTTGAGGAATCTCTAAACAATCCGCAACAGCTATTAAGTGATTGCTTTCGCATTCGTGCTCAAGGTTTGTTAGGTAAACCCGACTCGGCTTCTGCGCGTGCCAGATTATCTGGATTGTTGATAGGTGCAGAACTTGCAGGTGCAAAATCCTACTGGAACAATCAGAACACAGCGTTAATTGGTGATGATCGTTTAGTCACCCTCTATGCAGAGGCTTTAACCCATATCGGTGCTAACAGCGAAATATTCAGTGCTCAAGACATGACCTTACAAGGTTTGATTCAAGTGTATAAAAATCTATTCAATCAATGAGAAATACTATGTCACCTAGACCGTCACGTAAATTAATTGCAATTCTTAGAGGTATAACTCCCGATGAGGCAGAAAGCGTATCTGAAATGCTGGTTGAAAAAGGTTTTGACTGGATTGAAGTCCCTTTAAATTCACCCAATGCCTTTGATTCGATTGAACGTATGGCTAAACATTTAGGTGAACGTGCGCATATTGGAGCAGGCACTGTTTTGAATGAAGATGACATCATTCGGATTAAAGAGGCAGGCGGTACTTTTATTGTTTCACCTAACTTTGATATTGATGTTGTGCAGCAAACCAAGAAATTGAATATGGGTTCATACCCCGGCGTATTGACACCCTCGGAATGTTTTGCCGCCTTAAAAGCGGGTGCTGATGCCTTGAAATTATTTCCGGCTACAGCAATCGGCGGGGTAAATATTCAAGCAATGCGCGCAGTGTTGCCAGAAGCAACTGATTTGTACGCAGTGGGGGGTTGTAACCCTGAAAATCTGGGTGAATGGTTATCCTATGGTGTTGATGGTTTTGGCATCGGTTCTGCGCTCTATAAGCCCGGGAAATCAGTCGCAGAAATTGCCAAATCGGCAGAAGCTTTTGTCGAAGCCTTTGATAAACATGTTTCAGCTTAATGCCAATTAGAAATGTCTCGTGTTTTCTTCATCAGGTTAGTGATCATTAACTCAACAGATATTAAATAACGAAAAAAACACTTTAAAAAGTCTAAATAAAACAACAAAAACAAGTGCTTAAAAAAACAGCCTATAAGTAGGGGGGTGACCTATTCATCCTAATAATTATGGAAGAAAGCATTCGTTTTTTTAAATTCAACTGAAAAATACTTAAGTTATTAATAAGCAGTACTTAAGCTAATGATAAGTAGTGCTTAAGTCATTAAAAAGAAAAGATTTTTTAAATTATTTAACTATACTCTTTGGATGCATTTACTATTAATACATACTAAATGTAGAAAAAGTAAGTTCTACACTTGGAGGAGTTAGAGTTTAAACAAGTAATATCAGATGCTTTTTAATTGGGAGCGTGTGGTTATTATTTTATTTATTATGAAATCTAAATTTGAGGTTATAAAATGAAATCAATGAAAAAAATCCTGGGTTGCGTATCAATTGCTGCACTATCTGCAACGATGGCAACATCTGCCAGTGCTGATGTAAATGTCGCATACTTTCTAGAGTGGGCAACTCCCAACCAGATTGCTAAAGTTGAAAAAACATACGACAAAGCTATGGGCGAAAAAGTTAACTGGATTAACTTCGCGAGTGGTACTGCAATGACAGAAGCTATGTTATCTGGCGACATTGATATCGCTTTCAGTCAAGGCCTTGCTCCTTTTGTTAATGCTGTAAACGCAAATGCTCCTATTAAAATGGTTGGTGTAGCGGTTGTATATGGTGGTGCCAATGATTGTATCGTTAGTAATGCATCAGGTATTACAAAAGAAAACGCGACAGAGTTAGAAGGCAAATCAGTCGCTTTACCTTTAAACACAATGGCTGACTTTGAATTTCGTATGACGATGACAAACCTGGGCGTTGACGTTAAAAAAGTAAAGCTTGTTGATCAGGAACCAGCTGATGCAGCGGTATCTCTAGTTGATGGCGCAGTAGCAATGGCATGTGGCTATGGTGAAAACTCATTATCTAAAATGAAAGAAGCTGGTAAGCCAATGCTTTCAGTTCCTGAAAAAACAGAAGCAGGCATCAATAGCTTCGATATCATCTCTGTAACTGAGAAGTTTGTTCAAGAAAATCCTGAAGCTGTAAAAACCTTTATGGAAGTTACTGAGCAAGCTAATGCTGATTTTGCTAAAGACCAATCTAAAATAGCAATTATCGCTGGCGATGCAGGTTTATCTGTAGAGAAAACCAAGAGCCAAATGGCTGGATTCTCATTCCCTAGCGCTGAAGTGCAATTAGCTAACTATTTCAATGACGGCGGTAAAGTTGCTGAAATGCTACCTTTCATGGGTAAGATGTTCGCTACAGAAGCCTCTCCAGCAAAAGATGATTACTCAACGGTAGTTGACTCATCATTCCTAAAGTAATATTACTTTTTAAGAATGTTACTAAAAACGGCAGATAAATTATCTGCCGTTTTTTTACCAGAAAGATTCTAAGAAAAATTAGAAAAATCTTTAAAGAAGAAATATTGAAACAGCATTGAAAGAAAGAAAACAGGATGCATTAGCTATGCTTTTGCATAAAAATCCATATTCTTATGATAAAAATTAAAACAACAATATTTTCTGAAAACTAGTACTTAACAACAAGATATTATGAAATTAAGCTTTTTTCAGAAAATATGACTTTTAATGCTAGGCTAGTATTAATCAAGACAATAATGAGAAGCGATTGAATTAACTTAACTGATCGTGAAGTGAAATAAATAAACTAAGGAAGGAATATGAGTGATCTTGTAGCAAAAGACCTGAGTATGGTTTTTGATGTTGATACTGGAGGCCAGGTACATGCACTTAACAACGTCAACTTCACGTTAAAAAGCGGTGAACTACTATCCGTATTAGGCCCATCAGGCTGTGGTAAAACGACGCTATTAAACATTATTGCAGGATTCAATCACCCAACGGGTGGCGCGGTATATCTTGGCGATGAAGAGATCAAAGGTCCTGGCGTTAATCGAGGTATGGTTTTCCAACAAGGCGCATTGTTTGAATGGTTAACCGTTTCAGAAAATGTCGACTTCGGCCTTCGTATGAAAGGCACAGACCCTAAAAAAAGCAAAAAAATGGTCGATGAATGGCTAGACATCGTGGGCCTTGCAGGCTTCGGTGATATTCCTACCTATCAATTATCAGGCGGTATGCAACAACGAATTGCGTTAGCACGTTGTCTTATCAATGATCCTGATTTAATTCTGATGGATGAACCACTGGGTGCGCTGGATGCGCTGACACGAGAAAAGATGCAATCACTAGTTCTGAAAATCTGGAAAGAAACAGGCAAGACAATCATGATTATCACTCACTCAGTAGAGGAGGCACTGCTACTAGGTGAAAGATTATTTGTAATGGCACCAAGGCCAGGAAGATTACATAAAGAATACAACTTGCCATTTGCCGAAAGAGGCGTCACTGAAGATACCAGAGATATTAAAAACAGTGAGGAATTCATAGAAACTCGCGAAGAGATTCTGACCATGATCTGGGATATGGAAGAAGAAATAATGGGGCAGGTGTAATTATGTTTGATTTCTTATTTGAATACCGGGGTTTGATCGTAGGCACCATTTTTATTGCCTTAATTGCGACGGTTATATGGGCAATTTTTTACGGGCGTAATTTAATTCGCACAGAAAGAACAGACGCCGTATTTGGTAATCCAGAGCGCGCATTAGGTGGTTGGCATTGGGTTATCACCGGTGTAAGTGCTATTTTAATTGTGTGGATATACTTTTCCTGGGATGCAGCAAGGGCGTTTAATCCAAAAGCAGCGAATGAGCTGTGCCAGGTGGGTAAACTGTCATCAGCGATAAACCCTATTCGTTCTACCTTCCCACTGGATGATGGCTTTCTTAAAGGGACAAGTCTCTTAGTTCGTGAAAATAAGCAATTAAACGGATTAGCTGATCAGGTCGAAAGACTGGGCTTCTCTGATGCTGAAAAATCTAAAGCGAAAGAAACGATAGATTTGATGCGTAAAGCCATTATTGGGATGACATCTCCTGAATTTCTTGATTCTGCCACTGATGCCAAGTTTAAAGAAATTGTAAGCAAAATCGACGGCTTAACCTCAAAACTAGCAGATCAAAATTACCCCGGTGATCCAACAGCTGAACAGATAGCGGCAGCAGAAAAGAATCCACGATGGGGGGATTCTGGCAATGAAATTCCTGCCGCGCCTGCAAGTCCTCGTGGTTATAAATTTGATGCCGCTGCAAAAGAAATGAAAACCATAGCTACTGATTTTTCTAAGATTAGAAATAATAATAGTAATTTCCTCGCGCAAGTTGAAAAACTAAAAGGTCAAATTGCTTCACTGGATACATTAGTTCAAGCGTCACCGGGTACCGACGAGTTATTAGTTGCGAATCGTGCGGATTTTGTTAAAGGCTTAACACGAGTACTGCGACGTGTAGATGATGGCAATATTTTCCCTCCTGATGCGTTAAACAACGTACAAAGTGCATTGGTTAATCTCGATAAAGAGCAAAAAAACCAACAAGGCGGATTAAGATACTACGATGCGTTAATGATGCCAGGCGGAGAGATCAGAGCAGGTAGCAACTCATGTAGTGAGCAAGGTTCAGGTCGCTGGTTACCAAAGCCATCAGACACGCTACGTACGTTTGCTCGAATCTCTGATCCAGAAATTGGCTACAAGGGTTACCCGCTGTTGTGGTATAAAATGAAGCCGTTTGGTGAAATGGTTGACTTTATTGTTCCGGATTTCATCTCTTCATTAGTACCTGGACATTACCCTAGGCACGATACCAACGGAATCGTCACTCCAAACTTTAAAAGTAAGGTAAGAGACTTTGCTACAGGTAATTTTGAGTCGTTTAAAGTGCCAATGCCATCCGGCCACGTTTGGGATTCATTACTGAGAGTTTTAGCCGGTTTATTCTTCGGTATTATTCTCGGTGTGCCTTTGGGATTATTTATGGGTCTGTCGCGATTCTCGAAAGGCTTCTTCGATCCATTAATTGAGCTTTATCGTCCTGTGCCACCACTTGCGTGGGCGCCACTAATCTTAACCATTTTCGGAATTGGAGATGACGGTAAGATTTTCCTACTGTTCATGGTTGCTTTCGCCATTATGGTTATCTCAGCAAGAACAGGCGCGACAGGTACACACCTTTCCAAGATTCACGCTGCTCACTCACTCGGTGCAACGAACCGACAGATCTTACGCAAAGTAATATTGCCTAATTCGCTACCAGAAATTCTTACAGGTATTCGAATTGCGATCGGTGTTTGTTGGGGTACCTTGGTTGCTGCCGAAATGTTGGCAGGTACAACCGGTATTGGTTTCGTAGAGAATGTGGCACGTAAGCAATCTGACTATGAAATTATCTGGACCACGATTATCATCCTTGGACTACTCGGATTGTTATTCGACCTCATGATGCGTTGGGTGATTGATAAATTTATCCCATGGAGAGGTAAAGGTTAGAAAGAGTAATCATTACAGTATTTAGTCACTGTAATCTTACCAATAAAAAAGGCGAACTCTAGAGTTCGCCTTTTTTTATGTCTAAATACTATATGACTGAATCTGGGCGATTTACTAAAAGCCACCTCCCTACTTATAGCCATATTTTTAATCGGACAGATCATGCTGTTATGTCTAGAATAAAATCCTTACTTCAATCGGCTCTGGACCCATAGATGTGTGTTGTAAGCTAATTTATTTAAAGTCACCCCCCTACTTATAGGCACTTTTTTATACGTGTTTTTTTAATTGAGTCTATCGTTTATTTTTTACTTCTACTTAAATAAAAACCTGTAGAAGTAAGATTTGTTTTAAGGCGTTAAATAAATGGATAGATATAAGAAATAGATAAATGTGATTCCCACTTTATGGAGAATCACATTTACGAATAATTGGGTTTTCAGCTATGACTAATTAGGTGCTTAACCTAACAATAGCTTATAAACATTAGCCAGCCAGAATAGCGAGCTAAGAACTTCTTAACGCAATACGTGTACGGAACACTTAGAGTATCGAACAACGCGAGCTGATGTCGAACCTAAAAAGAAATCTTCCAGTCCAGGTTTATGAGAACCGATAATGATGCAATCCGCACCAATCTTATTGGCATATTTTGAAATTTCTCGCCCTGCCTGACCGTGTAGAATCTCTGATTCAATCGCTTCATCTTTACAGCGTTCAGCCATCATATTTTTAATTTTTTCAAGGGTCTTCGATTTGACGTCTTCGGTAACAAACGACTGAACCACGTTATTTACAGGCTCTATGACATGTGCGACGATGATTTTACCGTTTTCAGAAACCAATAATTTAGCTGCTTCTAAGGCCCTATAACTAAAGCCTTGATTTAAGGCACTCGCAATTAATATTTTGTTGTACATCTTTCCTCCAACATTACTCAATTAAGTCATTATAAATGTGCGAAAAACAGGCCCGGTTTAACCCGGGCCTGCGAACTAAACTTACTAGTTTGTTAGTGCGATTATAATTCGCCTTTATCTTTTAGATATTGCTTCATGATTTCAACGCCCTTTGCATTGCCTTCCGATCTTTCTGCAACTTTAGGCCAAACATCTGCAATTGATTTGTCACGCATTCTCTTAACTTCTTCAGGAGAGAAATTAATGACTTCACCACCCGCATCTTCAAGAACTTTCAATGCTCCAGCAACACCATCTGCATGTAATTTGCTCGTTTCAAAGTAGGTGCTTTTGAAGACTCCATCGAGTTTTTCTCTCTGCCAATCATTCAACTCGTTATATCTATCCAGATTCAAGAATATTTCCTGATGCTGAGCGGGAGCCCAACCTGGCTGAGCTGCATATTTGATCACTTCGTGGAATGACATATCATCAATTCCGCCCGTATCCCAATAAGTGCCATCAATGGTGCCTAGTTTAATTGCGGTATATATTTCACCGCCACCCATGGCTACTGGCGCGCCGCCCATAGCTGAGTGAAATATTGCCTGAGGGCCACCAGCACGCATCTTCATGCCTTTTAAATCTTCCATCTTTCTAACGGGAGTTTTAGTAAACATCGCGTTGGGGCCTTGGTTCGTCCAACCAACCCATCTTAGATTACGCTTTTTTGCAGCTTCCTGAATGATATCGCCAATTTTGTACTTAGGATCGCCAAACGTCACTTCCCACGCCTGCTCAGTACTACTCGCGCCCATTGCCAGGCCAAACGCCAACATACCTTCTGGCATGTCTCCACTGTAAACAGAACCCCAACAAGCTGTTCCGTCGATTAAACCTGCTGCAGTTCCACCGAACGCCTCGGATCCACTCGTAATAGCTCCAGATGGCTCTACCTTGATTTTAATGCTACCTTCGGTTGCTTCTTCTACAGCTTTAACCCAAGGAATAACACCGCTTCCCCATCCGGCATCGGATGAATCAAAACAGGGTTGAAAAGTCCATTTGGTCACCTTATCTGGTTTACCACTCGCCGCCATTGCCGGACCTGATACTACAAATAATGCAGTAGCATATAAGGTCGCGGTTATTGCCGTTTTTACTTTACTCATAAAATTCCACCTTCTTGTGTGTAAAAAAACAACTATATTAGTCCAATATCTATTATTTAACGCATTGAACCCAAATTTACCCATGAGTATGCAGGGGTCACATTCAGTCATAACCCTCAAAAGGTTTACAACAAATTCTTAAGTACCTATTAATTAAGTACCTATTAATAAAATAGACACTAAAATTAAATTTTTAGTGTCTTATGATCTTAAAGTGCGTATGTCTTTCACCAGTTTTTTTATCACAACCAGCAGCATGATTATTCCAGTAATTGGAAAGAATATTTTAAGCGGATAAATAGGGAGCGGAATACTGGTTGGAGTGTGTTGGTTAAGCATTACAGACATCTTCGCCGCCTGATACCCTTTCCACACCAATACCCCAAGAAACAAGAATGTAAAAACGACTGTGATAATGTCGCATATCGCTTTTTTCTTATCTGAAAAATTGGCATAGAAAAGATCCAACTTAACAAACGCATTATCATTTAATGAATAGATGCCTCCCACACAGGCCAATAACACCATCGCAATTTGTAAGGTGCTTGAAATCCAGAGAGAAGGTGAGTTTAAAACATATCGTAGAAATACGTCCGTCACGCCAAATACCATCAGATAAAGAATCAGTAACCACCCAAATCTCCCCATCATTTCAGCAATGAAGTCGATCGCCTTTTCTATCTTATTCCACAATTCCATACTAACCTCTTGCTTGTAATTTATAAAAGCATGCTCTAAAGAGCTGTTTGTTGCATTGTTTGTAATATAAAGTCATTTTCACTCACCCTGTTACTTCATCAGATTTGGTAGCCATGTAGCGATAGCTGGGAAAAGGAAAATCAACGTCAATCCAAGAACCTGAAGTGCAATGAATGGCCACACCGATCTGTAAACATCCCCCATACTGACATCAGGGGGCAACACACTCTTTAACCAAAACAACACAAAGCCAAAGGGTGGGGTAAGATATGCAATCTGAATATTTACGATAAACAGCACACCAAACCAAAGTTTATCAATACCCAAAGTGTCAATAATCGGGATAAATAGAGGGGTGCATAACATGATGATCGCCCAATCGTCCATCACCATTCCAAGCAACAAAATAATGAACATCATCATCAGGAGAATTCCGTTTTCTCCTCCTGGCATACTCAAAACCAGATCCGTCACAAGCTGTTGACTACCTAGTGAATTGAAAACATTCAGATAGATATTGGATGCGATCAGAATCCATAAACCCATGCCGCTTAATTTCACGGTGGCTTCTAAAGATTCTCTCAGTACTTCCCAGGTCAATTTTCCGTAAATCAAGTTGATAACGAATGCGCCCGTCGCGCCAAAAGCAGCAGCTTCTGAAGGAGTAGCGATGCCCCCCCAAATTGCTCCTAGAACAATGACTATCAATAACATGAAAGGCCATATAGCAACCAATGAGCCGAGTTTTTCTGCTCTGGTAAATTGTATGTCCTCGGGTGTTGGCGGCCCCATATGTGGTTGAAGGCGACAACGAATACCAATGTATGTCATATAAAACACAGCGAGCATTAAACCGGGTAAAATTCCACCCAGAAACAATGCGCCAATAGAAACCTTGGCCAGCAGACCATAGAAAATAAAAGGGACACTAGGTGGAATCAGAGCACCCAATGCGCCACCGGCGCCTATCGAACCGATGGCGATATCTTTGCTGTAGTTATATTTAATCATCGATGGGTACGCGATTTGCCCCATCGTAATGGTTGCTGGTGGTGTAATTCCGGTAATGGCTGCAAATATTGTACATACCTGCACGGTTCCCATGGCCAAGCCGCCTGCAACATGGCCTATTAATTTATATACGGCATCGTAAGCTGCTTCTGCAATCCCCGAAAACCTTATCAGACTGCCCATAAATAGAAACAGTGGGACGGTCACCAAGACATTATTCCATGGGGTTGAGTAAAATTGACTGGGGATTGTTAATAATGCTCTCGGTACAAAAATCGCGGCAAAAATTACCGCCGTGCCACCAAGACCTAGCGCTACTGGTAGTCCAAGAAATAGCGCAAAAAACAAACATAAAAAATAAAGTAAGGTAATAATTTCTAAACTCATAACAACCCATCCATTTTTATAATCATGAAGACTTCTCCCGCTCTATTAATTTAAATATTCTGATGCTGAGCAGCACACCTAAACCAAGTGCTTTATCGCTACTTCTGCTATTTTTTGCTCTACATCTTTTCTCGCTGCTTTCTTTATTTCTGATTACTTCCACTAACGTTAAGCTTGTTAAAGGGGTCTGTAATTTTCCCGAAGTGAAAACTACAGACACTTAATTTTATGCACTTAACTTTTAGTAACATCACTCTTAGCGACGTAATTTTTAGTTATGTAGTCAGAGCCTCTTTTTATGAGGCGATACAACTTCTGACGTTGCCTTTGCCAGCTGACTCCGCAACTTTTTGCTCCCCACCTTTTGACTGCTCTGCAGTCAGACTCTGTGGTGGAGCTACCCTGATAGTTGACACCTTGTTCTGGGTAAAGAAATCAAAGCCGTCTTTTCCTTGTACCTTGTTATTTCCGATCAGT
Organism: uncultured Cocleimonas sp.; assembly: GCF_947495625.1. Taxonomy (GTDB): domain Bacteria; phylum Pseudomonadota; class Gammaproteobacteria; order Thiotrichales; family Thiotrichaceae; genus Cocleimonas. The sequence goes on from NZ_CANLZW010000001.1 coordinate 99,127, forward strand.
GAATCCTTGATACCACCAAATGGCATATAAGGATGGGGCGCACAAACACCCACATTGATACCGACCATGCCGACATCGGCTTCATTCATGAACTTTTCGGCCAGATACATATTCTGGGTAAACAGACAGGCGCCATTGCCTGTTGATTGTTTGCGAATGAGATCAAGCGCATCATCCATATCCTGAATCTTCATCACCGACAATACCGGCCCGAAAATCTCTTCCTGTACGATTTCCATGCAAGGCGTAACATCAGCAAAAATCGTTGGACCGACAAAATAACCGTTCTTATTGGCTTCCGGTATCTCAGGGTTGCGACCATCAAGGACTAACCTTGCACCAGCATCAATACCGCTTTGAATGAAATTCTCGATTCTTTGCTTGGCCTGCGCTGAAATAACGGGCCCCATGAAGACGTCATCGTTCATGGCATCACCCACAACAATGTTTTTGGTAGCCTCAGTTAGACGTTCAATCACTTCGTCATACAAGTCTGGCATTACGGCAATAATCGAACTCGCTAGACATCGTTGCCCAGCAGAACCATATCCAGACTGCACAATATTGTTGATCAACAAATCCATCTGCGCATCTTCGAGTGCCACCAGATAATTCTTGGCTCCACCGAGCAGCATGGTTTTCTTACCAACACGACCGCACGCTTCTGCAATACTCTTAGCGGTTGGGGAAGAACCAACCAGACATACACCAACGACTTCGGGCATCTGATACCAGGTTTCGGCGACTTCTCTTTCACCATAAACAATATTCACAACGCCTTTGGGTAAGCCAATATCGTTCAATAATTGCGCCATTTTCTGCATAAATAACGGCGATTCCATTGAGGGTTTAAATACAAATGTGTTGCCTGCGGCAATCGCAAAAGGAATGAACCAGCCAAACACCAGTGCCGGAAAATTAAAAGGAGCAATACCACAAAAAACGCCTAATGGCAGACGTGTCACACGCCCGTTGATACCATCAGCAATCTGATCCAGCATCTCTCCCTGCAATAGCGAAGGTGCGTTACAAGACATTTCAACTATCTCGATTACCCGCTGCACTTCACCACGCGCTTCACTGATGTGCTTTGCCTGATCGATTGCAATCGATTCGGCCAATGCTTCGAGGTTGTTCTTCATTGCTTCACGAAGTGAAAAAAGATATCCCACGCGCTTTCCGATGGGCACTTTTCGCCACTTCAGAAAAGCATCGTGGGACGATTTGACGGCTGCTTCAACAGTCGCCTGACTCGCAACAGGAACTTCTCCGATCTTTTCACCTGTAGATGGATTATAAAGTGGCAGGGTTTTTTCGTTCGCTTCCGTTACCCATTCACCATCAATAAAATTTTTAATTCGTATTGTATCTACCATCATCATCCTCTCATTCGCATCGTTGTTTTTAGAAACAAAAATTCTAAAGCTTAAAAACACTGAGCAGTAGAACCAATTTTCTTTACCAAATGGACCAGAGAGGCATTTCCTTAATTTTTTAGTAATAAATTTGTGTCCTAGTAATAACTATAGACAAGATTCAGGGTTAACTTGAAGCCAGATGGAAGAAACTTATAGTGCCAGTGGAAAAATGCGAGCTAAATAGAGATCTCAGAGTGCATTCACCTAAGACTAGAGTCAGCAATAACGCGGGATATGGGGAATTTTTTTGAAATTAGACCAAGTAAAATCTAAAAAGAAATACTGAAAAAATAATGATGACTGCTTTGATAAGCATCATCGTAATTAATTAAATTAGACGAATAATTGACCTAAAAAAGCATGAAAACGCTTACATAATTCTGAAATTCACTTCAAAAATGAGACTTTCTGCTGAAAAGATAAGGACAATTAGCAACGATTTATTTAAGTCACCCCCCTACTTTAAGTGACTTTTCATTTTGCTGTTTAAAATGACTTAAGGAACTTATGCAGAGCTAGGCGTTTTTTTAACCAAATACATCAAGCTGGCGCGCTGTAATTTTTTCGAATGTTGTGCCTAAAAAATACAAAATACTATCCGCTACAGGTGCCAATTGTTTGTCCACATAATGCTGATAATCCGGAATAGAATCTAAACTTTCAAGCGGTTCTGGACCATTCAAAGTGATGACATATTGGATTTTTCTACCGGGGTTTTTCATTTTTCGCGCCGCTTTAACCTGTGGTGGCTGGGTGCTGGTATAACTTTCCAGTGGTCTGCGTAAACGCTTGGTATAGGTTAATTTATGGTTTAATTCACCATTAATCAAAGCATCGTGTGTTGCTGAAATATAGTCTTCGTAGGGCTGATTATTGAAGATGCGTTTATATAGTTCCTGTTGAAATTCACGTGCTAACGGCGTCCAGTCTGTGCGCACTGTTTCTAAGCCTTTAAAGACCATTAACTTCTCTGAATTTTCATCCGCACCAGTTTGGATCATCCCGGCGTAGCGTTTTTTACTGCCCGTTTCAGCACCCCGAATAGTGGGCATTAAGAAGCGTAGGTAATGTGTTTCGAATTCAATTTCCAGATTAGACTCGATGTCAAACTCATCCAGTAAATGCTGTTTCCACCAGGCATTCAAAATTGTTTGTAATTGCTCTCCGATACTCTGACATTCACTCCTCTCTTTCCCTTCACCCAGTAATACAAAGACGGAATCGGTGTCCCCATAAATGACAGAATAACCTTGCTGCTCGATGAGCTCTTTGCTGGTTTGAATAATTTCGTGGCCTCGCATAGTGATGCTACTGGCGAGTTGTGGATTAAAAAAACGACAACCAGACGAGCCTAGAACACCGTAAAAGGAATTCATGATGATTTTAATCGCATACGATAAGGGCTTATTGTTTTCTTTTTTTGCCTCGTCACGTTGCTGCCAAAGTCGGGTAACAATATCGGGCAATATGTGTTTTTCGCGTGAGAATTCTGCCTCTAAAAAACCGGGGATAGTGTCATCTAGATGATGCTGCGAAAGCCCTTCAGCCAGTCCCATTGGATCTATCTTGAAGGTTCTGATAATGCTCGGGTACAGGCTTTTAAAATCCAGCACCAGCACGTTTTCATACAAGCCCGGCAATGAATCCATCACATAGCCACCGGGACTAGTCTTGGTATTTAGTTGACTCCCGATATCTGGTGCCACATAGCCTTGTCGGTGCAATCTGGGTAGATAGAGATTATCGAACGCCGCCGTCGAACCTCCCTGTCGATCGATCGCCAGTCCCGTCATTTTTGCCCGCTGAATGGAAAAGCTCAGCATGTCAGTTTTCTCAAAAATATCGGCAACTAATCGGCAATCTTCCAGATTGTATTCAGCTAAAGCAACGGGGTCTTCTTGATATTGACGACGTATCTCGTTTAATTTATCTAAAGGCACCCCCCCACTTTTAGCACTATTTTTGTCTTCACTAATCAGTTTTTTACGGCCTAATAGAAGTTCGGCGACATAATCCAGAGCGAAGCTTTCAAACGAATAAAATGCGCCTCGTAAACAGGTGATTCCATCTAGAACAACTCTACCGGGAATTCGGGCAATGTACAGTTGGCCGCTGACTTGTGGCGTGAGTATGGCTGAATTTTGATAACTCGATGTTCCGCCAGCATTTTTGCTGTCTCTTTTATTCCCCCTGCCAATATCAAAAGGCAGTTGCAATTGCTTACATTTCCATTGCAGAAAATCCAGATCAAACGCCACGACATTCCAGCCGATGATGACGTCAGGGTCATGCTGTTTCATCCATTGGAAAAACTGTTGTAGCACATCTCTTTCACTGTAGCACCAGTGAATATTTCCTGTGCCATCGTGCGTTTCTGGCTCGTCTTTATTCATAAAGACTACTTCAATATCGTTGCTCGTTACGGCAATGGAAAATAGTTTTCCTCTGAGGTCTTCTGTTTCGATATCCAGTGAAACCACGCTAAATTCAGGATCATATTCTGCGGGTTTCATCACTGGGTTTATGAATTCGAGATACCCTTCGCGCTGAATCGCGTCACCACTAATTTCTACAGAAGCGGTGATAAAACGCTCCATCAAATAGCGTTCGGTGGGCTTAATTTCAGACTCTAGTAATTGCTGCTTATTGTAAGCGAGATGCTCACGCAATGTGTTCAGCTGGCGTTGCTGCGGGAAATACAGACCATCTACTGCTTCATGGTCGAAAGTTTTCAGCTCAAGTGGTTTTCGTTGAACCGAAGCATCTACTTTTAAGGTATTAGAACGTCGAACAAAACAAACGGCTTGCTGTCTATCTATCAAGATATGTACAGGGCCCTGTTCAGTACTCACCCAAAAACTTAGGTTGATTCCATCCGCAGTGTCTCGCCATTGCCTGCTTAAAATGAAGCCTAATAATTTTTGTATTTTGTACATATTGCACATTTTAACGTAATAAACTTTGATAAACTGCGCTGTTATTAACTGTTTTAATAAGTAAAACCATAACAAAGCATATTCACAACTATAAACAACGCGAAGGTACTCACATTGAAAATATTTAACAAAACACTCTCAGGCTCTACACTTGCCCTGGCAGTTTCACTGACAGTCGTTTCTACGACTGCTGTAAACGCTGAAGGTTTTCTATCAAACCTATTTGGTGGTTCAAAAAACGCAGCAGGCTTTGAAAGCATGTTAGCGCACGTTCCTGCTGATACGTCTTACTTACTCGCTAATAAAAATGCAATTCCTGAAGAAGTCATGGAATACCATTTAAAGCGTGGCAAAGACATGCTTGCGATGTTCTCAAAAGGACAGGCTGAGAAAGATTCTGATGCAAAAGACAGCCCAGATGTTGAGAAATTCTTCAATGCTCTAATGGTAGATTACAGTGACTTATTGGCTAAAGATAAGTTTGAAGAAACGGGTCTTTCGAAGAAAGCCAATAGCATGGTTTATGGCTACGACATGATGCCAGTTATGCGTGTGAGTTATTCAAGCAAAGAAAAGCTAATGGCTATGATCAAGCGTGCCGAAGAAAAATCCGGTTACAAAGTAGAGCTCACTAAATGTGGCGAACTAGACTGTTTTACGTCAACGAACCCAACGGGTGAGATGGCAATAGCTTTAGTATTTTTAGAAAACCAGGTTGCAGTATCTGCATTTACGCCTGATAAGAAAGAAGCCATGATTGCTCATCTTACTGGCAAAGCTAATCCTAAAGAATCCTACAGCGTTGCAAAATGGGATACTTTCTTAAAAGACAATGATTACAAAGGTTATGGTGACGGCTTCGTCAACTTAAAGAGTGTTTTCAACAAATCGAAGCCAATGATCGCTGAAGGCATGAAAGGTAAAGTTGATGATAAAGAACTTGAAGGTTGTTTAGCGGTTGTAGAGCAACACGTAGACAATATGCCTGAAATTCTTCTCGGTACTAAAGAACTGAAAGCGGCGTCAATGAAGTACGAATTATTGATGAAGACTTCTCCGGTAGTTAGCGAAAGCCTTCAAACCTTGGCTAATACAACGAATATTCCACAACGTGCGGATGGCGCAATCTTCGAGATGGGTCTGAACGTCGATTTCAAAAAGCTACGCGATGCTCTCACTAATTACTCAAACTTCCTTATTGCAGCGGGTGAAGCGAATAAATGTACTTCTATAAAACCCCAGGAAATCCGCAAAGGCATGGGCGGCATGGCGATGGTGATGAATATGGGACTGTCTCAATTCAAAACTATCTATGCTTCAGTCTCTGATGTTGAGCTTGATGATAGTATGCAACCTAAAAAGATTGATGCTTATATTTCATTAGGAACAGATGATCCTAAAGGCTTACTTTCAATGGTTGGCATGATGGCTCCGCCACTAATGTCTTTAAAAATTCCTGATGATGGGTCTGCGGTTAAACTGCCTGATGGACTTATACCTAGTCGTGGACAACCAGTTCCAGATATCTACTTGAGCAAAAGTGACAAATCATTAAACATTATGGTTGGCAACGATAAGCCTTCTTTAGTTGATTATAAAAATGATAAGCCACAAATGTCTTTCTCTGCTATCGATGGCAAACGTTATATGGGAAAAATTGCCAGCATCATGAAAAAAGCGATGCCGGATAACAAAGATGTGGAAATGATGGAATCAGTCGGCGGGATGTCTGGCAAATTCTTATCTGAAACCAGTGCAGACAAACGTGGCTTAGTGATTAACTACCACCTTATGTATGACAAATAAGACTGTAAAGAGAGATCACTGCAAATGACTCCAGCAGTCGATGCAGCCAAGAAAGCAGGTATTCTGTACACATTGCATGAATACTCGCATGATTCGCAGGCTTCTTCCTATGGGGAGGAAGCCGCGAATTTACTAGATATTTCCCCCAATCAGGTATTCAAAACATTGCTCATTGCAGCAACTGATTCGAAGCAACTTGCGGTTGCGATTGTTCCCGTTAGTAACCAACTCAATTTAAAGTCTGCGGCTAAAGCATTGAGCTTTAAGAAAGCATCAATGGCTGATCCTACAGAAGCTGAAAAAGCGACAGGTTATATTCTGGGTGGTATCAGCCCACTCGGGCAGAAAAAACGTTTACCTTTTGTTTTAGATGAATCTGCAACAAGCTATGAAACGATTTATGTCAGCGCAGGCAAACGAGGGTTGGAAATAGAGTTGACGCCTAGCGATTTAATTAAGCTTTGTAATGCCAAAACAGTGGATATAAAAGCCTAAATTATTTAAAAGTCACCCCCCTACTTTAAGCAGCTTTTTTACTGAAGGACTATTATTCATACTTCTTAACTCGCTATCTCCGCCAACAACCAATCTCTCAACAGCACAACTGCCTGATTTTTTGCTTTATTCTTCGGGATGATTATATAGAAAGGGTGATACGTTTTGATTTCAAGATCCAATGGCGCAATCAATTTTCCCTGCTGAATGAGCGGGTCTATTAAATGCTTCCATCCCAGTGCTACACCTTGCCCTTCTAAAACCGCTTGCACCACAACCGAGTAATCATTGAAGCTCTCTTCTGCTTTGGAATTACTGTAGTTCAGGTTTGCATCTTCAAATAAATCCTGCCAATCAAAGCGATGTGTATAACGCTCCTCAAGGTGGATTAAGGCATGGTCTGCCAAGTGTTCGATTTTGCTTAACGGTGGCGAAGCTTTTAAATAAGCAGGGCTACAAACAGGCGTTATCACTTCATCGACAAACTTGTAGCGTTCGAAACCGTCCCAGCTAACTTGCCCAAGTGGAAAACATAAATCAAAACCACCGTTCTGAACTTCATTATCGGTATCTTGCGTAATACAGCGTAACTGGATATTCGGATGGCTCTGTTTAAATTTAGCAATACGTGGCATCAACCAGTGACTCGCTAATGAGGTTGAAATATGCAATGTAATCTCATACTGGTTTTCAACCATCAAGGCTTCCAGCCCTTGCTGTATAGAACCAAAGCCTTTACTCAAATAATGAGCCAGCACTTCACCTTCACTGGTCAGCTTTACACCGTCATGCTGGCGCTTGAACAAGGTGGTATCGAGAATGGACTCTAATTGCCTAACCGCATGGCTTATCGCAGGCTGGCCGACATTAAGCGTTTCTGCAGCACGGGTAAAGCTGCTGGTTTTAGCTGCAATATGAAATGCCAGTAAAGACTTATTGTTGAGCAGATTGATATTAATTTTTTTCATGTCATTTATGAAAACGAGAGACGTTCTCCATCATATTAGTAGCTGGTATATTCATCTCACTATTCTAGTAGAAATTTTTGACATGACTTTAACTAATGAAGAAACCAAAACACACCCCCCTACTTTTGAATGATATTACGTTTTTGTTTTTAAAAAACGTAAATAGAATTTATGCAGAGCTAAGCCATTTTTTTGACAATTAAGTAAACAACCGACTACACCGAGGATAAACCTTTGACTAACGATCCACTTTTACAGCCTTATCAGTTAAAACATTTAACCTTAAAAAATCGCATCATGATTACCAGCCATGAGCCTGCTTATCCTGAAGATGGCATGCCCAAAGAACGTTATGCGGCCTATCATGCTGAGCGCGCCAAAGCAGGAGTTGCATTAACCATGACAGCGGGGTCGGCTGCGGTATCCAAAGACAGCCCACCGGTGTTTAACAATATTCTGGCGTATAAAGATGAAGTCGTACCTTGGATTCAACAACTAACAGATGCCTGCCATGAACACGATTGTGCAGTAATGATTCAGTTAACCCATTTAGGACGTCGCACCGGTTGGGGCAAAGGTGACTGGTTGCCAGCGATATCATCATCACACCGCCGCGAACCATCACATAGAGCCTTTCCCAAAAGAATTGAAGATTGGGATATTACGCGCCTGATTAAAGATTACGCAGATGCCGCCGAACGCATGAAAGCGGGCGGTATGGATGGCATCGAATTGCAAGCTTATGGACACCTGATGGATCAGTTTTGGTCCCCGATTACCAACTCTTTGGGCGCCCCATATGGTGGTGATTTAAATAATCGGGTCCGCTTTACCATGGAAGTACTGGAAGCAATCCGTGAGCGCGTGGGACCAGACTTTTTAGTCGGCATGCGTTACACCGCAGATGAAGTTCACAAACAAGGTTTAACACCCGAAGATGGCATCGAAATATCTAAACTATTCCGTGACAGTGGCATGGTGGATTTTCTCAATGTAGTGCGTGGACGTATCAACCACGATGCTGGCTTAACCGATCTAATCCCGATTCAGGGAATGCCTAGTTCTCCGCATTTAGATTTTGCGGGGCAAGTCAGAAAAGAAACAGGCATGCCAACCTTTCACGCGGCCAAAATTCCCGATATTGCAACTGCCCGACATGCTATCTCGGAAGGTCTGTTAGATATGGTTGGCATGACCCGTGCTCATATCGCTGATCCGCATATTGTGCGTAAGATTACGCAGGGACGCGAACACGATATTCGTCCTTGTGTTGGCGCTAATTACTGTCTGGACCGCATCTATCAGGCAGGTGATGCATTGTGTATGCATAACGCGGCGACGGGTCGTGAGCTAACCATGCCACATGATATTCCAAAAGCCACTACGCAAAAGAAAGTGGTTATTGTTGGCGCTGGCCCAGCAGGTTTAGAAGCGGCACGCGTTGCTGGCGAACGCGGACATACAGTGACTGTTCTCGAAGCTGCCGCTGAAGCGGGTGGGCAAGTGCTTCTCACGGCGTTATCTAAACGTCGTCAGGATATGATCGGTATTATCGACTGGCGCATGCAACAGTGTAAGGACTTAGGTGTCGAGTTTAAATTCAATACCTATGCGGAAGCCGACGAGGTAAATGCAGAAAACCCCGATGTAGTCATCATCGCTACAGGCGGTTGGCCAGATACTGAAGTATTAGAAACAGGAAACCATTTGGTTTCATCCAGCTGGGATATTATTTCTGGCCATGAAGCTCCAGGGAAGAATGTGCTTATCTTTGACGACGCGGGTGATCACCCTGGTTTGCAAGCTGCCGAAGTTATCGCTAACACTGGCGCAAAAGTTGAAATCATGACGCCTGACAGAAGTTTTGCACCCGAAGTTATGGCAATGAATCTGGTGCCTTATATGCGTAGCCTTCAAGATAAAGACGTGACCTTCACCGTTACCCGAAGACTGATGGATGTTATGCAGGAAGGGGATCAACTAAAAGCCATTATTGGCACCGATTATAGCGACCTTAGAGAAGATAAATTCTACGACCAGGTGATCATAAATCATGGAACACTGCCAATGGAAGATTTGTATTTTGATCTCAAGCCTCTTTCTTCCAATCTTGGTGCTGTTAATTATGATGCGTTGATCGAAGGTAAACAGCAGGATTTCAAAGAGAACCCTGAAGGATCGTTTCAGTTATTTAGAATTGGTGATGCGGTATCTGCACGTAATACGCACGCAGCAATTTACGATGCATTGCGTTTGATGAAAGACATTTAATTGGCGTTTTGTTAACGAGAAGGATGAGAACACCTGCCCCCTACTAAATCAGGCTCTGCTAAAAAAAGCCTTAGCTCTGCATAAATTCTATTTACGTTTTAAAAAAACAAAAACGTAATATCATTCAAAGTAGGGGGGTGTCATTTTGTGTATTAACATTAGGTATTTAACTCGATATATATCATGCATTTTAATCAATGACTGCTATATTCAAGCACTAAATAACAAATCTAATATCCAATATGTATCCTTTTATTAAACTCATTATTACCGTTGTTAAAGCTAAATACCGTCCGAAACTAGCACTTGAAGATGAGAGTGTGTTGCACCTTCGTGCAGGATTTCTGGATGTTGATATGTTTGGCGAATTAAATAACGCACGCTATTTCAATTATATGGAATTGGGCCGTTGGGATTATTCACAGCGCGTTGGTTTCATTGGCCTGATGAAAAAACAAGGCTGGGGAGTAGCGGTGGGTGGTGCGAGTATTCGTTACCGTCGACGAATTCCTTTTATGCACAAATTCACCATGACCTCCAAAATGATTTGTCATGATGGCCGATGGATTTACTTTTTGCAGGAAACCCATCGCCAAGATCAGATCTGCTCTTCTGCATTGATGAAAGTCTGTGTGACCTCTAAAGATGGGCTGGTTCCTGCCCCTGAGGTTCTGGCGGCATTGGGCACGGAAGATACATTTGCTGATGTACCTGATTGGGTTGCTGCATGGATAGATGCAGAAGGCCAACGACCATGGCCTTCGTCATCTTAGCTGTTTTTGCTTAATACTGGTCATTTCTGCACCAACAATTGTAGATCTTTAAATAAATACATTTAGATTTAAATAAGCACCTATACTCACTTTTTATTTACCAAGGACTGTTGTGGATAATTTAAGGGGAAGCCTCTTTATGGTGCTCGCAATGGCGTGTTTCACCTTTGAAGACATGTTTATAAAGCTTGCTTCCAAATCAGTTCCGGTAGGTGAGATTCTTATCTTTTTCGGTATTGGTGGCACTCTTGCATTTATCGTTTTAACGCTGCGCCGCAACGAAGTCATCATACATCCTGCGATTAAATCTAAACCTATTTTTCTCAGGGCCATGTTTGAAGTTGCTGGCAGAGTTTTCTATACACTAGCCATTGTTTTTACTCCTTTATCGAGCGCCTCAGCGATTCTTCAAGCTACTCCCTTAGTGGTTGTAACAGGTGCTGCAATCTTCTTCGGGGAAAAAGTAGGTTGGCATCGTTGGACGGCAATCATTGTTGGTTTCATTGGCGTTCTAATGATTCTTCAACCTGGACTTGAAGGGTTTGAAGCAGCATCAATTTTTGCGGTATTGGGAACACTCGGTTTTGCAGGACGAGACCTGGCAACACGGGCAGCACCTAAAGTGCTATCAAACACTCAGTTAGGCATTTACGGCTTTTTTGTTTTACTCCCTATCGGCACTGTTATGTTATTGATTAGTGGTGGAGCGGTGATACCCGACCTATTCCCAGCTTTACAAATTTTAGGCGCGATAATCTTCGGCGTCATTGCTTACTATTCTTTAACGATCGCCATGCGAATCGGTGAAGTATCGGTAGTGACACCTTTCCGTTATATCCGTTTAGTATTCGCCTTGATTCTAGGAATGCTTGTGTTCTCTGAACAACCCAATTTTATGACTTTGCTAGGCAGTGCGGTAGTAGTCAGCAGTGGTCTTTATACGCTACTTCGTAGTAGACAAGGTACTTCAAAAAAGCTTAGTTAAAGACCGTTGTGGTCTTTGCATAGCAGGCGCTTTAATACAGGTAATACATCTGAATTTTGTGCTTTTGGTTAGCTCGCGTTAAGTCATTTTGTAATTAAAATATACCGTATTAAAACTACGTAAAAAAACGCCTAGCTCTGCATAAATTCTATTTACGTTCTTTAAAAACAAAAACGTAAATATCATTCCGCAAAGCATAAGTTCCTTAGGTCATTTTAAACAGCAAAATGAAAAGTCACTTAAAGTGGGGGGGTGACTTTTAGTCTATAGTCATGTTTGTAAGCATTAAAATAGGTACAACATGAAACATTTTACTAAGTCATTTACCCAGCAAGAATCCATTCCTGAAGCGGGTATTCAAGCGGCAACTGAAGTTATGCGTGGCGGAAGGTTGCATCGTTATAATGCGCTTGGTGATGAAAAGACTGAGACTGAATTATTAGAATTAGAATTTGCTGAATCTTTAGGTATACCTTATTGCCTCGCCTGTTCTTCAGGTGGCTACGCTCTGCACATCGCAATGCGTGCTGCTGGGGTTAAAACAGGAGATCAAGTCTTGTGTAATGCATTTACTCTGGCTCCTGTACCTGGCGCCATACACAATAGTGGCGCAGTACCTGTATTGGTTGATGTGGCTGAAGATTATTGTAATGATCTCGATCACCTTGAAGCTCAAGCAAAAGCCTCTGGCGCTAAATTTTTCATGCTGTCGCACATGCGTGGGCATATCGCTGATATGGACCGTGTAATGGAGATCTGTCAACGCTACGATATTTTCCTGATCGAAGATTGTGCGCATACCATGGGTGCAAGTTGGAATGGAAAAAACAGTGGCACTTTTGGTGATATTGCCTGTTTCAGCACACAAACCTATAAACATATAAATTCGGGCGAAGGCGGTTTTTTAACGACTCGACACCCGGAAATAATGGCAAAAGCAATTATCTACTCAGGTTCTTATATGCTGTTTGAACGTCATTTAGCAGCGCCTCCAAAAGAAGCTTTTGAAAATATCCGCTTTGAAACACCAAACTACAGTGGCCGCATGGATAACTTACGTGCAGCAATATTGCGCCCGCAATTACAAGACTTAAAACAACAGTGTGATCGATGGAATGCGAGATATAGAGTTCTCGAGAGTGTCTTGCAAAAAAGTAATGCTATCAATATTCCAAGTCGTCCTAAAAAAGAACAGTTTGTTGCTAGTTCTATCCAGTTTTCACTGCCCTCTTTCAATCGCGAACAGATCCAGTCATTTCAAAACCAATGTGCAGAACGTGGAGTCATGCTGAAATGGTTTGGTGGAGCAGAACCCACCGGTTACACCAGCCGCTACGACAGCTGGAAATACCTTCAGAACATGCCTCAATTACCGAAAACAGAAGCTATTCTAGAAACACTTATGGATATGCGGATTCCGCTGACGTTTGAACTCGACGATTGTGAATTAATCGCCGGGATTATTGTTGAAGTGGCCGATGATGTCATGAATACAAAAGCGAAATAGCTTCTATCATTCTATAAAAAACGCCCTAAAGTAGGGGGGTGACCTACCACAGTTCCTTGCTATTGCTATTGCTATTGCTATTGCTATTGCTAATGTTACTTTCACTACTAATAGACAATTAATGGAAAAGAATTAACCAGCAATAACAGGCTTCTTTTTCTTAACAACCGGATTCAATTCCCAAGTATCATAATTAGCCATATCCCAACTTCTTTGCCATGTTTCAGGGATTGTCTTCTTTGATAATAAACACCCTTCATCGAGTGATTCGTAAATATCATAATAGCTTTTTATTTCAGTAGCGCTAGCGCGGCGATTAATATGCCAAGGCATAACTTCTTCTGTATGATTTATACCAGCGACTTCCAATAACTCTACCAAGTGTTTGACCATCGAATGATGGTAATTAGCGACTCGCTGGCCTTTATCAGTGACATCCAGTGCTTCATATCGTAAAGGTTCTTGAGTAGCAATTCCGGTTGGACATTTATCGGTATTACAATGTCGGGATTGAATACAACCTAGCGCGAACATCATCCCACGCGCTGAATTTATCGTATCAGCTCCTAATGCTAAAACACGCATCATGTGGAATGCAGAAATCACCTTACCTGCAGCGATAATTTTAATGTCGTCTCTCACACCCGCACCTATCAGAGCATTATGAACAAAACTAAGGGCATCCCTGAGTGGCATTCCTACAGAGTTTGCCATTTCTATTGGTGCTGCGCCGGTACCACCTTCCGAGCCATCTACAGTAACAAAGTCAGGCGTTAGCCCAGTCTCATTCATGGCTTTACAAATCGCTAAAAATTCAGCTTTATGACCGATACAAAGCTTGAAGCCAACGGGTTTTCCGCCACTTTTTTCACGTAACAAAGCGATAAATTCTAATAGACCCTTAGGCGAAGAAAAGGCGGTGTGTGCAGGTGGCGAAACAACATCTTTGCCCATTTCCACACCACGAATATCGACAATTTCCTGGGTTAGTTTTGCCGCAGGCAAGATGCCTCCGTGACCGGGTTTTGCCCCTTGAGATAATTTGATCTCAATCATTTTTACTTCTTCTTTAGTCGCTGTTTTGATGAATTTTTCTTCATCAAAACCTTCGGTTACATTATTTCTGCAACCAAAATAACCTGTACCAATTTGCCATATTAAATCACCGCCATGTTTAAGATGATATGGGCTGACGCCACCTTCGCCTGTGTTATGTGCAAAATTATCCATTTTTGCACCTTTGTTTAGCGCCATGATTGCATTTTTGCTCAAGGCCCCGTAACTCATCGCAGAAATATTCAAAGGTGATGCCGCATACGGTTTACTGCAATTTTTTGCACCGAATATCACGCGCGGATCTTTATTTTCTATCACATGGGGTTCAAGGGAATGGTTGATCCATTCATAACCCTGTTTATAGACATCAAATACTGTGCCGAATGCTCGAGTATCTCTGACACCTTTGGCACGTTGATAAACCAAGGCACGGAACTCTCGGCTTATTGGCATACCGTTTGTTTCGTCTTCAATAAAATACTGCTGAATCTCTGGTCGTATGTATTCCATGAAATAACGGAGATGACCAATGAAAGGATATATTCTCAATAACGTAGAGGTCTTCTGCATCATATCCCTTATACCCACAAATATAATGGGAACAACTATGATAAAAAGCCACAGGATCGGTTTCCATATAAATGAAAATAAAAGAATGAAAAGTGTGATGCCAATAGAGCTTATTATGAATCCTGTGCGGACTGTCATGTAAAAAACCTTAAGAGAAAAATATAAAGAATATCATTGTTATATATTAGTAGTTGAATACTTAAGTGTCTTTAATTTTAACTTTTTGTTTCTTTGAACCAGAAACAAAAAAGCTGTGAAATAAACAGCCTTTGGATAAGTTCTTAAAAATAGGCTTAAAGTGGGGGGGTGTAGATATAGATATCTGTAACTTTGTATTATTTTGCTGTGATCCAGATATTTTTAGGTTTTTCCTTCTTCATTTCTGCCCCTTCAGATAAGATTTCATCTGTAAGATCTTCTGGCTTATGAGGCAAATCATCTAAAAGAGCTTCAAGTTCTTTCTTTTGTTGTTCTACTTCTTTATCTAGCGTTTTATTTATTGGTGTTGGTTTTTTATCCACTACTTTTATCTCTGCAGTACTTCCCGGAAATACATAGTTAGACACATGATTTCTTCCCGCTTCTTTTGATTCATACATCGCTTCATCGGCAAATTTGAGTAATTGATCAAGTGATTTGGCGACAATCGCAGGGCAGTTTACTGTTCCAACAGAAAGTGACAATGGAATACTGATTCCTTCCCATAGAATGGGTTGGTCTTGAACATTTTTACGTAGGTTTTCAGCAATTTTAACCATCACATCGTCAGTGCAATTATTGATATAAACCACAAACTCGTCACCACCCAATCTTGCTGGTATATCTTTACTGCGGGTGCTTTCTTTCATTATCGTAGCAATGTGTTTCAGTGCTAAGTCACCTGCTTCATGACCATACTCATCGTTGATAAACTTAAATTTATCCACATCAATAACAATAATTCCAACATTTTCTCTGCCTTTCTTCGCAATTATTTTATTAACAGAGTCTTCGAAGAAACGTCGATTTGCTATATTGGTTAAATGATCATTACTACTCATCTTATAAAGATATCTATTCGTTGCACGAAGCTTAGCCGTAGCTTTCTCAATGTCCTTACTCAGTGAATAGTTAAGTTTACGTACTTCTCTATTAGATTTATGCAGTCTACTTACCAGAGCAGACAATGCCCTCCAAAGCTCTGACACCTCAATAGGACTATTTTCAGGAATTTTTCCAAGATTAAAATTATCCGATCTTGTACCTATCTCTTTAGATTTAAGCACCAGTGTGTTTATAGGTTTGGTAATTTGTTGAGCGAGTATATAGGCTACCAGTAGTGAAATAATGATGCCTACGGCTAGCCAGGTTAATACGGTATTAATCACTTGTTTAAAGGGTGATACCAGCTCTGATTCAGGCTGAACAACCAATACACCCCAACCTAGTTTCTCAATAGTGCTGTAACCTGATACAACATCTTCTTCTAGATAAGGTGAATTGAAATTCCAAAGACCACTCATAGTATCTTTCATCTTATCCAAGATACCGATAGAAGATATATCACGGATTTGTTGTTCGAGATCTTTATTTGGGTGTGCAACTACCTGGCCTAGTTGATCAACAATAACGCAATGACCCTTTTGACCAAATTTGATTTTATTGCACATTTCGCGAACAGGTGCCAAATCAAGTTCAACAAATATTGTTCCTTTTTTATTCAGATCTTTGCCGATTATGTGATGCTTTATTAGCACCACTGGCTTCTGTGATACTGAACTTCTGATAACAGAGGATATTGAATTTACCGTGTCGTATTTCCGATATTTATTCTCTGTCTGGTGATAAGGAAAAGAATTGAGACTCTCAGTTGATCGAATCTTATATTCATCCTTGACAGAAACAACTGATGAACCATCTTCTATAGAAAGAAATGATATGGCAACGAAATTTTCTAGTGAGTTTACAAACTTATCGGTTAGGCTTTTTATACCATCTGTACTTTTAGTTGATAGGTTAGTGGTTTCAACAAATGTATTTAAATTCTTCTGATAGGATGAAAAGTACTGACCCACTGGCAAAGTCATATTCTTTGCGATTAGCAAATGCTTTTCCTTCAACTCATTCTGAGCACTATCCCACGAGTGCTGACTGAGGCTAGAAAGAATAAATCCCAAAGGTAACAACAGGACGAATACAAAACTCCCCATTACCAATCGACTTATTGACCGAGTTAAAAACTGATGCATATAACTAATTGTTGTTTTTTCTTATTTTTATATAGCTACATTGTAAATTATTGACCCATATTTAACAAAAGTAAGCAGACAAAAGGTTAATAATTTATAGCGACCTATCGCCTTAAAACCACCCTTTAGAGTAACTTTTATGCTTTTTGATCAGCTTGAAGTTAATCTTGTAAGATGGCGCATAAAAACACCCTTAATTCTTATAACTCACAGATAACTATCAGTATTTCTGAAATACTCTCAAAAGTTTTGTTATTTCTTAGTGCGCTAAGTTTTGTCATTTCTTTGTTTTTACCGACGTTTTTTACACCTGATGGAGATGTTATCGGTATATGGGTCTTTATTTTGGGTTGGATGGGTATAGTAGTCTTTCAATTTGCTTGGTATGCAAATCCCATAAATATATTAGCGCTACTTATTTTTGAATCACGACCAAGAGTATCTGTTTTATTGAGTTTACTTGCCTTGGTAATTGCATCAGAAACCTTTAGCTTTCAAGAAATTCCAACTGGTTTGTTTTCAGGTATACATGCTGAAAAGATGTACATCAAGGAATTAGGATTGGGATTTTATTGCTGGTATCTGTCCCAAATATTATTTTTATTTGCTTTATTGAGTAGATATTTAACTAATAGAGGCAGTCAATAGACACCTCTATTAGTCAATTTATCAGTAACTTAAAAAATTAAATTACTTTAAATATGAAAACTAGTATTAAAACTCGCCAGTAGCACCTGCTTCCATAAGTTTGAGCATTACATTTTTAACTGCATTTGCTTCTTTGAAGAGGTCCTCTGGTAATGTTTTTCCACCATGGATCATTAAATCCATATCCAGTGAATACAACCAGAATTTACCTTCTTTATCCTCAACCATGGCTATACGACAAGGCAAGTAAGCTGAAAAGGCATCTGAATATTCGATCATTTTTACTGCAGTCAGCGGGTTACAATATTGGTAGATGGTTAATAGGCGTTGTTTCTCACCTGTTTTGGCTTCAACCTCTTTTGATAATGGAAGAATTCCAACCGCTTTGATATTTACTTCCGTTGCAACAGAACTCATTGCTTCAGCAGCATCTTCAGGGCTTACACCGTCATCAAGTTGTCTTTTCCATACTGTTGATTCGGCTGAGTTACCGGTTTCTTTAAGCTTTGACCACATATTCATATAAAGGGTCTTAGCTTCTGGGGAAAGCTTGTTTAGCTCATCCAGTTCACCACCAAATTTGCTATATGCATAACCACCACCAATTAAAGCAACCAAACCTATGATTGCTAATATATTTTTAATAAATCCCATATTACTCTCCTAGTACTTTTTACCACCCAATTAACTATTATTTCCGTAATAGTGAACAGGAATTACAAATTATTATTTATTTTAATAAGATACAGATTGTTACACACTTGTATCAATGTTCTTCATTAAACCAAAGCTTTTTACAAATGGACCAGCCATTTTAGGGTTCTTCATCATTGCGCCATAATCACCTGATTTAAACTTAAGCTTACCACTCGCATAAGCCATACCTAAACCAGCCATGCCAATACCTTTGTTGACCCATTTTAACCAGTCTTTCTGATTTGCACGCATGTCCCAGTCAGGCGTTTCTCCATCGTAGTCACCAGCACTGACACAAATGCCTTTCTCTACAACAAATACTCCACGGGGATTTTCTTCATCTTTATAGCCACAGGTTATTACAGAATCAAAACCAATTTCACCAAGCTTTGCGCTTACATCGGGGTCGTTATTCCATTCATCTTTGAGTTCATTCATCCAATCTGCACTGAATAGTTCGGGCATATTTAGTCTCCTTAG
Source organism: uncultured Cocleimonas sp. (assembly GCF_947495625.1). Taxonomy (GTDB): domain Bacteria; phylum Pseudomonadota; class Gammaproteobacteria; order Thiotrichales; family Thiotrichaceae; genus Cocleimonas. The sequence goes on from NZ_CANLZW010000001.1 coordinate 117,964, forward strand.
CGTTAGACAATAATTCTCTGAAATTTAGCGGGGAATCGCTATAAATCGGGGATTCAGAGTTTCAATATTGTATTAAAAATTACGCCAATGGGTAATATTACCCATTGGGTACTAAACGAGATTAATAGAGTCCGATCATTTAAAAGTTAAATAAATGACTAAACCAGTAAAGGTGCTATTACCAATGACACGATAGCCATAACATTGATTAAGATATTCATCGCCGGACCTGATGTATCTTTAAACGGGTCGCCAACAGTATCACCGACGACAACCGCCATATGTGTATCTGATCCTTTACCACCCAAATTGCCTTTCTCAACGTATTTTTTCGCATTATCCCAAACGCCACCAGCATTTGCCATTGTGAGAGCGAGTAAAACACAGCAGATTAATGCCCCACCTAACATGCCACCAAGCGCTTGTGGACCCAGTATAAATCCTACGACAACGGGGGAAAATACAGCCAGTATGCCTGGAAGAACCATGCGCTTTAGAGCAGCTGTGGTTGCAATGTCTACACAACGTTCAGTATCTGGCTCTGCGGTACCTTCGAGCAATCCAGGAATATCACGGAATTGACGTCGAATCTCTTTGATCATATCAAAAGCGGCTTCACCCACCGCATTCATGGTTATCGCACTAATAACAAAGGGAAATATTCCACCAAGGAACATGCCTGCCAGCACTAAGGGGTCATTGATTTGCAAAGAAAAATCTTCTTGATGATGTGAGATAGTTTCAATATAGGCGGAAATAATTGCCAAAGCTGCCAATGCTGCTGCGCCTATGGCAAAACCTTTACCAATTGCTGCTGTGGTGTTACCCAATTCATCCAGCGAATCTGTAATCTCGCGAGTTTCCTTTCCCATCCCGCCCATTTCAGCGATGCCACCTGCATTGTCCGCCACAGGCCCATACGCATCGATTGCCATTGTTATTCCAACTGTCGCGAGCATCCCTACAGCAGAAATCGCCACACCATAGAGTCCGGATAAATTACTGGATATAAGAATGATTCCGCAAATCGTTAAAACTGGAATTACCACCGATTGCATACCCACGGCTAAACCCGCAATCATGACAGTCGCAGGTCCGGTTTCACCAGCTTTCGCCACTTTTTGTACTGGAGGACCAGAGGTATAATATTCGGTGACTAGACCAATAATGATTCCACCAGCTGCTCCTACAAGAACCGCTCCCCATACTTTTAGACTAATTCCCATTGCTGCTATCAAGATTAAAGCAATAGCAATGAAAAGAACGGAAGCGCCAATTGTCCCGGTTCGTAATGCCACTTCAGGGGATTTATTGGCAGATTGCTTGACGATAAATATACCGATCATGGAACAAATCAGACCAAATGAAGCGAGTACTAACGGTAAGAACATTAGTTGATCTTGCGATGCATTCAATTGAGTTAAGGTTGTCGCAGCCATGGTAGAAGCTAAGGCAATGGTTGCGATAATCGAGCCACAATAAGATTCGAATATATCTGATCCCATACCGGCAACATCACCGACGTTATCGCCAACGTTATCCGCTATCACACCTGGGTTTCTTGGGTCATCCTCAGGTATCCCTGCTTCTATCTTGCCTACTAAGTCTGCACCGACATCAGCACTTTTTGTAAATATTCCGCCACCGACACGTGAGAATAAAGCAACACTGGAAGCTCCCATTCCAAAGCCATGAATGACATGCGCAGTTTCCGGATTTCCGCCAAAGAGTAAATAAAGGAAACCAAGTCCCAGTAAACCCATAGAAGCAACAGTGAGTCCCATGATAGAACCACCAAAGAATGCAACCGTAAGGGCACTGCTGACACCTTCTTTTGATGCTGCGACCGCTGTCCTGACATTAGCCTGGGTAGCAGTGTACATCCCTATATAACCCGCTAAAGCGGATGTAAACGCACCAATTAAGAATGACAGTGCTGTCTTCCAACCAAGGTCAGAAATTAAAATTAAGAATAAGACCACAACACAGAAGATACCGAGAATTTTGTATTCTCTTCTCATGAAGACCATGGCGCCCAGATGAATCTGCTCGGCTATTCTTGCTATCTTATCTTCGCCACCGGGGTACTTTAAAACCTCTTTATATAGATAAAAAGCACCACCTAGACCAAACACACCCAATAACATGGGGAATAATGCACTCAAACTCATTTTGCCTCCTATTTTCAGCAATGACACACAGTGAAATAACAAAAACTAATAGATGGATAAACTATATATTAGTGTGAAAAACACTATCTTGCTGAATACAAATGCATCAATTCATTAATTATAAGAATTACGCAGCTGTATTTAGTGAGAAGAGGTAGAAGTTTTAGAAACAGTCACCCCCCTACTTTAAGGGCATTTTTCTAAAAACGCCCTTAAAGTAGGGGGGTGACCTTTGAATTAATTAGCGCTTTAGAATGCTATAAAGACTCTACTTATTAGAAGCAGGGATATCAGCGAAATCTGTTTTAACATCCATATTTTGCGCACGATGCCTTAACATGTGATCCATCAATGTCATTGCCAGTTGCGCTTCACAAATAGGTGTAGCACGAATACCTACGCAAGGATCATGACGCCCCTTAGTTACGACTTCGATTGGCTCGCCCTTGATATTGACACTTTTACCAGGGATACGAATACTAGACGTAGGTTTAAATGCAGTATGCACCACAATATCCTGACCAGAAGATATACCACCTAAAGTACCACCAGCACTATTTCCATCAAAACCATCGATCATGATTTCATCGCGATGTTCTGTGCCCTTTTGAGTGATCGAATCAAAACCAGCACCTATTTCTACACCTTTAGAGGCATTGATACTCATCATAGAATGAGCAATATCAGCATCTAAACGATCAAAAATGGGCTCACCTAATCCCGGAGGAACGCCAGTAGCGACTGTCGTTATTTTTGCGCCAATAGACTCACCTTCTTTACGAAGCGCATCCATATACGCTTCCATTTCAGGCACTTTGCTAGCATCAGGTGAAAAGAATGGATTATTCGCTATTTCATTCCAGTCTACGGATTCAATTTTGATAGGACCTAATTGCGAAAGGTAGCCTTTAATTTCGATACCGTATCGTTCTCTCAAATATTTTTTAGCGATTCCGCCTGCTGCAACACGCATTGCTGTTTCGCGCGCAGAAGAACGACCACCACCGCGATAATCACGTAAACCATACTTTTTATAGTAGGTGTAATCCGCATGACCAGGGCGGAACTGATCCATAATATTGGAATAGTCTTTAGATCGTTGATCTGTATTGTTGATTAACAATGCTATCGGCACACCCGTGGTTTTACCTTCAAAGACACCAGATAAAATTTGCACCTCATCAGATTCACGACGTTGTGTAGTGTGACGACTTGTACCTGGTTTACGACGATCTAAATCGTCTTGCAAGTCTGCTTCTGAAAGCTCCATTCCTGGAGGACAGCCATCAACAATGCAACCAATCGCTGGACCATGACTCTCACCAAATGAGGTCACTGTAAATAGTTTTCCGTAAGTATTTCCTGACATGCGTACGATTATATCCAATATTTTTTGTAAAGTTTCGACATATTATACGTTTGTAAGAGCCTTGGTGGCTATATATATCAGATAATGCAACCAGAAACGTATGCCATACGTAGTGATATGATTGAGTTTACATTTTATGATTTCAAGGACGAAAACATGAAGCAGTTGCTAACACTACTTTTCATCATTTCTACATTTACCACGAGTGCAAATCAATTAAAAAACCACTCCTCCCCTTATCTGGCACTCCATGGAAACGATCCCGTCAACTGGATGGAATGGGGAAAGCCCGCTTTAGATAAGGCAAAAAAAGAGAATAAATTACTGCTGGTATCTGTGGGCTACTTTGCTTGTCATTGGTGTCATGTGATGCAACGCGAAAGCTATTCTGATAAAGATATCGCTAAAAAACTGAATAAAGAGTATATCTCGGTAAAAGTCGACCGCGAATTAAACCCTGTATTAGATAAGCGCTTAATCGAATTTGTGCAAATCACTAATGGCACAGCAGGTTGGCCGCTAAACGTATTCATCACACCCGATGGCTATCCTTTAGTTGGGGCAACTTATCTCCCTAGAAATCATTTCTCCAATGTCCTTAATCAACTCGATAAAAAGTGGAAAACAGAACAGATTGCTCTTTCAAAAAAAGCTAAAGAGATGAGCCAGACTTTGGTCGCGATGTTAGAAAAACAAGAAAGAATCGTTGAAGGCGATATTTCACAACTCGCCGATCAATATGTTGATGTTGCGATGGAGTATGCAGATACGCTTCAAGGGGGATTTGGACAAGACAGAAAGTTTCCACAAATACCGCAACTTTGGGCGTTATTGAAGCTGAATAAAAAACAAAAGAACAAAGAAGCCGATGAGTTTATACATTTAACACTTCAAAAAATGTCCCAACAAGGGCTTCACGATGAAATAGCAGGTGGTTTTTACCGTTACACGATTGATCCAGACTGGGAAACTCCTCACTTCGAAAAAATGTTGTACACCAATGCACTAATGCCACTTTTATACTTTGATGCTGCGGATTATTCCAATAATCCTATTTACAGAGAAATCGCTTTAGAAACATTGCATTTTTTACAAGATGAAATGCAAGGCGAAAGCAATGCCTATATTGCCAGCCTATCAGCCGTTGATTCCAAAAATGAAGAGGGTGGTTATTATTTGTGGCAACAAAAAGAGCTTAAGGAAATACTGACTTCTGCAGAATTAAACATAGCTAACAACTATTGGAATTTAGACAGAGTGGGGGAATTGCCAGCAGGTAATTTACCTAGACAAAAACTAAGTCTGAGTGAACTCTCGAAAAAACTCAAATTGACGGCAAATGAAACGTCAAAAAGACTTAAGAAACTAAAATTAAAACTCAAATTGCATCGAAACAAAACGAGAGAAATTCCTCGAGACATCAAATTATTGTCAGGTATGAATGGATTAGCACTTGCTGCCTTTGCAAGAGGGTCTGAATACGATAATTCAGTGAAAGTAAGTGGTAAAAAACTATCTCAGTTTTTAATAAATTTATGGGATGGTAATAAACTTCGTCGTTCTTCAGCAACTGACCAGCAAGGAACATTATATGATTATGCCGCTGTCTCCTGGGGTTTAATGAGATGGAGTAACGCAAATAATGATAGTCAGGCTAAGAAAATAGGACTCGAAATAGCTAAAACAGCCTGGGACAAATTTTATATAAATAACTTATGGATTGAAGATCCAGATAGTTTATTGCCCGAAGCAACAAATCAAGCCCATCTTCCGGATAGTGCTATTATTTCAGCAGAGGCTTTAATGCTTGAAGCAAGTGTTTTAACAAATAACCATAAACTTAATACAAATGTAATCAACAACTTAAAAAATCTAACAAAAAGTATTGAAATAGATATATTTTCATACTCATCTCTCTTGTCAATATCAGAAAATAAAAAAGCCACTATCAAATAGTGGCTTTTTTATTTAACACCTTAAGTTGAATTTAAGGATTAACTATGACAGTACGAGTTGCTATTGCTTCATTTCCATCAGTATCAACAGCTGTATAAGTTACATAGTAAGTACCTGCATTAGTTACCTTATTATTCCCGTCTACTGGCACCGTATCACCAGATACAACTACAGTAATATCTCCATCAGTAGGATCTTGAGCCGACTCATTAGGAACATATAAATCACCAATATTAAGAACTAGATCTGGAAATTGATTATTCTGTGAAACAGCATCATTCAATCTAATTGTTGGTACATCTTGGGCAACAACTTCTACCTCTCTTATCAATTGTTGTATATTACCAGAACGATCAGTTGCTCTGTATACAATACTATGGGTACCTAGAACACTTGTATCTACTGGCAAGCCTAGCACTGCAGTAGCCGTCAGAGGTCCATCTACTAGATCTATAGCTGTTGCTCCTGCATCAACATATACATCTCCTTGAGTTACAGCTACTGGATTATTACCAGATATAAATATCTCAGGAGGTGTACTATCTGTTTCAATGATCGCAGTATTATCTCTATAGAAGAAAATCTTTCCTGTCCCATCTAAATCTAAATTAATATAAAAACCTGAATTATTAACTTCTGTATTATTATCTTGCAATCTAAATGAATTATTAGGACCAAGCTCAATAGTTGCAACACTTGAGGTCAGTGTATAAGTACTAGCGCTAAGAATATTTCCATCACCACTTATGGAGTACCAAACATTATTTTCTAATTCCCTAACTTCTGCTCCTGTCAGAGGATTTACAACCAATAATGAAAGATCAGCCGATGGAAGCGGAGGTGGTGTACCATCGGGATCATCAGTACAACCTCCCCATGTGCCATAAGGACTATTTAGGTTAGGCGGTGTTGTGTCACTACTATTAACATCAGCAGCCAGTACTGGAAGCCTGAAGTCTGTATATTCTATAAACTCTGTACCATCTACAGTCACAGTAGCTTCAATTCTTTGCTCTGACCACCAGGCAGTATTCTTAGGATAAACAGTTTCTACCACAATTTTACCGTTTTCATCGGTAACTCCGGAACCAGTTACAGTGGCATCATGAGTAGGCTCAAGAGTGCCGTTTAAATTAATATCTTCGCCACTATCTAAATTACCGTCATTATCAAAATCTTCTGATAAACAAACTGATGTAACACCTTTGTATATTACTGAACCAGTTTCGTCATAAACTGATTGCCCACTCCAGCCATCGCCAGTATCCCACAAACTTCCTTTGTAATAATACTTAGGGATTATTTTGAATGAAACATCCTGCCCTTTAATGGGATTTCCAGCACTATCTGTTACGATAACTCCAAACTTTTTGTTATAGAAGACATCATCTGCTTCTAACAAATGATCGTCACCCAACACTATACGGAGAGCATTTCCACCTACGGTAAGTTTAATTTCATCTTCTGCAACTGCAGGGTAACCTTGTATGAACGTTTTAATTATTACTCCATCTTTAGCACTAGATGAATTACCTGCCTTGTAGGAAACGGAAGCGCGCCCTAAAGAATCTGTGATCGCTGTTGAGCCGCTCAAAACTCCATCAACCGTATCATTTAATCTAAAATCAATAATTTTATTTTTTACGGGGTTGTCATTATTATCACGTACCTTAGCAATTATTGTACTGGTACCATTAGGTGAAATTAATGTTGGATCTGCTTGTGTATTTAAATAAGCAGGTGTAGTTGCAACGAATTCTCTGTCTAACGTTGTTGATAAACCATCAGCTGTAGTTGCAGTAATAACAGTTTGGCCAGCTGTAGGAGACGATATTGAAAAGTTAGCTTTACCGTCTGCATCAGTAACCGCAGTTTGACTTGTAATATCACCTCGCGTCGCACTCAAAGTAATTGTTTTTCCTGATTGAGCAATACCATTTTTAGTCCATATGAAACCAATTGAAGCATTCGTATTTATATTTATTTCTTCATCTGAAGTCGATGATAATGCGAACTCATCACTAGAAACCTCAATATTTTTTTCAAAGCTGGCTCCTAGTACATTTGCCGTAATTGTATCTACTCCACTTGCATCTCCAGTAACGGTGAAAGCGATTTCACCCGCAGAATCAGTTTCAAAATTACTATCAGTTTTAATCGTATTCCCTGCTGAAGATGAAAGTACTACTATTTCGTAAGCGATTGCTTTATTTGAACTATCTTTCAATTTAAGTACGAAGGGATTATCTTTATTCAACGTAATTGCTTGAGGCCCATCAATGGTCACTTCTGTACCCACCACTTCAACAGTAATTGATTTAGAAGTGCTACCTGAAGAAGCGGTAACAGTTAATGTTTGATTTGTTGCAGAACCAGGCTTTAATGTAGCAGTTTGCACAGAACCCGCAGTAATTGTTGTTACTGGCTCAGCAGTTGGGTCTTCAGGGTCAACAGTTGTTGTAACTGTTGCATCTTTTAAAATCGTTGCATCTTTATCTACTGCAAAAGTTATATCTGCAGCATCGATAGCTGTATTATTTGAATCTTTTGCTATAGCGGTAATAGTTATTGGTGATGAACCATCAGATGCTAGTTGTCGAGAGCTCACACTAAGCTCAATTGAACTTGCAATTACTATTGCTGAATCATCTCCTGATGAACTAGTGTCGCCATCCCCAAATGAAGAGCCTCCACCACCACAAGCAGTAAGAGCGATTGCTAATGCAATAGGCGATACAATTTTTACGAATTTAACTGACTTTGACATGAGAAGGACCCTTTTTATAATTCTTGTTGTTAGTTATTTTATTGTTGTAGCAGGTGTTTTCTTATTTTTATTACGATTAGTTTAGTTTTTATACCGTAATTCTGTCAAGAAACACCACCTATATTCAGACTAGTGGTATTACTTGGTATAAGTAAGTTTCTTAATAAACAATTACACCCCCCTACTTATAGGCACTTTTTTTATTTATCGCATTACCCTGCCATTTATCTAAAAATAAAACGTCAAAACTCGATTCTGCTAATATTGCTTTAATACTAAAAATAAAAGGTAAATGTCATGAGTCTCGGTCTTATTATATTTCTTGGTTTATTTGCTGCTCCATTGTTTTGGGGTGTCGCTATTTTTAACCAGCTGATTACTCTTAAAAATAATACTAAAAAATCCTGGAGTAATATTGATGTACTTCTAAAGCAGCGTAATAGTGAGTTACCTAAGCTCATTGATACCTGTAAACAGCACATGAAGTACGAGCAGGAAACGTTAGAAAAAGTTATTAAAGCGCGTAATTTAGTTGAATCTGCGATGCAGTCTAAGAATATTCCTCAACTCGGTCCTGCTGAAATGAAACTGGAAGCCAGCCTAAACGGTTTATTTGCAGTTGCGGAAGATTATCCAGAACTAAAAGCGAGTGATGCTTTTTTACGTTTACAAACACGTATTAGTACGCTTGAAGAAAGCATCTCTGATCGTCGTGAGTTTTATAACGATACTGCTGCATTGAGCAATACAAGAATTCAACAATTTCCAGATAACATAGTGGCTAATATGTTTAGCTTCAAGGAATTTGATTTACTTGAGTTCCATATGAGCGAGCTGCAAGATGTAGACATCGCAGCTAACTTTATCTAATGCACTATTCATTGCTAGATTAAAGTTTACTAAGAATGTTTTCTCGCTTAAAAGGACGGCTTTTTGTATTAATCAGCTCGTTTATATATCCGCTATTACTATTGAGTTTATTTCTCTTTGATGAGACTCAACGATACGAAAAAGCAGTTTTAATGACTGTTTTTTCAATACTGAGCTTAGTGTTTGTGTTACTGCTTTATAGACGTATCCGTTTAATAGAAGACACCTCACCAACTGTTTTAAATTCAGCAGCGCAAGGCTATGTGGAGTTGGAAGGAAAAGCGTCTTTATATGATGGAGAAGTAGTCAGAGGCCCTCATCCTGAACTCCCTCCCATGCTTTGGTTTAGAAACTACGCTATCGATAGCTGGGCTGGTTTCATATTAGGAGATGAAAAAGGCAGATGTACTGTAGACCCTCGTGGTGCTGAAATTATTACACCGCTTTATACCTATAACCATCATACTTACAATGCAATTTATCCTGGTGAGAAAATATACGTTCTAGGTCAACTGCATACCTTAAAAAAGCAACGCAACGATTTCGAAATTAATAACTTAATGCTGTCAAAACTAGCAGAATGGAAACGTAATCATTTCAATTTTCTTCATTATTTTGATAAAAACAAAGATGGAAAAATCGATGATAGCGAATTAGAAACGGCAAAGCAGGCTGCTAGTAGAATGGTAGATTTAGCACTAGAAGAAACCTATCAAAACCCAGCAACACATGTAGTTTCTAATCCAGAGGATGGACGCCCTTACATTATAAGTAGCATCCACCCCGATGTACTTGTTGTTCGTTATAAACGCGCGCTAGTATTTCATTTAGCCACCTGGATAATTTTGTCAATCTACGTTTTAGCAATGCAAGTATATTAATTTCCTCAAAACTAGTTATAAATTCGTATCTACATCCGAATCTGCTCACAGTTCGTTTAAAACCTGCTAACATCCTGTTATTAAAAACACTCACATAAATCACAAGGAATTGGTTTGTACCAGACACTCAATCAGCGCTTAAATAAGATCGAATCTACTGGCTCAACTAAGCTGCTTAAAAAATCCTTAACCGGATTAGAAAAAGAGAGCCTACGCGTTAATCCAGAAGGAACAATCTCAACCACTCCTCACCCTAAAGTGCTTGGTTCTGCTCTAAAAAACCCGTGGATCACTACAGATTACGGCGAAGCAATGCTAGAGCTCATCACACCTCCTTGTGACCGAGCCTACAAATCACTCGATTTCCTGTTAAATATCGAAATTTTTGTTTACCAGCATTTGCGTGACAATGAACTCCTCTGGACCAGCAGTATGCCTTGCGTGATTCGGGGCGAGCAAGATATCGATATCGCACAATACGGATCTAGCAATGCAGGCAAGATGAAGTCTATCTATCGCCAAGGACTTGCTGAACGTTATGGCAAAATTATGCAGGTCATTGCTGGTATCCATTTCAATTACTCGGTTGCCGTTGATTTTTGGCCAGCATTTCAAGAAATTGAAGACGCTTCTAATCTAGAGCCGCAAGAATTTATTAATCAAAGATATATGGGGATGACTCGTAACATTCAGCGCTATGGCTGGATCATTCCCTATCTATTTGGCGCTTCACCTGCCATATGTAAATCATTTCTTGCAGGTCAACCCAAGCCAGAATCCATGACCGAATTTAATGATAATACTTACTACGAAAAGTGGGGTACTTCATTAAGAATGGGTGACATTGGTTACACTAACAAAAAAGAAGACAAGCGTGGCATTAAGGCAAATTACAATACACTTGAAAACTATATTTCCAGTCTTCGTTGTGCGATCAATACCCCTTTTGAAGCATACGAAAAAATTGGACTTAAAGATGGAGACAAGTATTTACAGTTAAATACCAATATCTTGCAGATCGAAAATGAGTATTACAGTAGCGTTCGTCCTAAACGAGTACTTAAAGGTTTTGAAAAGCCAACCGATGCGCTTGAAAGCAGAGGCATTCAATACGTAGAACTTCGTTCTGTCGACATCAATGTATTTAAACCCGCTGGATTAACTCACACTCAACTCTACTTTTTAGAGATCTTCATGCTGTTCTGTTTACTGCAAGAAAGCCCTGAAATCTGTACTGAAGAAGCAAGAGAAATCGATAACAATCAGCATACTGTTGCCCATCAAGGTCGTAAACCAGGACTAACTCTGTACAACAAAGGCGAAGAAATCACTTTAAAAGAGTGGGCGACACAATTACTGGATGAAATGTCTGGAGTTGCCAATTTACTCAATAGCGCACATGATGAGTTTTGTTACTCCAAGGCTATTTCTGAGCAAATGGAATTGGTCAATGATCCTAGCTTAACGCCATCTGCCAAAGTACTGGATGAAATAATCAATCGTGATGGAAGCTACTACCACTTTGCAAAACGCCAATCAGAAGAGCACCGTGATTACTTTATTAATCGACAGTTAACGCCTGAGACTCAGTCAGAGATTGAACTAATGGCAGAGAAATCAATCGAACAGCAAAGAGAATTAGAATCGCAAGATACGCTAGATTTTGATACATTCTTACAGAAATATTTTGCCAACGAACTCTAATTGGTAATTTTCATCACTAACGCTCATAACTAAACACTGAAAAACACACTATGAATAAATTATTTTCCATTATCAGAAACAACAAAGGATTTATCTTTTTTATAATCTTCCTGTTTGTGTTTAGAGGTGCAGTGGCTGATTGGCATCCAGTGCCAACTGGCTCAATGAAGCCAACGATATTAGAAGGTGACGTAGTTTGGGAAAATAAACTCGCTTACGATTTACAGATTCCATTCACTGATATTTCTCTGATGAGAACAGGCGAACCTAAGCGCGGTGAAATTATAGTATTCACTTCTGCTGCTGCTGACAAACGTATGATAAAACGTTTAATGGGATTACCAGGCGATACCGTTGAAGTTCGCAATAACCAACTTTTTATCAATGATGAAGCAGCAAAATACACTAATTTAAGAGACGAAACACTCGAGCCACAACGTGATATTGATAAAGAAGATGGCATTTATGCGCTTGAGTCTCTGAGTGATTTAAAGCCCCATGTAGTTCAGGTAAAACCATCTGAATACAATCCACTTAAAAACTTTGAAAAGATCACTATTCCTGAAGATCATTATTTCTTCATGGGAGATAATCGCGATAACAGTGCTGATTCACGTTATTACGGATTTGTTCCTCGCTCTGAGCTTCGTGGTCATGCAACGCGCATACTACTATCGCTAAACACTAAAGATGGTTACAAACCACGTTTTGAACGCTTTTTGGAAATGCTTAAATAAAGTAGGTCACCCCCCTACTTTGGGGCACTTTTTTAAGTTTAACGTTGGTTATAATAAACGACAGAAGGGAATTTACTGACTAAGTGTCATACAATCTCTGACCAGTAAACACGCAAGTTTGCTTTCAAACCAAGATAATTAACTCTAGTTATCACAATGGTTTGAAACATGCTTCATGCTAAGATTTTATTATGTCTAATGATCGGCTCTATCCCACACCTTGTATTTGCGAACGCGTCAAACACAAGCAAGATTGGAATCAGTGTCGTAATTAAAGAGTCTACTAAATGCGATCTTCATGTAAGCAATAACCAGAAAGTAGCCTTATACACTCAATCATCTTCAAACTGTCTTATTCAAACAGATACCATAAGAAAGCAATTAAGCAATATAAGTTACCAACAAAAAATTGAATCTGGGAATAATGAATTTGCGAGAATCGTTATGGTTATTCAATAATCACAGACCAAAACCCTAACTATTATTCAATCTCACAACATTAGACTATTGATTAAATTTTAATATATCTAGCAGATCTATCAGTGCTTTATGTAGTTCGGGAGTTGCTGCTGAGACTACATCTCCTTTTGAATTCATATCGAGCTTATTACCCTTCCAGTCAGTCACAATTCCTCCAGCTGCTTCTATAACCGCCGACAAAGAAAAGTAATCATAAGGCTTTAGATCGTAATCGATAACAGCATCAATTTGCCCCTGAGCAAGTAATGCGTGAGGGTAGCAATCATAAGAAAACCGTCTAACCTTTCCGACTTTCAATAAACGTGAGAGCTTTTCTGGATGACCAGCAACCAGCTTTTCCCCTTCGTTAATATAAAGCACGCACTCGTCGAGACTTGTTTGATTCGAAACATTTATCGGCTTGCCATTACAAGTAGCAGGTAAGCCAACAGCCCCACTGTATATTTCATTCAACATCGGCATAGAAATAACACCTGCAACTGGCACCCCAGATTTCACAAAGGCGAGCAAAAATCCAAATAGAGGGTTACCTGAAACAAAAGAACGCGTTCCATCAATTGGGTCGATAACCCATAAGTTGTCATCAATATTGCCCTTTATTCCGCTTTCTTCACCCAGTATTCCATCGTCTGGATACTTTAAACTGATTGCTTTTTTAATTTCATTTTCAATGAGCTGATCAATGACGGTAACCGGGCTTTCATCTTCTTTGAAGTCGACCTTGGTTGGCTGTCGAAAATACTGGCGAGCCAAGACTGCTGCTTCCTCAGCCCATGTCTCACAATCACTTAAAACTTGTGTGTAGTCGTAATCATCTGAACTTGTCATAATCATAGTCTCACTCCAATTTTTTGAATTAAGCATTCAGAAAATACTTAATTTAAACTTTATTCGATTTATAAGTAATTATCTCAACACCAGTTTTATCAAACGGTTTTAACTGCTCTGGTTTTACCTTGCTATCTGTTATCAAATAATTGATTTCCGTCGTTTCTGCGAAACGCACTCGGTTAGTTTCACCTATCTTGGAATGGTCGCTTAAAATCACGCTTTTACTGGCTTTAGAAATCATGGCTTTAGCGACTTCGGCTTCTTTTAAAGCATAAGAAAAAACTCCTTTATCAACATCGATGGCTACGGGCGAAATAAAAGCCAAGTTAACGTTAAAGCGTTGGATTTCAGATAACGTCAGTTCGCCATAAGTTGCCGGTACATCTGATGTCAACTGCCCACCCAACAGAATAAGATCAATATCAGCGCCACTAGCTTTGATTGTTTGAGCAATATCGATTGAGTTTGTAACAACCATAATTCCTGATAGCTTTGCCAGATAATGCCCAAAAGCAGAGGTCGTAGTACCCGCATCAACCATAATTGATTCACCGGGCTTTATGAGTGAAACCGCCTTGCGTGCTATATCCTGTTTTGCTCGAGTCTGCACATTTTTGCGCTTCTCAAACGGGGCTTCATCACCTTTGTTTGCTAATACGGCGCCACCATGAACACGGTCAATTAAGCCGCTATACTCAAGCTCAAGTAGATCTCGTCGAACTGTCTCCCGGGAAACGGATAAAAACTCTGCAAGATCATTGGCGCTGACTAATTGATTGTTATTCAGCAGCGAGAGGATGCGTTGATGTCGTTCTTTAGGCCACATTATGCTGCCCCAACTTTGTTTTTAGATTGCATCGATAATATTAATTTCATAATACCCAGAGAAAGACAAACAACCGCCATGACACAGGTAGAAAAAGCCGCGGCTTGAGAGGTTAATCCTGCATCGTCGAGTCGCATAATTGTTACAGCCGCCACATCAAGCTGTGGTGTTGTCAAAAAGATAACCGCTGATAAGGTCACCATAGAACGCATAAAGAGAAAGAAAAAAACTGACACTAACATGGGAGCAATAAAAGGGACGATGACGCTTATTGCGGTTCTTCCCAAACCCGCGCCTAAAGTACTCGATGCTTCTTCAAGTGCAGCAGGGAACTGCCGAAAACCAGTCATCACCGTTAAAAAAGCCTGCGTATGATAGTGATAAAAATTAATTGCAGCAATCAATATGGCCGTTCCATACAAGACATGAAGCGGTGTTGACGTAGAGTTGAAAGTCAAAATATAAGCAAGACCTAACACTATCCCTGGAACTGCTGCTGGCATTGCCGCTAACACTTGAAGTGCCTGAGATAATTTCTGTGGTAACCGAAGCAACCCAAAAGACAGAATGAATATTAGGAATGTGCCGCCGATTGCTGCACCTAGTGAAATTGCAATCGTTATCCACAATGAGGAGTATCCTCCTGCCAACGTTATATCAAAATGTTTAAACGTAAAATCAAAATTATAAGGCCAAAGTTTTACAAAACTTGCATAAACCACAATAGCAATCACAGCGAGTATTGCCCCGATGATTAAGTAGCATGCAACCGCCATTGGAACATCTCTATAGGGCATGAATTTAGGAACGAAGGCCTGGATATTAGTACTTGTTTTACCTTGCTGGCGCTGCATTGCTTTACGCTCAATATAATAGGAGATGACCGTAGGCAACAGCAGCATAATACCCACGACAGCACCCATATTGAAATTTCGTAATCCTATGACCTGTGTATATATTTCAGTCGCAAGTACGGAATAATCGCCACCAATAACTGCCGCATTACCAAAATCTGTGATTGTTATGATGAATACCACAAAAGCAGCGTTGAGCACAGCATAGTAAATGGCAGGCAGTGTTAGATCTCGGAACTGTCGTAATGGTTTTGCTCCCATAATCTCTGCAGCTTCATATAAACGTTGATCCAGTAGCACTAAGGATGCGCTAATAATCATAACGACCTGTGGAAGCGCATATAAGGTATTTGCAATGGTTAAGCCCCAGAACCCATAGATGTCTAGTTCTAGACCAAAAAAGCGATTAATCACACCATTACGACCCAACAGAAATATCAATCCAAGCGCTTGAACCAGCGAGGGTGCGAGTAACGGCAAGATAATGACCGCGCGTATTAACCACTTACCTTTGAATGAACAACGATGCAGCCCTAGCGCAATGATAAACCCAAAAAGAACACTAAATACCATGGTCGTCAAACCCATTAACATCGAGTGTCGAGTCGCACGCCAGAAACCTGTTGATGAAAGTGTTTCTATATAGTTTTGTAAGCCCAATCCACCGTCAGGCAAAGTGATCGAACGAATAAAAACAATGTACATCGGATAAAGAAAAAATAGTGCTAACGCTACCAGCGGAATAACCACACAGGTTATTGTTAAGAGCTTATCTCCATCAAAACCTCTACTGGATACTGCTTTCATGAGGCTGTCTCTACAACATCATTGAGAACCCAGTTACAATCAGCGGGATTTATCTGCAGCGATACATTCTGATTTTCTTCGAGATCTATTGCTCCGTGTACTTCTACAATCAAATCCCCCAGCGTACTTTCCAGTTTGATCTTACTTAAGTTACCCAGAAAACCGATGGATTTGACTAGCGCATCGCCATTTACGTTAGGTTCAATCTTGATTGCTTCTGGGCGAATACAAGCATCGTAAACCTCATCATCACCTTCGGGGCGCATGCCGAGTAATTCAGGCATAAAACTTCTAATGACTTCAGTCTTGATGAGGTTACTTGTTCCCATGAAATCAGCAACAAATCGTGTTGCTGGTTTTTGATACAGTTCTTTCGGCGTTCCAGCCTGCACTACGGCACCTTGATTCATACAAATAATTTTGTCGGCAAGCGCAAGTGCTTCCTCTTGATCGTGTGTCACCATTAACGTGGGAATTCCTAATGCACGTTGCAATTGTAAAATTTCATCGCGCAAGTCTCCGCGTACCTTTGCGTCAAGTGCAGAAAGTGGCTCATCAAGTAATAGAACCCGTGGATCAACGGCAATCGCTCGCGCCAGTGCAACACGTTGTTGCTGACCGCCTGAAAGCTGACCAGGAAATTTATCTGCAATCTGAGGCAATTTAATCAAGTCTAATAATTCAGTAACTCGCGTATTTATTTGATTAACAGGAGTGTCTCTGATTTTTAATCCATATCCGATATTTTCGGCAATCGTCATATTAGGAAATAAAGAATAGGACTGAAACACGATGCCAAAGCCGCGTTTGCGTGCAGGAAGTCCAGACAAAGACTCACCTTCTAATGTCACTTCACCACTATCGATATCAGTTAAGCCAGCGATGAGTCGTAACAAGGTGGTTTTGCCACACCCGCTTGGGCCTAAAAGGCAGACGAATTCGCCTTGTTCAATGGATATACATACATCATCTAAAGCCGTGAATGACCCATAGAGTTTGGTTGCGTTGCGCACAGTTAAATACATGAATGATTCATTCCATGAAATATTGTCACTTACGTGATTTACATGAATACCATACTAAACATCATTAATATGATACGAATAGAAGTAGCCTACGAACAGATAGCTAAAAGAAGCATCTATTCGCAGGCTCTTTAGATTAACGTGCGAATTTTTCTCGCCATTCCGCTTTGATTGCAGTCTGTCGACCAGCTGACTCAACGAAATTAACTGGTGCAAGAATGGTGCTTAAATCAGCAGGAAGACCAGATGCTTTTGCAGCTTCTGACTGTGTAACACCTGGCATAGTGATTAATGCTTTATACTGGCCAAACATAGTGATTGCGCTGTCTGACATGCTCCAATCTAGAAAACGTTTTGCATCTTTTTTGTTATCGCTACTCGCTAAAAGCCCTGATGCTTCTAGTTCATAACCGACGCCGCCTTTAGGAAATACCATTGCAAGCGGATAGCCGTCTTCGATTGATTTCATGGCTGTAAAGGCTAACGAAATACCGACTGTATATTCACCCGTTCTTGCAGCTTTACAAGGCTTTGAACCAGATGACGTATATTGCGCCATATTTGGATCAATCGCTTCAAGTTGTGCCCAACCTTTTTCCAGACCTAATGACTGCAACACAGCATTCACGTGTAAATAGCCAGTACCCGATGAATTGGGATCAGGCATCAATACTTCACCTTTAAATTTAGGATCAGCCAGATCTGCCCAGCTTTCTGGCATTTTTAAGCCTTTCTTTTTAAGGCGTTCTTTATTTACGCAAAATGCCCCCATATACCCCATCTGAGCAAACCATTTGCTGTCAGCATCACGAAATTCCGGAGCGAGTTTTTCAACACCAGCAACTTTAACCGGCTCAAGTAATTTCAGGACTTTTGGGTCCATCATGGCTGTTACTGCCCAACCCCAAAGGATATCTGCTTGTGGGTTGTCAGCTTCAGCAAGTAAGCGAGCGCCCAGTTTACCGGTAGACAAGCGCAATACGTTGATATCTACATCTGGCATCGCCTTCTTGGCAGCCTTCATGTAAACCGCAATTTCTTCTTCCTCAAGCGCACTATAAACCGTAAGAGATTCAGATAAGGCGGCGGTTGAAGCACTAAATAAGACCATTGAGGCAGTTAATTTAAGCAGAGTGTTTTTCATATCTTTTCCCTATTTCCATTGTTGAAGTGTATGTTAAGCCAGCGAAATTCGTAGATTTCAAACTAAACTCGTTTATCTCCTCCAATAAGACCCAATCAAGAGAAACTCATTGTTGGGTGATTGGGTATTTCTGTGCTTTTGTGTTAT
The DNA here is from genome assembly GCF_947495625.1 of uncultured Cocleimonas sp. Classification (GTDB taxonomy): domain Bacteria; phylum Pseudomonadota; class Gammaproteobacteria; order Thiotrichales; family Thiotrichaceae; genus Cocleimonas. The sequence continues at coordinate 136,533 of NZ_CANLZW010000001.1, forward strand.
TTTGTGTATTTAATACACACTATAGGATTTTAAAAAAAATTACAAGAGCTTTAAAGATGCGGATTACTATTAAAAATTAGCCAGATATAGGGATAACTAACATTGTAGTCACCCCCCTACTTATAGGCAGTTTTTTTATTATCAGATATAAGTAGTTATCAAAAAGAGCATCAATCAACAGCAGGCTTTAACATTCCTTTATCAACGATAAAGTCGATGACCGCTTCAACATTTTCACCGTCTTTTAGATTAGTGAAAAGATAGGGCTTATCGCCACGCATACGTTTGGTATCTTGATCCATCACTTCTAAAGAAGCACCAACCATAGGGGCTAGGTCAGTTTTATTGATAATCAATAAATCAGATTTGGTAATACCAGGGCCACCTTTACGGGGGATTTTATCGCCGGCGGCAACATCAATCACATAGATAGTGAGATCAGAAAGCTCTGGACTGAAGGTTGCGCTGAGGTTATCTCCACCGCTTTCAATAATCACAAAATCTAGATCTGGAAAACGATCACACATAGTATCGACAGCTGCAAGATTGATAGAAGCATCTTCGCGAATTGCTGTATGTGGACAACCACCTGTTTCAACACCCATTATACGATCGGCATCTAGCGCATTATGGCGTAGCAAAAACTCTGCATCTTCTTTGGTGTAGATATCATTGGTTACTACCGCGAGGTCATAATCATCTTGCATTCTTTTACATAATTGACGTAATAATGCTGTTTTTCCTGACCCTACTGGACCGCCAACTCCGACGCGTAATACCTGTTTGTTGCTCATTTAAACGTTTCCTAATTAAACTGTTTTTTAAATAAATGTAATGACTCAAGACCTAAACAATCTTGAATATTGTGTTTCGTGCTGTGAACTAAGAATTGCCGTCATGGGCAAAGATGCACCGATTTCATCATCTCCAATGGCAAACCCTTCTTCGATTATTTTAGGTATTTCGGGCAATAAATCAGATAACACTTTCTGTCCATCTGTTTGCCCTAAAGGCACCAATTTGATTGCAGCTGCAATCTGGTTATCCAACCACGACCAAATAAAACCATTGGCTGCTTGCTCCATTTCAATATTCCACTTATTCGCCGCCAGCGTGAATAAGGTGATAAAACAAAGATCACCTTTTTTATGTAAAATCTCGGCTTCAGCAATATCTAAATCTTTGAGCAGTCGTGCGAGTGCAAGTCCTAAATGATGGTCCTCACTGCGTAATTCACTGGTTTCTCTTTGCGCACGCAGTGTTTGATTCCAGCGCATAGCGGTTTCAATATCATCATTTTCCCATGCCTTATACAGTCTAAAAAATATCGGTAAGTCGACGTTTTTTAGGCTCAATGTGAGTGAATCTATCAACCAGACACGTAACGCTTTACTATCTTTAATAAAACCCGACTCAATCGCAGACTCAAGACCTTGTGAGTAGGCAAACGCTCCGACTGGAAGCGTAGGGCTACTTAATTGCAAAAGCTTAAGTAGGCTTAGATGAGAGTCAGTCATGTGAATGACTGTGTTGTTGATGCTGTTGGTGATGGTCATGACTATGATCGTGGTCACCAGAATGGTGATGATGTCCACCACCACTGTAAGCACCAGACTCTGGCTCGAAAGGTGCTTGCTCTGTGGTCACTGTCAAACCAAAACCTCTGACCATTTCATCTAAAACATGATCGTGTTGATAGCGTAATTCGGTCGCATCAATCTGTAATGGAATATGCCGGTTTCCCAAGTGATAACAGGCTTTTGCTAATAATAAAGGATCATCACAATGCACCATCGAAACTGTTTCAGCCGCCGCTTTAATTTCAACTAAGGTTTCACCATCTGCGCTGATGATTAAATCACCATCCTGAAAACTAGTGCCCTTATCAAAAAATAAACCACCTTCACGGCCATCATCTAAAGTGACTTTGAGACGGCTTTTTTCGCGTTGGTCTTTGCCTAAGGTTAAGCTTGTTTGAGGTATAGCGTCAGTTTTATCTGTCTTAGTTTCAAATTTAATCATTTACTTATCGCGCTCAAATATCATTTAGAATAAGAAGTAACGTTGCGCCAGCGGCAGAACATCTGCGGGTTCGCACGTTAATAAATTACCATCTGCACGTACTTCATACGTTTGTGAGTCCACCTCGATTTTTGGCATATAACTATTGTGGATCATGTCGGTTTTTTTCACCGTACGGCAACCTTTAGCTTCGCCTATTAAGCTGTTTAAATTGAGCTGCTCTGCAATACCCGCATCAATACTTGCCTTAGATAAGAAAGTCATACGAGTTGCTAAACGTGCTCCACCATAAGCACCAAACATAGGACGATAATGCACAGGTTGAGGTGTTGGAATGGATGCATTTGGATCACCCATCGGCGCAGATGCAATCATGCCACCCTTAATAATCATACTCGGCTTGGTAGCAAAGAAAGCTGGCTTCCATAAGACGATATCGGCAAGTTTACCCACTTCTATCGAACCTATCTCGTGGGACATTCCGTGAGAAAGTGCTGGGTTGATGGTGTACTTTGCGATGTAACGCTTGATACGGTTATTGTCGTTCTGCGCAGGATCTCCTTCCAGGCTTCCTCGCTGTACTTTCATTTTATGTGCTGTTTGCCAAGTGCGAGTAATAACTTCACCTACGCGACCCATCGCTTGTGAGTCTGATGCGATCATTGAAAACGCACCTAAGTCATGCAGTATATCCTCAGCGGCAATAGTTTCTCTGCGAATACGTGACTCAGCAAATGCCACATCTTCAGCAATACTCGGATCTAAATGGTGACACACCATCAGCATATCCAAATGTTCATCAACGGTATTTATAGTATAAGGACGAGTTGGATTCGTTGAAGAAGGTAGAACATTAAGCTCACCACATGCTTTTATGATATCTGGCGCATGACCGCCGCCCGCTCCTTCCGTATGGAAAGTATGAATGGTGCGTTCTTTAAATGCGGCAATCGTATCTTCTACAAAACCGGATTCATTAAGCGTATCCGTGTGGATCGCAACTTGAATATCGTGTCGTTCTGCTACCGATAAACAGTTATCAATAGATGCTGGTGTTGTTCCCCAATCTTCATGGAGTTTTAAACCAATCACACCTGCTTCCACTTGCTCATCAAGTGCTTCTGGCAAACTCGCATTGCCTTTACCCATGAAACCTAAATTCATCGGGAATTCTTCAGCAGCTTGCAGCATACGATGAATATTCCACGGACCTGGCGTACAGGTTGTTGCGTTAGTTCCGGTTGCTGGCCCTGTTCCACCGCCAAGCATTGTTGTAACGCCAGACGTTAATGCTTCTTCAATTTGCTGCGGACAAATGAAATGGATGTGTGCATCGATGCCACCAGCAGTGATTATTGAACCTTCACCTGCGATAGCTTCTGTTCCTGGCCCGACAATAATATCAACATTCGGCTGAACATCAGGGTTACCTGCTTTTCCTATTCCTGAGATTCGTCCGTTCTTGATACCTATATCTGCTTTTATTATCCCCCAATGATCTACTATTAGGGCATTAGTTATTACCGTATCGGCAACTTCTGCCGACACACGCTGGCTTTGCCCCATGCCGTCACGGATTACTTTACCACCACCAAATTTGACTTCATCGCCATAGGTTGTGAGATCTTTTTCGACCTCTAGCCAGAGTTCTGTATCACCTAAACGTAAACGATCACCCGTCGTAGGTCCGTACATTTCTGCGTAGGCTTGTCGGCTTATCTTACTCATTAGAGTCCTCAACTGTATTTAGTCGTCCACTGTTTTTAATCATCAAAGCGCTCCCATAACTTCGGCATTGAAACCATAAATCTTGCGGTCACCCGCATATTCAACAAGCGTTACCGAACGTGTTTGCCCAGGCTCAAAACGAACTGCTGTACCTGCAGCAATATCCAGTCTAAAACCTCTGGTTTTTTCACGGTCAAAGAGCAGTGCATGGTTTGTTTCGTAAAAGTGATAATGCGAGCCCACTTGAATAGGACGATCTCCACTATTAGCAACTTCTACCGTTACCGAATTTCTACCGACATTTAATTCAATGTCACCAGCAGCTACGATCATTTCTCCGGGAATCATTCTAAAGCTCCTCTAGTCCTATACGATTGGGTTATGCACGGTCACCAGCTTGGTGCCGTCAGGAAAAGTCGCTTCTACCTGCACGTCATGAATCATTTCTGGAATCCCTTCCATGACATCATCACGCGTAAGAAGCGTTTGCCCAAAACTCATTAATTCAGCAACCGTTCTGCCATCACGAGCACCTTCCATAATGGCAGCGCTGATAAAAGCAATCGCTTCTGGGTAGTTGAGTTTTACGCCACGATCTTTGCGTCTTTCTGCAAGTAAAGCCGCAGTAAAAATAAGCAGTTTGTCTTTTTCTCTGGGTGTTAAATCCATTCTAAATCCACCTTTTTAATCTGTAACTGGGACAGGTGTTTAATTTTAGAATTAAAGTCACCCCCCCACTTTTGAGCACTTTTTCTTAACGTTGAAGTAGCACTATTGATAAATAGGAAAAGCATTTATGTAGCCCATATCCTTGGATGGCAAGCATCTCTTCCCATTACTTCTGGTCGAAGAGCCATCCAGATTAATTTAAGTATTGTCGAAATCTGTTCTGCATATTGCCCAAGGCAACGCGCTACTAAAATATCATCGAGCAATGTTATGCCGACTTGTTGATCGCCACCGATGTCCGTTATTGCCTCACGTGCTTTTTCGAGTAATTGAGGCGTAACATGCGTCGCAATAAAAGTACCGAAACAAGGATACCCGGCCAAACTGGCAGGGCTTTGTAATGCGTCATTGTTAATAATTTTTAAGCGATCGAGTAACAACGGTTCTCCATTTCTGGTGATTTCAAGTTTGGTGTCAACCTTGCCACTATTGAACAATTCTTTTGATGCAGGTCTTCCGTAGCAATTAATTTCCCACCCCATGAAACGCGCTGATTCTTCTAGTTCTATCCGTGTGGTTAATTGCGTGTGGGTTCCATCAAAAAATATATTTTCCTGAGGAAACCACTCCAGTGATGAGTCATTCAAAACAGTGAGTATTTGAATCTGTTTTGCCAATTTTCCTGTATTACGATAAAACTTGGTTGCACCCGGTGTGGTTATTAATGCATTAGCCTGTTTAGCTGCTTCTACATTGATATGCAGCTCATCCCCACCAACAACACCACCCGGTGGATGCAATAAGTACAAGTGGCAAACATCACCTTCCGGATAGAAAGGGCGTTGTACCGTCAAAGGTCCGCATTGCGTTCGACTGGCTAATACAGATTTACCAGAGCGTTTCTCAAACCCTAGAGTCAAATGCGCCTTCCAGCCCTGTGAATCCGTCTGTATTGTCTGGGGCTTAATTGAGGGCGCCTTTGATGATTGTTCTGTTAATGGCTGAATTGCAGGCACTTGTTATTTCTTAACTCGCTGCTTTATCGCTTTAGGTAAACGTTTAATTACGTAAAATCCAGCTGCCATTAGCGACAGGTAAATACTTACTGTGACTACAGCATGAAACATCAAATGCATTACTGAAGCGTTTTCGTGCCCTGAATGAGCAGATGCTGTGACTGAAAAGCCCAGGCTTAAAAACACAGTAATTACTGTTAGAAATAATTTAGTCATAGCATATATCCTCACGCATTTTAAATGGCTCTTAAAAGTTAACGTACTGTTTGCCGAAAATGTCAGCTTTTTATGGTGCAAAATTCAATACACCATGACAGAACGAAATACTCTAAACACCTAATGCAGTTTATATGCCAATGTTGATCTAATAATATTAGCTAATTTGGTAGTTAGATGAGTTATAACGGCGTCACATTTAATCGTTTTGGTGCGATAACTACGGTTTTAGCACCTTCGTGGTGCAAAAATTATTAGATGATATTAATGATGGCTCAAAAAACGTAAACACACGGCTGTCGCCGAGGTTCTGTTTTCTACACCTAATTTTCTAAATATCGGTTCTAGATGCTTATTAACCGTTCTCGGACTCATTGATAATATTTGACCAATTTCTCGATTGGTTTTTCCCCGTACCAACCAAAACAATACTTCTGACTCTCTTTCTGTGACGGAGAAACGCTCGCAAAATAATTCGCGCGTACTGATTTCATCATCATTAGTCAGCCTGAGTAAATATTCACCCGGTGCTGGTCTACCTAGAAAACACACCTGAATCGGTTTATCAAAATCTTTGAGCCACAAGCTTCCATGCTTCTCTGGATTAGAGGATAGCCAAAACCGGATTTGCTCAGACATCAATTCAGAAGTTTCGTCAGTGTTAATACCGGCACTTTCCAATAACTTTTGTGCCGTATTTGTAGCCCATATAATTTTGGCGTTTGCGTCACAGGTAAATGCTAGTTGACCAATCTGATTAAGTGCTTTGTGTGCACTTCGTGTCGATTTTGAATTCCTTAAATGCACTTTGATTCTTGCCAGTAACTCATCGAACTGCACGGGTTTATTGATGTAATCAACACCACCAGCATCTAAGCTTTGGAACAGATAATCTTTATCGCTTAACCCTGTCATAAAGATCACCGGTATATCCGTTAAATCACTATTTTTCTTTAGCTCTTTACAGGCTTCTACGCCATCCATTATCGGCATGATAATGTCCATTAAAATAATGTCGGGCACCATGCGGTTAGCTATTGAAATAGCTTGTTCTCCATTCATTGCTACCAGTACTGTATAACCTTCATTGATCAATGCTTCATTGATCATACCCAGCGCTTCCGCTGAATCATCGGCAACTAATACGATACCTTTTGTTTCTTTTTCAATCACGAATCTAAGCCTTTTTCAGCTAATGAAATAATATTTTCAAATTGACAACGTTTCACAAATTTACGAATACGTTTCACAAGCGCTTGATTACTTTCTAATTTATCCATACGTGTTACTATTTTCTCTATACCTTGTATATACCCTATTTCTGCCATTGAGATAAGTTCATGACAATCACTTTTTTTAATCCCGCTGAATAGAGTTGTTAAGTCTGGCTTAGCTTTAGGCTCTGGTTTTTTGTTTTTAGGCAGTGCTTTCCCTGTTTCATAAGTCCACCTTAAATCCAACACATTGGCGATTTTATCCAGCAGCAAATTATCATTAATCGGTTTGGTTAAATAATCATTGTGCAGTCTCTTATCGGCATCAACATCCTGGTTTTTTGGGTTATTTTCAGGGCTTTCAAAAGCATCAGCAGATACCATAATAATTGGGGTTTTTATGCCTCGTTTACGCAGAGCTTTAACTAATTGCCAACCATTCATGCCTGGCATAGAAATATCGAGCAGAAACAAATCAACGTTTTTATCCTCCAAACTTTCTAAACAGTTATAAGCATCAGAAGCTTCCAAAACGTCAAAATTAAGTGGTGAAAGAATTTCACTGATCAGACCACGATGGGCTGATTCATCATCAACCACCATGATGGTTTTTTTACTACCTTCATAAGACTCTATACGCCTGATAACTTCGGTACGTAAAATAGGCTCTGAAACATTCGGCAGCATGAGGGATAATTGAAAACAACTGCCTTTGCCTTGTTCGCTTTGCAGACTGATTTCACCGCCCATTATTTCGGCAAAAAACTTGCTAATCGTTAGCCCCAAACCCACACCTGGAATTTGTGGAGAATCAAGAGTGCGGATTCTTTCAAAAGGCTGAAAAATAAGTTCTTTATCTTCCGTTCCTATTCCCACCCCGGTATCTGAAATAATAAATTTAGCCACCTGATTGCGATAGATAACCGCAAAGGTCACCCCCCCACTTTGGGTGTATTTTATTGCATTCGAAAGCAGGTTGATGAGTATTTGCCTCAAGCGCTTTTCATCCCCAATGACAACATCGGGGATCTGATTCGCTACGTCATATTCAAACGTTAAATCTTTGGCATCCGCCTGCATTCGAAACATTTCCGCTAAATCATCTACTAGCATTTTTAACGGCAGTTGATCACGTCGCAATTCAATTCGACCTGCTTCAATTCGGGAAATATCCAACATGCCTTCGATCAAATCGTTTAAATGCTCACCACTGCGATGAATCAGAGTAAGCTTGGCTTCCTGATCCTCGAGTAAACGCTGATCTTTTTCTAATAACTGTGTGTAACCCAGTATTGTATTTAAAGGACTTCTTAATTCGTGACTGATACCAATAAGGTATCTACTCTTTGCCAGATTGGCTGAGTCAGCTGTTATCATTGCCTCTTGCAACGCTTGTCCAGTCTTGCCGTGGGCTTTTATCTCTTTACTCAGCAAATGCGTTTGCCGTTGTGATTCTTCAAGTGCAAATTGTCGGCTTTCTGTCGCTAATACAAATAACCAAACTAATACGCCGACTATGATCATTAGCAGAACAAATACATTCATCATCGCAGACGAAATTAAATCATTTGCCTCTATATTTTCATTAGGCACCTGCTGATAAACCAACCAGAAGACCGTTGCAATTAGAGATGAAATCAAACTTAGTAAGAACACAAATTGTAGCATTCTATTATCAATTCTGGCGGCAATATTATGCGGTAACACACTATTGATAAATAATTTCAGTTGATCATTAAAACGTGCACCTACCTTACATTGATCATGGCAGCGGCCATCTAGCGAACAGCATAAAGAACAAATCGCGCCTCCGTATGCTGGGCATGAAGTCATATCTTCTATCTCAAAATCATTTTGGCATACTGTACAGGTCAAGATACTTTTGGATGTGTTTTGAAGGTTTGATGCGCGCGCTATATAGTATTTTCCTTTGGTATATATCGCGATAATAGGTGAAATTATGAATGCAGTAATTAAAGAAATATAAGGCGACAAAGCATGAGCTAATTCACCAAATACTCCAGTATAAGAGACAATACCAGCGACTGAAGCAACTAGCATTGCACCAAAACCTACGGGATTGATATCGTATAAATGCGCTCGCTTAAATTCTATGTGTTTCGGGCTATAACCAAGTGGCTTGTTAATGACTAAATCAGCGACTAAAGCACCTACCCATGCTACTGCTACATTGGCATATACGCCGAGTATATGCTCAAGCGCTTCATATATCCCTAACTCCATCAGTAGCAGAGCTATAGTAACATTGAAAACCAGCCATACAACTCGTCCCGGATGAGTATGAGTTAAACGAGAGAAGAAGTTTGACCAGGCAATAGAACCTGCATAAGCATTTGTTACATTAATTTTTAACTGGCTGATAATAACGAAGATGCCAGTTAGTGCTAAAACCACGTTAGGAGAGTCCGTTAAAAAACTAAACGCAATTAAGTACATTTGAGTTGGATTATCAGCAAGTTCCTCGGGTATTCCGTGGTTTATAGCAAGTACCACCAGAAATGAGCCTGCTAGAATTTTTATTGCTCCTACTAAAATCCATCCTGGTCCAGCTGAGATAAGAGCTAACCACCAACGGCGACTATTCGTCTTATTCTTCTCTGGTAAAAACCGTAAAAAATCAACTTGCTCCCCTATCTGCGCGATAAGCGAGAATATGACGCCTGATGCCGCACCAAAAAAGATCAGATTAAAGCCGGTAGTATTCTGTTGTTGTTCCAAGGTTCCTTTATAGTTTGTCCAATCTTCAACAGCGGACCATTCGTGATAAAGAATAAAAACAAAAGGGAGTATTTGTAATACCAACCAAAGTGGCTGACTCCATAATTGAAAACGACTGATAAAAGTTATTCCGTGAGTCGCTAATGGTATGACCATTAATGAGCTCAGCAGATAAGCAATGCTAAGCGGTATATCGAATAGCATTTCCAGCGCCAGCGACATAATTGCGGCTTCTATGGCAAAGAAAATAAAGGTAAAAGAGGCATAAATTAAGGAGGTTATGGTTGAACCAATATAGCCAAAACCTGCCCCTCTGGTTAGTAAGTCAATGTCGACACCATAGCGCGCTGCATAATAGCTAATTGGCAAACTTGTAAGAAATATAATGAGAGAAACTACCATCACCGCGATCACGGTATTATCAAAACCATAACGTAAAGTGATTGCCCCACCTATGGCTTCTAATGCCAGAAAAGAGATAGCACCCAAAGCCGTATTCGAGACACGTGATACTGACCATAAACGTCCGCTTTTCGCGGTAAAACGTAACGCATAATCCTCCATCGTCTGGTTGGCAGCCAAACGATTGTATTTTCTTCTGAATTTTGAAACACGCTGTTCATTCATACCAATGTCACTCAAACCAAACTATTTAATCAGGATTAACATCCCTATTTAATCCAGTTCGGATCATATAAAGACAGCCTCTAATATCGGTATACAAGTTTCATGCCAAAGGATATGCGTCAAATGACGTAGCTCACTGGTGCGATTGGCGGATTCACAGAAACCCTCTAGATACGGATACTTTCGCTGGACAATGACAGTCAAGCAACTTCCATTTTATTAAAGAGGTAAAAACATGAAGTATTCAGGTTTCTCAAAAAGGCACAATATTTTGCGCCGACAAATATTAAAAGGATTTATGGCATTACCTGCCGCTATTTTCCTATCCACATCTTGTTTTGCAGCAACACCACCAACGTCAGAAGTAAACACTACTGGCTTAGCTATAACGGATGACACAGTAACTGTAGGAATTCTGCATTCACTTACTGGGACTATGGCGATTAGTGAAACAGGTGCTCAAGAAGCTGAAAAACTTGCGATCAAACAAATCAATGATATGGGCGGTATTTTAGGACGCAAAATAGAAGTGATTCAGGAAGATGGAGCAAGTGACTGGCCTACCTTTGCTGAAAAAAGTCGTAAATTATTAGTTCAAGATAAAGTAGCTGCAGTATTTGGCGCCTGGACTTCGGCTTCTCGTAAGGCTGTTTTACCTGTATTTGAAAAAGAAAATGGACTTCTCTACTACCCAACATTCTATGAAGGTTTAGAGCAATCAAAAAATGTTATCTATACAGGTCAGGAAGCGACTCAACAGATTCTTGATGGACTTAACTGGGTAGCAAAAGAAAAGAAAGCAAAAACCTTTTACCTGATTGGTTCTGACTATATCTGGCCAAGAACCTCAATGAAAATTGCACGTAAACACATTGAAAAAGTGTTAGGTGGAAAGGTTGTTGGTGAAGAGTACAAGCCTCTTGGCGATACTCAATTCGGTTCTGTAATCAACAAAATCCGTTTGAAAAAGCCTGACGTTATCTACGCTGCCGTAGTTGGTGGAAGTAATGTTGCATGGTTCAAACAGCTTAAAGCTGCAGGTATCACATCTAAGAAACAAACACTTTTGACCATCTCAGTTACAGAAGATGAAGTATTGGGTATCGGTGGCGAAAATCTGGAAGGTTTCTACTCAATCATGAAGTATTTCCAAAGCCAGGATAACGAAAACAACAAGAAATTTGTTGCTGCGTTTAAGGAAATGTGGGGTGACGATAGTGTAATTGGTGATGTGACTCAGGCTGCTTACTTAGGTCCTTGGTTATGGAAAGTTGCGGTAGAAAGAGCGGGCTCATTTGATGTTGATAAAGTCGTAGCAGAATCTGAAAAAGGCGATATTGAATTAACGACTGCGCCAGAAGGCTATGTGAAGTTACATAAGAACCATCACTTGTGGAGTAAAGCTCGTGTTGGCCAATGGAAGAAAGACGGTCAAGCAGAAGTTGTATACACATCTGAGTTAATTGAACCAGATCCATTCCCAGCTGGTTATCAATAAGCTTTAAGTTGAAACAGAGTAATGTGGGTATATACCCGCATTACTCACTTCTTAGAAAGTCGATAGACCATTTACAAGTAAGCATTATTTGCAACACAAAAAAGTTCTATTTAATACGGAGATTATCAAATGGGCGATTACACATCTAGCGAGTTGGTTTCTATATTCGCAATGCAAGGATTTGCGGGTATTAGTTTATTCAGCGTACTTCTATTAATGGCACTTGGCCTGGCGATTATATTTGGTCAAATGGGCGTTATTAACATGGCTCATGGTGAATTCATGGCTGTTGGCGCATATACGACCTATTTTATGTCTTCACTTACAGAAACTTATTTTCCTAGTTTCATGCCTTATTACTTTATTTTCGCAATCGTGGTCGCCTTCTTTGTTGCAGGAGTTTTAGGCTACTTAGCTGAATTTGCCTTGATACGGCATCTATACAAAAGACCTCTAGATACCCTCCTTGCAACTTGGGGCTTAAGTTTAATTATGCAGCAATCATTTCGTACTCTGTTTGGAGCACGAGAAGTTAGTCCAACCTTACCTGAATGGTTATTAGGTTCTTACCAACCAACAGAGACTATTGATATTCCTTTAAATGGCATGTTTGTTCTAGCTTTAACTGCCATTGTAACTTTAGGTGTTTTCTACTTACTGTACAAATCAAGCTGGGGGTTACGTGTAAGAGCAACTACTCAAAATCGAGTAATGAGTGGTGCAGTCGGTATAAATACTAAAAAAGTAGATAGATATACCTTTGCGTTAGGTTGTGGAATAGCAGGCATCGCAGGAGCAGCTTTTACAACCATAGCTTCAACAGGCCCAACAACCGGCACTTTGTATATCGTTGATACATTTATGGTAGTTGTATTTGGTGGTGCAGCAAGCTTGATCGGCACAATCGTATCGGCCTTTAGCATCGCTCAGGCACAATCAATATTGGAATTCTTTATTAGTGGATCAATGGCAAAGGTATACACCTTATTTGCACTTGTCTTGATCTTAATGTTTAAGCCTGAAGGCTTATTCGCGAGCAAGGTTCGTCGTTAAAACTATTAACTAGTAAACCATAGAAAAACTTATATTTATTCTGGAGATAGTATGAACTTTGTATATGAAAAAATGATGGGAGGCAAAAAAGGTCTCACAGGGTTTCTGATCTTAGCGACTTTGATACTTGTTATCTTCCCTTTATTTTTAGACATTTTTCGTCTTAATTTAGTGGGCAAATACCTTACTTATGCATTCCCTGCAGTCAGCCTTGTTCTTCTTTGGGGTTACGGTGGAATATTAAGCTTAGGACAAGGTGTTTTCTTTGGCTTAGGTGGCTATGGCATGGCCATGTTTTTGAAGCTTGAAGCTTCATCTGTAGAGAACACTAAAATCCAATCTACCCCTGGCATTCCTGACTTTATGGATTGGAACCAGTTAACTTCACTACCTTGGTTTTGGGAGCCTTTCAACAGTCTTACTTTAACCATACTTGCCATTTTGATTTTGCCCGCTGCATTTGCTTATATTATTGGTGCAGCGATGTTTAAACGCCGAGTAGGTGGTGTTTATTTTGCCATCATTACGCAAGTTATTGCTGTGATATTGACAATACTTATTGTTGGTCAGCAAGGATTTACAGGTGGCATTAATGGTATTACAGATTTACGTACTTTAAATGGCTGGGATATCACTACCGATAGCGCTAAATACATATTCTACTTTATAAATGTCGCTTTACTTTTGTCCGTAATCTTAATTTCAAGACTTATCCTCACAAGTAAGTTTGGTAGTTTGCTTTTAGCAATAAGAGATAAGGAAGATCGTGTGCGTTTCTCTGGCTACGACGTTTCCAATTTCAAAATATTCATCTTCTGTTTTTCTGCCTTAATTTCTTCGATTGGCGGCGCGATGTTCACACTTCAAGTGGGCTTCATGTCTCCTTCTTTTGTTGGCATCGTTCCATCGATTGAGATGGTCATCTTTGCCGCAGTTGGCGGCAGAATGTCACTCATAGGTGCAATCTACGGAACTTTATTAATTAACTTCGGCAAGACCGCTTTCTCTGAATCATTCCCTGAACTATGGCTGTTTTTGATGGGTGGCTTATTCATCTCCGTTGTTATGTTCTTCCCGAATGGTTTGGCAGGGCTTTGGGATGACTACGGACACTACATTACCGATAGATTTTCAAAATCTAAAAAAACCAAAGAAGACTCACCCGAAATTGTTAAAAAGAAGTCTGATGAGAGTGCAGCTTAAATCTCATGTGCACCCTGATTGACATTACTTTTTATACATTACTTTCTGGAGTAATAAATGAATTCAAATACTGATTTTACTTTAGCAATAGAAGATCTCACCGTTTCATTTGATGGTTTCAAAGCGGTAGATAGCTTGAATTTTTATCTTGATCAAAATGAGCTCCACGTAGTCATTGGACCCAATGGAGCAGGTAAGACTACGGTTCTAGATTTGATTTGCGGTAAAACCAAATCAACCTCGGGCAGTATTAAGTTCCTAAATGAGGAGCTTACTAAAATGTCTGAACATGAAATTGTAAGGGCGGGGGTTGGACGTAAATTTCAAACACCATCGATTTATGAAAATTTAACAGTCCTGGAAAACCTCGAAATTTCTTACCCTTATGGTCGAACTGTTGCTGGCTCATTGATGTTTAAACGATCCTCCAAAGTTCTTGAAAAGATCAATCAAACAGCCAGTGAAATCATGCTGCAAGATGACTTAGATACTGAAGCTGGATTATTAAGTCATGGCCAAAAGCAATGGCTTGAAATCGGCATGTTACTTATTCAGGACCCTCAATTATTAATGCTCGACGAGCCTGTAGCCGGCATGAGTGTAAAAGAGAGAGAACAAACCGCAGAACTTTTGAACAAAATTAGTAAAGGTCGTTCAGTTCTCGTTATAGAACACGACATGGAGTTTGTTGAGCGTATAGCGCATAAGGTAACCGTTTTACACCAAGGTAAAATACTAGCCGCCGGAAATATGGAAGAAGTACAAAACGATCCAAAAGTTATTGAAGTATATCTTGGTCACTAAGACCTAAATATCTATTAATCAAACAACTATTAACCAAATAACGAAGGTATTCAGATGCTAGACGTCTCAAACTTAAAAGTTAGCTACGGTCAAAGTGAGGTCATACATGGCCTGGATTTCACTGTCCCAAAAAATGAAACATTAGCAATTATGGGCCGCAATGGAATGGGTAAAACTACCCTGTTTAAATCATTGATTGGCATTCTTGATTCCACCGACGGTCAAATTAGTATCGATGGTGTAAATGTTACTAATACAGACAGTTACAAAAGAGTCGAAAACGGTATTGCTTACGTCCCTCAAGGCAGAATGATTTTTCCTTCTTTAACTGTTCAGGAAAATATAGAAACGGGTATGGAAGTCTCGAAATTAAAGAAAATTCCTGATGATATCTATGCCCTATTCCCTGTATTACAAGATATGCGAAAACGTAAAGGTGGAAACCTGTCTGGTGGACAGCAGCAACAATTAGCTATTGCTAGAGCGCTTGTCACAAACCCTAAAGTCTTATTACTAGATGAGCCTACCGAAGGTATTCAGCCTTCCATTATTAAAGATATCGCAAACGTTCTCAATGAAATCAAAAAGATGCGTGATATCACAATTATCGTTTCAGAACAGGTACTTAGTTTCACTATGGCAATCGCAGATCGCATCATCGTTATCGATAAGGGAAATTTTATACACGAGGATCTTAGAGATGAAGTAAACACCGAGCAAATCAAGAAATATTTATCCGTATAAAGCCATTTGGATAGATTTAAACGTTATCAACAATCACAAATTTTCAAACACTGTAATTACAGTAGGAGTTTAAAATGACAGACACAATTATTAAAGTAAACCTAAACGAGTCTGCTTACGATAATGACAAACTTCATAATCGTTGGCATCCAGATATTCCGATGGTCGAAACAGTAAAACCAGGCGATGACTTCATTATCGAATGTATCGACTGGACTGGCGGACAAATAAAAAATGACGATAATGCTGCTGATGTTCGAGATGTCGATTTAACGCAAGTACATTTCCTATCTGGACCTGTCGGTGTTGAAGGTGCAGAACCTGGGGATTTATTGGTTGTAGATATTCTTGATATCGGGACTTTTGATGATAGCCAATGGGGCTTTAACGGTTTCTTCTCGAAACAAAATGGCGGCGGCTTTTTAACAGAGCATTACCCAGACGCACAAAAATCTATCTGGGATTTTAAAGGTATGTTCACCAGCTCACGTCATATTCCAGGCGTAGAATTTGCGGGTCTTATACATCCGGGCTTAATTGGTTGTCTACCATCACAGGAACTACTGGATGAGTGGAATAAGCGTGAATCAGCATTAGTGGCGACAGACCCAGACAGAGTACCACCACTAGCAACACTTCCTTATGTAGATACAGCACACATGGGACGCATGTCAAAAGACGATGCTAAAGAAGCGGCAGCAGAAGCAGCTAGAACCGTACCACCACGTGAACATGGCGGTAACTGTGACATTAAAGATTTATCTCGTGGTTCAAAAGTTTACTTCCCCGTTTATGTAAAAGGCGGCGGACTTTCAGTAGGTGACCTTCATTTCAGTCAGGGTGATGGCGAAATCACATTCTGTGGTGCAATCGAGATGGCGGGCTGGATTCACATGCGTGTAAATCTGGTTAAAAACGGCATGGAAGCTTACGGCATCAAAAACCCTATCTTCAAACCAAGTCCTATCGCACCTAAATACGATGATTATCTAATCTTCGAAGGTATTTCTGTCGATGAAGAAGGCGAGCAGCATTACCTTGATGTGCAGGTTGCTTATAGACAGGCCTGCTTAAACGCTATCGAATACATGAAAAAATTTGGTTACTCCGGCGCACAAGCATACTCACTTCTGGGAACTGCGCCGGTGCAGGGTCATATCAGTGGCGTCGTCGATGTGCCCAATTCCTGTGCCACTCTGTGGTTGCCTACCGATATCTTTGAATTCGACATTAATCCGAATGCAGATGGCCCAACAAAATATCTTGATGGTAGCGTGGATATGCCCATTGCTCCGGATGAAGACTAACAGTTAAAGGAGAATAACAATGCCAGTTTACGATTATAAATGTTCTGAACACGGTTTGTTCTATGAGCTTGCAAGTATGGATGACCATGCAAAGCCAGCTTGTTGTCCTGAGTGTCAAACGTTATCACCACGCGTGATTATCATGTCGCCTGCACTTTTTGAAATGCCTAAAGAGAAAAAGCAAGCGATGGAAAAGAATGAGAAGGCTCAACATGAGCCTCAACATTCAACGGTTGATTCACGCGCAGAAAATGCCGAAATGCTTAAAAGTGGTTGCGGTTGCGAACACAAAAAACGAGCTAGCAATCTTATGTATACGGCTGAAGGTAACAAAATGTTTCCTTCTATGCGACCTTGGATGATCAGCCATTAAAGCAGTAGTCAGAACACAATAATCGATTAGGGCTGGTTGGAATGTGCATACATTTACACAAACTTCCAACCAGCTTTTTCGAGGCTTTTTAATCATATTTATATTGGAGAATACACATGAGACACGGTGACGTTTCCAGCAGTGCAGATACAGTGGGTGTTGCTGTAGTAAATTACAAAATGCCAAGATTACATACTCGTGAAGAAGTGTTAGAGAATGCACACAATATTGCGGAAATGATCAAAGGCATGAAGCAAGGCCTTCCAGGAATGGATTTAGTTATATTTCCTGAATACAGCACCATGGGCATCATGTATGACAAAGACGAAATGATGGCTACAGCGGCCACTATTCCGGGCGATGAAACAGCAATATTCAGTGCCGCATGTAAAGAAGCAAATACATGGGGCGTATTTTCTCTAACAGGAGAAAGACACGAAGATCACCCCAATAAAGCACCATACAACACCTTGGTCTTGATCAATGATCAAGGTGAAATCGTACAGAAATACCGCAAGTGTATCCCTTGGTGTCCTATTGAAGGATGGTATCCAGGCGATACCACGTATGTCAGTGAAGGCCCTAAGGGCATGAAAATAAGCTTAATTATCTGTGATGATGGCAATTATCCAGAGATTTGGCGTGACTGTGCCATGAAAGGCGCAGAATTAATCATTCGATGTCAGGGCTATATGTACCCTGCTAAAGAACAACAAGTGATGATGGCGAAATCTATGGCATGGGCAAATAATAGTTACGTTGCCGTTGCTAACGCGACTGGTTTTGATGGTGTTTATTCATACTTTGGGCACTCAGCACTTATTGGTTTTGACGGAAGAACATTAGGTGAATGTGGCGAAGAAGATATGGGTGTTCAATACGCTCAGTTATCAGTTAGCCAGATTCGCGATGCTCGTGCAAATGACCAATCTCAAAACCACCTCTTCAAATTATTACATCGCGGTTATACCGGTGTTTACAACTCTGGCGATGGCGACAAAGGCATTGCTGATTGCCCATTTGATTTTTACCGAAGCTGGGTCTTGGATGCCGAGAAAACTCGAGAAGATGTGGAAGCACTGACCCGTAAAACCATCGGTGTTGCAGAATGCCCTGTTGGTGATTTGCCCGTTGATGGCAAAGAAAAAACAGCCGGCGAATAACGCTTACGTTACTAAGATATTCAAGCAAAAAACTGAGTCGATCATGCCATTCATAAACGAAAGATTGTCAGCAAATCAGACCAGTATCGATAAAGCCAGATATGAAAAGCCTACTACGGATAATACTGTAGCCCGACAATCACGCTTTCATTTCAACCCTGAAGACGTTATGAATGCTCTACGGACAAACATCATCGGTCAAGATGATGTTTTGTCCTCAGTAGAGGAAATGTTATATCTGGTGAAAGCAGACTTCGGTATAAAACATCGTCCATTGGCGGTTAACCTATTTCTTGGTCCCACAGGTGTCGGCAAAACTGAAACCGTCAAAATCATTGCAAAAAGTATCTTGGGCAGTACCGACAACTTTTGTCGAATAGATATGAATACGCTCGCTCAAGAGCATTATGCCGCCTCATTAACGGGCGCTCCTCCGGGTTATGTTGGCAGTAAAGAAGGACATTCTTTATTTGATAGCGATGCTATCAAAGGTAGCTTTAGCAAACCGGGTATTGTGTTATTCGATGAGATTGAAAAAGCCAGTACAGAGGTAATTCGCGCGCTATTGAATGTGCTTGATACCGGTCATCTCGTGTTGTCATCCGGCACCCATGAGATTGATTTTAGTAACGCCCTAATTTTCATGACCAGCAATATTGGCGTTAAAGAATTAAATGCGCATCGCGCCGCACAAAACAAAGGGATAAAAAAGTGGTTTGGGAGCAATGCCATCGATGAAAAAAGCCATCTTAAGCAAGCCTTGCAGAAAAAATTTGATCCTGAGTTTTTAAACAGAATCGATCGAATTTTATCGTATGATTATTTAAGCGATGAGTTTCTAGATAAGATACTGGATGTAGAACTGGAAACACTAAACCTACGACTAAAAGCCAAAAATGCCACACTGGAATTAGATGAAACAGCAAGACAGCAACTATACACTTACTACGATGAAGAGTATGGCGCACGCAATCTCGCACAACATATCAGAGTTAAACTGGAGCCGTTAGTGGCGAGAGAAATACTCAAAGATGATAAATCAACACAATTCATCATCGAATATATAGATGACAATTTTAGTATTTCGCCGAATAACAACACTTGATCACTTATCTAAGATAAGTAAATCAAGGTTCTATTCAATGAAAAAGACACCCCCCTACTTTGGGGCACTTTTTTAACCGTTATTCTTTTTCTCAGATAGAAAAAAACCACTTCGTTTATTTCAGCGTCTTTTGTAACCAGGCAGAAATATCGTTAATTTCTTCCATATTCACCGAATGCTCCATTTGATAGGAGTGTGCTTCAACATCAAAACCTTTCGCTTCTAATTGCGGCACATAATCTTGCCAGCTAGCGAATGGAATAACAGGATCTTGTTGACCGTGAGCAGCAAAAATTGCCATGCCTTTTTGAACATTTGGCATTGCATCAAGCAAGTTGTCGGCAAACGGAATGTAAGTAGAAAGCGCCATGATTCCACCCAGTTTCTTTGGATAACGCAAACCAGTGTGAAGTGCTATTACGCCACCTTGTGAGAAGCCGGCTAGTAGAATTTTTTCTGAAGGCGTGCCGCTTTCGATCTCATCATCAATCATTTTATTGATCCATGTGACCGTGGTTAAAATATCATCTTCATTGGCATTTTTACTTCTGTCTAATGACAGCAAGTCATACCACGCTGGCATCGACATGCCATTATTCAATGTCACAGGTCGTGATGGCGCGTGTGGGAAAATAAATTTAACCTTTAGTGAAGCCGGTAAACGTAACTCCGGAATCACTGGCACAAAATCATTTCCGTCCGCGCCTAAGCCGTGCATCCAGATGACTGTGAACTCAGTGTCTTCTGCGGTTTTTACGATTTCTGCGGGTAACTTTTCCATGGCATTTACATTCTCTATACTAATTAAATATCCCCAAAATAATAGAAAAGAGCCTAAAAGTAGGGGGGTGACTTTATTAATCAATGCGCTTCTCACTTAAGTTAAAAACACGCGCGGCATGATAACAAAATCTAGCACTGTTGACAGCCTTAAGGAGATCCTGATCATGTCCAATTATTTTAAGCTTGCTAAAAGAGCCGATATTTTCCACGAAGATCGCTACAAGGGACTAACCATTCCAGCTCACTTCGTAAAAAATAGCGACAGTTTTCTCTGTTGCTTAATTTTAATCGACTTAATCAGGTTCTCCTTTAGAAATATCCAGCTCTTTGAGTTTTCGCGTTAGTGTATTCCTTCCCCAGCCTAATAATTCTGCCGCATCTTTTTTTCTACCGCCGGTTTTTTGCAAAGCGGCGTTTAACGCGATGGTTTCAAATTTTGGAGTTACCTCATCCAGAATACGGCTATCCCCTCGATTGAGTCTGTGAAGCATATTTTGATAAAGCAATGCTTCCCAGTTGCGCTCATTTTGCTCTTCGCTTTGTTTTAAATCCTGCGGTAAATCTTCCATAGTTATTTCATGGCCTGCCGCCATCACTGTTAACCATCGACTTACATTTTCTAACTGGCGCACATTACCGGGCCAGTCTAGGGTTTGAAGATAATCACTGACTTCGCTGCTTAATTTTTTCTGTTCCGCATTCAGTTCTTTGGCTGCCTGAGCAAGAAAATGATTGAGCAAGACAATGATATCTTCATCGCGTTCTCTTAATGCGGGAATCTGTAATCGAATGACGTTTAAACGATGGAACAAATCTTCACGGAAGGTGCCATTTTTTACATGCTCTTCCAGATTTTGATGGGTTGCCGCAACTACGCGCACATCCACTCTAATCGCCTTGGTGCCGCCGACTCGATAAAACTCGCCATCTGCCAGGACACGCAACAAACGCGTTTGAAGTTCTGCTGGCATATCGCCAATTTCATCTAGAAACAAGGTGCCGCCATCGGCCTGTTCAAATCGACCAATACGCTGTGCCTGTGCGCCAGTGAATGAGCCTTTTTCGTGTCCAAACAATTCTGATTCAAGTAACTCTTTCGGAATTGCCGCTGTATTTATTGCAATAAACGATTTTTTCGCGCGTGGGCTATGCGTATGCAAAGCTTTTGCGACGAGTTCTTTACCCGTTCCTGATTCTCCAGTTATCAATACTGAAATACTTGTTTTACTGAGTCGCCCAATGGATCGGAACAATTCCTGCATCGCCACTGACTGACCAATAATTTCTTGTTGCGAAACAACCGGCTCAACCTCTGCAATTTTTCCACTTGTTGATTTATTGGTAGCACAAGCGCGCTTCGCTAAATCTGTTGCTTCGTTAATATCAAAGGGCTTTGGTAAATACTCAAATGCACCGCTTTCATAAGCTGACATGGCACTATCCATATCAGAATGAGCAGTCATAATAATTACGGGTAATTCTGGATATTTACTGTGGATTTCTTTAATCAACTCAAATCCGCTCATGCCTGGCATGCGTATATCTGAAATAATCGCTTCAGGTAGTTGCACATTATCAGCATTCAAATCACGGACTAAATCGCTAGCAAATTCATATGCCTGAACTTCCATCCCCGCTTTTTCCAGGGCCTTTTGTAAAACCCAACGAATGGATTGATCGTCATCTACTATCCATAATTTTTCTGGTTTTGATGCTGGCACTGTAGTCTCGCCTCTTTTTGTTTTTACTTTATTTATTCAAGATATTTAATTGAGCTTTCATCGCGTTCAAATCAAAGTCTCTTCCAAAAATATCAGTAATTTTTCATTGGTTAATCTGATTTATTACACTCGATGGGTAATAAAAGTTTGAAACAGGTTTTCCCCGGTTTCGAAGTAAACTCTATGACACCATGGTGGCGGTTCGCTAATGACTGGGCGATGGATAGACCAAGCCCAGTACCTTTTGCTGAACCACTAATCATGGGAAAAAATATTTTGTTGTGGATATCTTCTGGCACGCCTTTACCGTCATCAATAACCTCTAACTTTAATGCCAACTTATACTGCTTATTATTGATCACGTAATTTCTTAGAATTCGTGTTCTAAATAAAATGCTTCCAGAATCACCAACGGCTTTTAATGCATTTCCGACAATATTGAAAACAATCTGAATCATGTTATCCAGATCAGCTTTTAATTCAGGGATACTCGGGTCGTAGTCAAAATGTAAGCTGACTCCTTTGGGTATATCTGCTTTCACTAATCGGCGAACCCGCTCCAATACTTCGTGAATATTGATCCACTCATTTTTTGTTGGCGCACGCGAGCCAAGTAAACGATCTACCAGTTTTTGTAAGCGATCCGCTTCCGAAATAATGATTTGGGTATATTCTTTGAGTTCTTCACTGTCTAATTCAGAATCTAATAATTGGGCTGCGCCACGTAAACCGCCCAATGGGTTTTTAATTTCATGCGCCATACCACGCACCAGCGTTTGTGTTGCTTCTTGCTGGCTGAGCAACTGCTCTTCTCTGGCTGCTCTTAACTGGAAGTCTGTTCTATATAGCTCAAGTACCACACCTATTAGCTTGGTATTTTTAATCAGCGGGCTGGCGACACAATCAACGATAATGTCTTTATTTTTTTTACCCTGTAGATAACATGCTCGGACAGCCTGAGGCTCTTCATTAGTAAGTACAAAATTGAGATGATCTTTGACAATATCTTCATGCAATATCACAGAATAGGGTTTATTTAAGATGCGTTCCCTTGACTGGCCGAATAAATTTTCTGCCGCAGCATTCATTTGCATAATGTTCAATGACTTATCCAAAACAAGAATGGCAATACTAATAGTGTCACTGATTTCATTCGGTGAGAATTGGGTATGTATTTTATTTACCAACTTTAGATCCTAAAAATATCCTGATGATGTCCAGAAACGAAAACGCCATTAATTTGTGTAAAAACGTTTAAATAAAATAACAAAACGTCTGAATCAAACAAATCAATGCAATCTTCAAGCCAACTTATTGCTTGGGCTTAATTAAAGCATTTGTCGTATTTCTAACTCCCTAAAATCTATTATGGTGCTTTTCTTAAATTAACGCACCATTTTAGTGCTTTTTTGTTCTTTTCTTATGGATCACATATCAAAACCCTTAGTAAATAAGACGTTCAGCACCTTTTTTGAAGTTGGCACGTATTTTGCGATGTAGGCGTAAGCACACTGCTTTTTAAAAATTAATTTAAAGTAAAAATGGAGAATGAACGCAATGAAATTGATCACTGCAATAGTTAAACCCTTCAAACTAGATGATGTACGTGAAGCATTATCAGAAATTGGCATATCCGGAATTACAGTTACAGAAGTAAAAGGATTCGGCAGACAGAAAGGCCACACAGAACTTTATCGTGGCGCTGAATACGTTGTTGATTTTCTACCTAAGGTAAAAATAGAAGCCGCTGTTTCTGATGACGTTGTTGATCAAGTCATTGAGTCAGTTACTAAAGCAGCAAATACGGGAAAGATTGGAGACGGCAAAATTTTCGTCACTAATATAGAACAAACCATTCGTATTCGCACGGGTGAAACTGGACCCGAAGCACTTTAAACAAAAGCCTCATTCATAAGAGTCCTTTTAATTAAATTATTTAGAATACGAAATAGGAGTATTTCACAATGGAAAATAATATATTTGAATTACAGTATGCGTTAGATACCTTTTACTTCCTGGTATGTGGCGCATTAGTAATGTGGATGGCAGCGGGTTTTGCCATGCTAGAAGCAGGTTTGGTACGATCGAAAAGTACAACCGAAATTTTAACTAAGAACGTCGCACTTTTTGCTATCGCTTGTACTGCATATTTAGTAGTTGGTTACGAGATTATGTATGACGGCGGTATGTTCCTTAAAGATATTGCTTTAGATGGCGCTAAAACAGCCGAAGGTTTAACTGCCGCGGTATTAGCTGAATCTGCAGAAGCTAAATTTGATGGCGGATCTGTTTACTCAAACGCATCTGACTTCTTCTTCCAGGTGGTTTTCGTTGCTACTGCAATGTCTATCGTTTCTGGTGCAGTTGCTGAGCGTATGAAGTTATGGTCTTTCCTACTATTTGCTGTAGTAATGACTGCTTTCATCTACCCAATGGAAGGTTCTTGGACTTGGGGCGGAAAATCAGTATTCGGTATGTATAGCCTAGGCGATGACTTCGGATTCTCTGACTTCGCTGGTTCTGGTATCGTTCACATGGCTGGTGCTGCTGCTGCGTTATCGGGTGTTATTCTACTCGGCGCAAGAAAAGGCAAATACGGTAAAGACGGAAAAATCACGCCAATCCCTGGTTCTAACCTTCCTTTAGCAACACTAGGTACATTCATCCTTTGGATGGGCTGGTTCGGATTTAACGGTGGTTCTGTACTTAAGCTAGGTGACGTTGCAAATGCTAACTCTGTTGCAATGGTATTCCTAAATACAAATGCAGCTGCTGCTGGTGGCGTTATTGTTGCACTTATCGTTGCACGCTTAATGTTTGGTAAAGCTGACTTAACAATGGCACTTAACGGCGCATTAGCAGGTCTTGTAGCAATCACTGCTGAGCCTTCTACACCTTCACCATTGATGGCAACTATCATCGGCGGAATTGGCGGTCTGATCGTTGTATTCTCAATCATCACTTTGGATAAAATGAAGATAGATGATCCAGTAGGTGCAATTTCAGTTCACGGTGTTGTTGGTCTTTGGGGACTACTTGCTGTTCCTCTAACGAATGATGGCGCTAGCTTCTTCGGTCAAATCATGGGTGCTTTAACTATCTTTATCTGGGTATTTGTTACTTCATTCATAGTCTGGTTCGTAATCAAAATGATTATGGGTATCCGGGTATCTGAAGAAGAAGAGTACGAAGGTGTTGATATTGGTGAGTGTGGTATGGAAGCTTACCCAGAATTCACTGGTAAATAAGAAAGTACTTAATAGTAAAACAGTCTTTAATTAGACAAAAAAAAAGAGAGCCTAGGCTCTCTTTTTTTTTGAGGGTTATTTATATAAAAAAACTATTATAAATAAATAAATTTGTATAAAAAAACGGTCCCAGATTAACCATGGGGAGAAGATATGCGCAGCTGAAGTGTATCAACCATGGTCTCTCTGGAACCAATATGAAGGTAAGGAAAGTCCCTCCATATAAACATTTGACGGTAACAGTCCGGATAAGTTCCAAATAAAATATGAAAATTATCTTGTATAGAAGAATTAAAAAAAGAATAGCCAGATAATCAATATCTTACTGCTCAAAAAAAATTTAAAAAATTACAAATAAAATGCGCAATAGATACTCAATAACACGCTTAGAAGATTCTGGCTTGTTAGATTCAACAGATTTTTTTATATTGGTTAGTTACTCTAAGTCGTCTAGTTATCTCAATGAAGAACAAACAACATATAAAAACCGCTTAAATAAAAGAAGCTTTAAAGAATTACCAAAAAAGGGCTAAAAGTAGGGGGGTGTGATTTTTTAAATACAACGTAACCCGATCTAAAACCAGAGTAAATCTAAGCTAAACAAGAATAGACAATAGTTAACCGAACCAAAAACTATCCGGCTTATTGAGAAATTCTTTAGAAGTCATGTAGTGAGTGCCATCACAGGAGAACGTGAGTCCTACCATGCCATTGATCACATTAATGGAACCAGAGCGTAAATAGACCGTCTCGTCTGCATTTCTCAAATCTTTTAATCTACCTATAACCAGCTTCACTTCATGCTCAGGAACCCTTGATTCAACTGGATAAGAATGTGAAGGATAAGCGAGACAAACATCTGGATTGATAATCTCATCTAGCACGTGCAACTGGTATTCATAAGGCCGTTCATAAGCCCATAGCGTTGCACGCGAGCTACCGTAATGCAGTTTCACATGGAAAATCCCACGTTTACATATCAGATTCGTAATAATGTCATGGACTTGATCTAGGTGCTGGTCCATAGCGCTAATAACGCGCTCTTGCTGAAACAGGTTTTTACGGATTGCTGGATCGCCTTTAATCTGACGCCAGGGTTGTTCTTCACTAATATTAATTTCGTCATCAATAAAATCATCAATATCAAAATCAGCCACGACAAAACCCAGTACATTTCCATTTTCATGAAATACCGGATGCGTTGCTGTAATACTCGGTTTACGATCAATGCTACTAAGGTACACAGATGATAGAGAGAAACCTTTTTCGCTATGAATATTATGCGTATAGGGTCGTTTGGATAAATCCTGTCCACGAGCGTGTCGCTTACTGGATCCGTCTGAAAATATATTAGAACTTAACTGTTTGCCCTGAAAATCGATGACATAAAATAATTTACTTTGTGGTATTCGATTAACAACTTGAATCAGGTATTGGTCAATTTCTTCTGGGTATTCCCAAAACTTTGTACAATCCAAAGCGATGGCTAACATTTTAAATTTTAACTGTGCCCCTAAGCGATCTTTACGCTTACTTATCTTATCTGAGAGTCGTGCGTTCATAGCTGTAATCTCTTACCCCTAGGTTTATATTAAAAAAGCCACCCCCCTACTTATAGTGAGTTTTTCGTTTTGTTTTTAAAACGTTTAACTCATTTAATTGACCTGTTGTCTGGGTCATTAGGTGTTTTTTTATTATTTATAAGAAGGGTCCATCTGCTCTCGCTCTGTTACAAAAAAGTAACCGGGAACAAAAAGGTATTTTGGTAAAAGCTACATAGGAGGAGAAACCAAACCAATATAAATACCTTCCGTTCCCGATTTTAAGTCAGTTCCCGCTAGAGACTGACGGTCCGCTTTATTGTAATTATTATGTTGTAGCTAAGCTGGTTGCTAAATGTTTGCTAAGCTACTTTTTTCTTTATTTGCTGAGATTCTTTAAAATCTACAACAGGATTTTCTTCTGAATCATCTAGTGAACTATTGACAGCAGTCTCGTCAATAGTTTCATCTTCTGTTAATTCTTCTGCTTTTTTTCCATGTCTCTCATACAAGAAACGTAATACTTCATGACGACAATGGTTATATTGTTTGCTTTCTGATGTAGCAATTCTTTCTCTTGGGAAAGGAATATTAACGTCTAAAATCTCCCCAACTGTTGCGCTTGGGCCGTTAGTCATCATTACAATTCGATCTGATAATAAAACTGCCTCATCAACATCATGTGTCACCATCATCATCGTATTGCCCAGATCAGCCTGAATTTCCATCACTGAATCTTGTAAATGCGCACGTGTTAAGGCGTCTAACGCACCGAAAGGTTCATCTAATAATAAAACTTCTGGCTCCATCGCTAACGCTCTCGCGATACCAACGCGTTGCTTCATTCCGCCCGATATTTCATCAGGGCGTTTATGCAAAGCGTGTTCCATATGCACTAATTGCATGTTGTGTTCAATCCATTCACGCATTTCTGCTTTACTTTTAGTCCCTTTAAAAATAGTTTTTACCGCAAGCTCAACATTCTCATAAGCAGTTAACCATGGTAGCAAAGAATGGTTCTGGAAAACCATCGCGCGTTCTGGACCAGGAACAGTCACTTCTTTGCCATTTAAAACAACCCCGCCGGCTGTTGCTTGATAAAGGCCAGCAATGATATTTAAAACCGTTGATTTACCACAACCTGAGTGCCCAATAATTGAGACAAACTCACCCTTTTTAATCTTAAGATTAACGTTTTCTAACGCCCTAAAAGAACCACTAGGCGTAGGGAAGTCCATATTTACGCCAGTTAATTCAAGATGAACTTTTTCCATGATTTAAACCTTTTATCAAACTCTATTTCAGTCTTTGATTAACGTAATGCAACCGACTTATCCCAAGACACTTTTTTCTGTAGATACAGCATGATACGGTCAAGCAAGAAGCCTATAAGGCCTATAACAACAACCGCTACCATGATTCTACCCAGTGAATTCGAACTACCGTTCTGGAATTCATCCCAAACAAATTTTCCTAAACCCGGATTTTGCGAAAGCATTTCTGCTGCAATCAATACCATCCAGGCAATACCTAATGACAAACGCAATCCTGTAAAAATCATCGGAATAGCTGAAGGTAAAACTATTTTTCTCACATGAGTCCACCAGCTTAAACGTAATACATGGCTAACATTTTGTAAGTCTTTACTGACGTTAGTTACACCGACTGCAGTACTGATTATGGTTGGCCACAAACAACAAAGGAGAACAGTAATCGCTGAATTCAAAAATGATTTATCAAACCAGGCATCATCAGACGTAACGTATGTCGCACTCACGATCATGGTTACTATCGGCAACCAGGCGAGAGGTGAAACCGGTTTAAAAATTTGCACTAAAGGATTTAAAGCGGCGTAAACCGTTTTACTTAATCCGGCCACGATACCAATAGGAATAGCGATTAGAGAGGCCAATAAAAAACCTGCCATAACAGTAACGACACTGGTAATGATCTGATCAAAAAACGTCGGATTACCTGCATATTGTCGTACTTTAATCGTTGCCTCTGGATCTTTGGCTAATTTTTTAGCATTGCGCGTTTCTTGTCTTTCATAAAAGGCTACCTGCTTTTGGCGCTCATCTTTATGCTCAACAAGTAACGCTTCAAATTGCGAGTAAACTTGCTTTGGTCCTGGAACCGCACCTAAAGAAGTGACTACTTTCGGCGCTAAAAAACTCCATAACATCAAGAATATTAAGACACCTAAAATAGGAGTAGCAAAACTAACAAAGAACCCTTTCAAGTCTGACTTACTGAACGTCCTTAATTCGATTGCTTGACTGCTCACTGATATATCCTCTTTTCAATTTTTCCTATGCTAAAAAGCCCGCCACGCATGCTACTAAGAGCGCGGGCGGGAACCGCTAGGAACTAATTAACCTTTATCGTCAGCCTTTAGGCCGATTTTGAATGATTCAATATAATCATTCGGCTTGCTACCATCGTAAGTTACACCATCAATAAACTCATTTTGTGGTGGTTTAAAACCAGTTTCAGTCGCAAAGTCAGGAAACTCTTCTTTCTTCAATTTACCTTCTTCGATCAACTCTAGTGCCGCAATTTTGTATAGCTCAGGCTTATAAACTTTCTTCGCCATATCGGTATACCAGGTGTCTGATTTTTTCTCATCGATCTGTCCCCAGCGACGCATTTGCGTGAGGTACCAGATTGCATCTGAGTAGTAAGGGTAAGTTGCGTTATAACGGAAGAACACGTTGAAATCAGGCACTTCACGTTTATCGCCTTTTTCGTATTCAAAAGTGCCTGTCATTGAGTTAGCGATAACTTCAACATCTGCACCCACATAGTTTGGTTTAGCAAGAATCTTCACCGCTTCCATTCTATTTTTGTTGTTGTCTTCATCCAGCCATTTTGCTGCTCTAATCATTGCTTTAACGATTCGAGCCGTAGTATTTGGGTATTTTTTAGTAAATTCATCCGTCATACCAAAGACTTTTTCCGGGTTATCTTTCCAGATCTCGTAGTCAGTGATAACCGGTACACCAATGCCTTTGAATACTGCTTGTTGGTTCCATGGCTCACCTACGCAATATCCGTCAATTGTGCCTGCTTCCATGGTTGCTGGCATTTGTGGTGGTGGAGTTACTGAAAGTTGAACATCAGCTTGTAGTTGACCTTTGATATCGCCCTTAGAAGGTGCGTAATAACCAGGGTTTAAACCACCTGCTGCTAACCAGTAACGTAGTTCGTAGTTATGTGTCGATACAGGAAACACCATGCCCATTTTGAAGGCTTTACCTTTGTCTTTATAAGACTCTACAACAGGCTTTAAAGCAGAAGCACTGATTGGATGAACCGGCTTTCCATCTTTGTGCTCGATATGTTTCTTCATTTCTGCCCAAACGCTATTCGATACCGTAATACCGTTACCGTTTAAGTCCATTGAAAAAGGAGTAACGATGTGTGCTTTGGTACCAAAACCGATGGTAGCCGCAAGTGGCTGACCAGCCAGCATATGAGCACCATCTAGTTGGCCATCGATAACGCCATCCAAAAGTACTTTCCAGTTTGCCTGTGCTTCAAGATTTACAAATAAACCTTCATCTTCAAAATAACCTTTTTCATAAGCAATCGCTAAAGGCGCCATATCGGTTAGCTTAATAAAGCCAAACTTTAGATCTTCTTTTTCTGGCTCGCCTATTTCTGCAAAAGCAGGAAGTGAAATTAGTGCAGTACTTATTGTTAAAGCGACACTGATAGATAAAGTCGCTTTCATAAGAAAGCTTTTGTATGTTGATTTACTTTTGCTGCTGCTTAATTTCACTAAATACTCCAATAACTATTTATCTTTAATTATTAGAGTCTTTGCAAAGCCCATGCCAAAAAAATCCTCGCCCCCCTCCTTATCACTCTTATCTAATTGATTAATATATATTTTATATGTATTAAATCTCCTCCAATTTCTATTAACTTTAATTATCGCAGTAACATTATTCTTCAAAATAATGCATAAAAAGTAACAATTGCATCATTCAAGTGCATTTACCAAATCCAATGATGCCTTCCTCTATTTATTCCTCTATTTATTCCTCTATTTATTCCTCTATTTCTCACCGTTCTTATAGCCATAATTTCTTTGGCATATAAGTTGCTAATACTAATTATGATGGACTAAATGGTTTAACGATCTGTATGGATGCTATAGAAACTGACAATATTAAAACAACCTGCCCTTATTGCGGGGTCGGTTGTGGTGTATTGGCCTCAATAGATGAACAAGGAGTGGTTTCCGTTAAGGGTGACCCTGATCATCCTGCGAATTACGGACGTTTGTGTTCCAAGGGAACAGCATTGGGAGAAACTGTCTATTTACAGGACAGATTGCTCTATCCGGAAATCAAAGGTGAGCAAGTTAGCTGGGATCAGGCGCTAAGCACTGTTTCGGGGCGTTTTTCCGAGATCATTGCCGAACATGGTGCAGATGCCGTTGCCTTTTATGTGTCAGGGCAATTATTAACCGAAGATTACTATGTCGCTAATAAGCTTATGAAAGGTTTTATAGGCTCAGCGAATATCGATACCAATTCACGTCTATGCATGTCTTCAGCGGTTGCCGCCTATAAGCGAGCTTTTGGTGAAGATTGTGTGCCGTGTAGTTTCGAGGATTTAGATAAAGCTAACTTAATTGTATTAACAGGCAGTAATGCAGCCTGGTGTCATCCTATTTTATTTCAGCAAATAGTCCGCGCCAAGAAAGCGAATCCGAAACTTAA
This sequence comes from uncultured Cocleimonas sp., assembly GCF_947495625.1. GTDB lineage: Bacteria > Pseudomonadota > Gammaproteobacteria > Thiotrichales > Thiotrichaceae > Cocleimonas. Next base: position 168,040 of record NZ_CANLZW010000001.1, read on the forward strand.
AGTCATCAATATTGATCCGCGTGAAACACAGACAAGCAGTGCTGCTGATATTCAACTTTCACTAAAACCTGGTACTGATGGTGTGTTATTTAATGGTCTGCTTACTTTCTTAAAAGAAGCCGATATTGAAAACAGTTTCTTTACAGAAAACTGCACCAGTGGAATAGATGGCGCGATACAGGCTGCAAAAGAATCAGCGCCATCTATAGAAAGTGTTGCCGAACAATGTGCACTTGCTGAAGATGATGTTCGTGAATTTTATAACTTATTTGCAAATACAGAAAAAGTGGTTAGCGTTTTCTCGCAAGGTATTAATCAATCATCAAGCGGTGTTGATAAAGGTAATGCGATTATCAATTGCCACCTTTTCACAGGACGCATTGGCCGACCCGGAATGGGGCCGTTTTCATTTACCGGACAACCCAATGCAATGGGTGGCAGAGAAGTGGGTGGCTTAGCCAATCAACTTGCGGCTCATATGGAGCTTGAAAACCCCGAGCATTGTAATCTTGTACAGCGTTTCTGGAAATCACCGACTATAGCGAATAAACAAGGCTTGAAAGCAGTCGATTTATTTGATGCGATTGAACAAGGTACCGTCAAGGCTGTATGGATAATGGCAACGAATCCCGCTGTTAGTATGCCCGATTCCGAAAGAGTCAAAGCAGCTTTGAAAAAATGCGAATTAGTAGTCGTTTCAGATTGCGTTCGAGTAACTGATACTGCAAAAGTTGCGGATATTCTACTGCCCGCGCTCACATGGGGCGAAAATGATGGCACCGTGACCAATTCGGACCGTAATATTTCTCGTCGCCGATCTTTTTTAACAACACCTGGGCAAGCAAGAGCTGACTGGGATATTGTTACCGATGTCGCACATCGCATGGGATTTGCTGAGCATTTCCCTTATCGCAATGCCGCCGATATTTTTCGCGAACATGCAGCCCTATCAGCATTTGAAAATGAAATTGGAACGCCGAGTCATCGAATTTTTAATATTAGTGCATTAAAAGATATAAGTGATCAGGAATATGAGTCATTTCCCATTAAACAGTGGCCAATTACGCCTGATTCACCTACAGGAACAAGCCGCCTTTTTTCTGATGGAAAATTTAACACTCCTGATGGAAAAGCACGTTTTATCAGCGTAAGCCCTAAAGCGCCAGCAGTTACTACCACCAAAGAATTTGATCTTATCCTGAATACCGGACGAGTACGAGATCACTGGCACACCATGACCCGTACCGGTGTATCACCACGTTTATCCGCACATATTCACGAACCTTACGTTGAAATACATCCCCTTGATGCTGTGCAATATGGTTTGAGTAATCGTAGCCTTGCGCGCATAAATAGTCCGTTGAATAAATCAGTAATTGTCAGAGTTCAATTCTCGGATAAACAACAACGTGGCAGCATATTTTTACCAATCCACTGGAATAGTCAATTCAGTAGCCGAGCGAATGTTGGTTCATTAATTCCATCCATAGTTGACCCTATTTCAGGTCAGCCAGAATCTAAACACGGTATTGTAAACATCGAGCCGTATCTGGGTAATTGGCATGGATTTATCCTCTCGAGTAATGCGACTAATTTAAACCTTGGTTTTGCCAAGTACTGGGTAAAATCACGTGGCCGTGGTTTCTGGCGTTATGAAATGGCTGGTTATCATTGTGGCCCGGATTGGGCAACATTCTCCAAAGAGCTTCTCGGTAAAATCAGTGATGACGAGTGGATTGAGTACTTCGATAAATCTAATCACACGTATAGAGCAGCTCAGTTTAAGGGCTCTAAAATAAGCAATATTATTTTTATCGGTCCTAATGAAAAACTGCCTCCGCGAGACTGGTTAATCAGCCTTTTTCATAAAGAGGAAATCTCTAAAAGTGAACGCATTAGTTTACTAAGTGGCAAGCCACCTACTGATCAGGAAGATGTGGGCAAAACAGTGTGTGCCTGTTTCAATGTCGGAGAAAAAACCATTCTTAAAGCGATTAAAGAAAAAGGTTTAACCACACCAGAACAAATTGGTGAATGCCTTCAGGCAGGTACTAACTGCGGATCATGCTTACCTGAACTACGTGGTATTTTAGCAAGCAACACATTCGCTAGCGCTTAACTGGTGCAAATTCATTATAAATCGCACCACAATACCCCTTAATTCTTATAATAATTAAGTCACCCCCCTACTTTTAGGCCTTTTTTCTGTGTTCTATATTAATCAATCATTTATTGATATGGGATATGCATGCTTTGCCTTTGTTTACGTATCTTTATTTTTTGAATTCTAATTAGCTTCTTCATCAATAAAACCTGCTTAAAAATTATATTTTTAATAAATTCAGTAACTTAAGCACAAGCATTTAATTACTGATAAAAGAATATTGATATACCTCTCTGTAGTTTGGCATGTATTTTGCTATTTCTTATGTAAATACTGTTTTCCGCTTTAGCCAAGGTAATAATCATAATATGCAAACAATAGTCGAACCTAAAGAATCACAAAAAGCATTTAATAAAAACGAGAACATACATTTGGATGTAAATATGCCGGGTAAACTAACCGTATCCATTGGTGAATATTCAGATAAGGGGCGTAAGGAAATTAATCAGGATTTTCATGGTTCCTACTACCCAAATGATCCGTTACTCACATCCAAGGGAATCACTTTAGCCATTGCCGATGGGATTAATAATAGTTACATCAGTCAGGTTGCCAGTGAAACCAGCGTTGCAAGTTTTTTAGATGATTATTACTGCACAGCTAAAACCTGGGCAGTTAAGCGTTCTGCGGAACTTGTTTTAAATGCGACAAATTCATGGTTACACGCACAATCACAAAAAACGCAGGGTAACAGTGATAACGACAAAGACTATGTCTGTACATTTAGCACACTCATTCTTAAATCTACTACTGCCCATATATTGCATATTGGCGATACACGCATCTATCGTTTGCGCGGAGATAAGCTGGAGCAATTAACAACTGATCACTGTTTACGCGTTTCAGATGAAATCAGCTATCTCAATAGAGGCCTCGGCATCTACTCGATACTGGATATAGATTACCAATCAACACCCATAAAAGTAGGCGACATCTTTTTTATGACAACTGATGGTGTCTATGAACATGTCAGCGATGAATTCATAGCTGATACCATCAAAGAGCATAATGAAGATCTGGATTTAGCCGCTGAATTACTGGTTGAACAAGCCTATCAAGTAGGCAGTACGGATAGCCTAACAGCCCAATTAGTGAAAATTGAAGGACTGCCGAAAAAAAGCACGTAATAGCCATAAACTGGTTCACCAGAATCAAGTTACTTTCCACAGATAAAATACATCTAGTAGGTGCACATAGTATTAAAAATACCTAAGTTTAAAAGAGTAAACGATGAAAAAAATAGAAATGACCGAAGAAATTTTTGCCGCCAAGAAATCCGCAGCGATTAGCTGGGAAGAGCTTGCTGAAAAAGTTTCAATATAACCCGTGTTTTTAACTTGAGCGTGTTTAGGTATGAACAGCTTAGCAAAAGAACCTGCTGATAAAGTATGTGAAGTTCTTGGTTTAAGCGCTGATGTTTCTGGGGCACTCCAAGATTTCCCTCATAAAAGCTGGGATAAACTCGTACCGACAGACCCCGTAGTCTATCGTTTTTACGAAATTGTTGGAGTATATGGAGATACCATTAAGGAAATAATCAAAGAAAAATTTGGCGATGGCATTATGAGCGCGATTGATTTTTCCATGGATATCGGCAAAGAAGAAAACCCTGCAGGTGATCGCGTTGTAATCACCATGAACGGTAAATTCTTAGAATATAAATCGTGGTAAATTCCAAGCTTGTAGCAAAGTATTTATAACGACTTTATAACAACAGTTTAGTTCGAATGGCTTATTAAAAGGCTAGTTTTACCATAGATAATAGAAAACCGCCTAAAAGTGGGGGGGTGACTTTTCTAGGCTCACCAAGAGCCAGAAATGACAAGTCAAATAAATGAGTTATTCGTTTTTAGACAACAAAACGATAAGCTCACTAAAGTCCGTCTTAGATTCAATGAGCAATCGTTGACTTAAAATGATCATGCTGGGTAAAAAGTTAAGCTGTTAACTAATGACACCCCCATACTTTTAGCCACTTTTTGTTCTTTTTCATTAGTCTATTTAAACGCTAATAACGCAATAATAATCACTAGCTGTATCGCTGCAACAGATTGCCAAAAAACCGTAGGGTTTCGTTGCATCAGTGGCGGTTTTGTTTGATTGATAAAGTTTTTGTTCGGGTGCCTTAAATCGTATACAAATTCACTCAATACATCTTAACGCTTGAGTGGGTCTGGGTTAAGCGCTCTGCGCAAGGTGAAATCTATCCAGAGTGGTATATCGGTATCATCATTAATCACGCTTTTATAATGTAACCTTCTTTGTGCAGAGCGCGAGCGTGCTTTGGCCACTTGAGTTCCATAAGGCAATTTTCCAGAAAGCATTTGATAAGCAATAACCGCGAGTGAAAATTGATCTGCTTTCGCCGTCGGGAATTCACCAAGGAAATATTCCGGAGTCGTGAATTGTGCGGTACCTAATATCGCGTGTTCTTCATCTGCTGATTTCATTTCATCGATACCTGCCACACTGGTTGAGCCGAAATCAATTATTTTTACCGTGCCCGTTGTGTCAATCATGATGTTTTCTGGGCGTATATCTTGATGCAACATATCCAGTCGATGAAAGGCGCGCAAACCCTGAGCGATTTGTTCGATAATATTGCGTACTGTCTAGATCAACATCTGTGAAATACATTTACAGAACAGCTACAAATTAGGCGCAAAAATAATACGCAAAAAAAAGCCCCCGACCGAAGAAGGGCGAGGCTTTATTGTATCTCATCTACTGCTTAACTTTTACGAGCTGCACTAGTACGTACGTGCGTGTAGTAAAGCGGTAATCCAACTAATAGTAAACCACCTGCCAAGTTACCTAGTACTGTTGGAATTTCATTCCACATTAAGTAATCACCAATTGTGAATTGACCACCCATGATCATTGAGAATGGGAATAAAAACATGTTTACAATAGAATGCTCAAAGCCCATGTAGAAGAACAGCATGATCGGCATCCACATTGCTGCCATTTTACTACCGGCAGATGTTGAGATCATTGCACCAACATCACCCATCGAAACCATCCAGTTACACAGCATGCCACGAATGAAAATTCGTGAACCAACCGCCAGCACCCTGCTCTTTATAACCTAAAGTACGAGATTCACCAATGTGCCCTACCTTTTCAGCAATAACTCCACCATCTATTGCATAGCCGTAAGTTAATATAAAGGATGCAAAGAATGCCACGGTGATAGCACCACAAAAATTACCAATAAACACCAAAACCCAGTTACGAAATAATTCACTAACAGTACACCCTGCACGTTTATCTATAACCGCTAGAGGTACTAATGTGAAAAACCTGTGAGCAAATCAAATTTATATAAAGCAAGATAAAACCAACTGGAAACAATATAGCCCCAGCTAATGGATTACCTGTTTTTACGGTTACTGTTATAGAAAAAAATGCTGCTAGAGCAAGTATTACACCCGCCATAAATGCTCGAATAAACGTATCTTTAGTGGACATGAAAATTTTCTGTTCACCAGCATCTACCATCTAGGTAACGAATTCACTAGGTTCTAAATAAGCCATAAATCATCCTTTATTTGTTTAAATTTAAAGTAATCAAATTTATATAAAGCAAGATAAGTGCCAACTAAAACTGAGAGCAAAAAGAGTTTAACGAGAGTTTTTATCCATTTTACGCTTGATATGTGTGCATTTATTCTAAACCGCATGATAATGGTGCGTTTTTTAAGTATAAATAATATCACCCCCCTACTTTTAGCGAGTTTTTCGTTTAATAGTTAGAAAAGTTAAGCTCGATTATTGGCTTTAGTATTACGTAGTTTTTTCATTTTTTTATTGAAAACCAAGCCTTACGGGACGTCGTCCCTGTGTTCCACAGAATGTCTCGCTCCGTCATGCTAAACATATTTTATAAACAAACATCCCTTAAAAACTTTGGCACGTTATTTGCTGATATTAGAGTTAACAACCATTAAATGGAGTTTTCCCTGTGAGTGATATTGCTAAACAAAATCTTATACTTATCGGCAACGGTATGGCCGGCATGCGCACAATTGAGGAGCTCTTAAAGCTAGAACCTGAAAAATATAATATTACTGTATTTGGTGATGAGCCTTACGGTAACTACAACCGAATCATGCTATCTCCTGTTTTAGCGAATGAAAAAACGCTCGAAGAAGTCATGCTAAACGATGACAACTGGTATCAGGAAAACAATATCCGCTTTGAAAAAGGGAAAAAAGTAACTGATATAAACCGAGTCGCTAAAAAAGTGATTGCCGAAGATGGCACTGAATTACCTTACGATAAATTATTAATTGCTACGGGTTCCACGTCATTCATGCTGCCTTTACCAGGTGCAGATAAACAAGGTGTGATTGGTTTCCGTGATGTTAAAGATGTCGATACGATGGTCAATGCCGCGTTGAATTACAAGAAAGCTGTCGTAATAGGCGGTGGTTTATTAGGACTTGAAGCGGCTAACGGATTAATGAAACAAGGCATGGATGTGACCGTAGTACATATCGGTGACAGCCTAATGGATCGCCAACTCGATAAAGACGCGGCGACCATGCTCAAAACATCGCTCGAAGAAAAGGGCATGAAGTTTTTAATGTCTCATGCTTCTGAAGAAATTTTAGGTGATGAACGAGTTACAGGTTTACGCTTCAATGATGGTTCAGAAGTTGATGCTGATCTATTAGTCATGGCAGTAGGTATCAAACCAAACTTCGAACTTGCCAAATCAACTGGTTTACACTGTGAACGCGGTATTGTAGTCAGCGACACGATGCAAACTTTCGACCCAAATATTTACGCGATTGGTGAGTGTGTTCAACATCGTGGGCAAGTATATGGTTTAGTTGCTCCCCTATTTGAACAAGCCAAAGTCGCCGCTAACCATCTTGCTGAACTTGGCTACGGTCGTTACGAAGGAACCGTTACTTCTACGATGCTTAAAGTAACGGGCATTTCATTGTTTTCCGCGGGTGACTTTATCGGTGATGAAGATACCGAAGAGTTATTATTTCGCGATGTAGCCAGCGGCACTTACAAAAAAATAATCCTTCGGGATAATATTATTATTGGCGCCTGTTTATACGGCGATACCATGGACGGCACCTGGTACTTCCAGATGATGAAAGATGGTACCAATATTTCAGACTTCCGCGATTCTATTCTATTCGGACAAGCCCACTTAGGTGATGCCGGTCACGGTGATGAAACCCGCGTTGCGGCAATGGCAGATAATGCTGAAATATGTGGTTGTAATGGTATTTGTAAAAGTGAAATCGTTAATGCCATTAGCGAAAAGAAATTATTTACCCTTGATGACGTACGCGCACATACCAAAGCATCTGCGTCATGTGGTTCTTGTACGGGTTTAGTTGAATCTCTGCTTGCCCATACTTTGGGTGGTGATTATTCACAAGCGCCTAGCAAAAAATCATTGTGTGCTTGTACCGAGTTAACCCATGAAGAAGTACGTACTGGCATTCGAGAATTACACTTAAAAGACCATGAAGACGTTCGCAAATCACTTAACTGGAAAACAGATGACGGTTGCGCAGTTTGTCGTCAGGCAACCAACTATTATCTGCTGTGTGAAAACCCCGATTATAACGATCCTGAGTCCCGTTTTATAAATGAACGGGCACATGGAAATATTCAGAAAGACGGCACTTACTCTGTTGTACCACGCATGTTTGGCGGTATGTGTACACCTAAAGACCTACACGCAATAGCTGATGTCGCGGAAAAATTCAAAGTCCCTGAAATGAAGGTTACCGGTGGTCAACGTATTGATATGTTCGGCATCAAAAAAGAAGATTTACCACTGGTCTGGAAAGATCTCAGCGAGGCCGGTTTCGTATCTGGCCATGCTTACGGTAAAGCAATGCGAACCTGTAAGACGTGTATTGGTGATTCCTGGTGTCGTATGGGAACACAGGATTCAACCAGTTTAGGTATTAAATTAGAGGAACTCACCTGGGGTTCGTGGATGCCACATAAATACAAACTTGCGGTTTCTGGTTGCCCCCGTAACTGTGCCGAAGCAACCATCAAAGATTTTGGTGTGGTTTGTGTAGACTCGGGTTACGAGATTCATGTCGGTGGTAACGGTGGCATCAAAGTACGCGTGACTGACTTTTTAATCAAACTCGATACGGAAGAAGAAGTACTCGAATACTGTGCAGCATTCAGTCAATACTATCGTGAAGATGCACACTACTTAGAAAGAACAGCACCCTGGATAGAACGTGTGGGTCTGGACAAAATCAAAGCAGCTGTATTGGATGATGAAGCCAACCGAAAAGCGCTTTATGAGCGATTCATCATTTCACAAAAACCTTCACAAATTGACCCTTGGAAGAAACATGCAGATGGCGTGGATGAAAATCAGTTTAAATCAATTAAAATTACAGCAGCATAAGCGACGGGATATAGGATAAAAGTATGAGCAATTGGTTAGAAATAGCAGCCCTTGAAGAAATTCCTGTTTTAGGTTCGCGAGTTGTAGAAACAGACACCGTAAATATCGCTGTGTTCAGAGGCAAAGAAAATGCAGTCTTTGCCATTAAAGATCAATGCCCTCATAAACAAGGGCCTCTTTCTCAAGGTATTATGCATGGTGATTCTGTCACCTGCCCGTTACACAACTGGAAAATAAGTCTGGTTTCTGGTGAAGCTTTAGGTGCAGATGAAGGTTGTACTAATGTTTATGAAACAAAAGTCGAAGACGGTAAAGTCTTTTTAAAGAGCCCTACTATTTAATAACTATTCGGGAAACTTTTATGTCTAAAACAGTCAATGAACCTAGTCGATCTGCGGGCAATACCCGTATGGAAATTGCTGAGTATATTAGCGTCAATGGTTTGGATATACCCATCGACATGCATGGTTATTTAACCAATCCAAAAGACTGGGATGTTGAAGTTGCTCTGAAACAAGCTGAGCTAGCCAATGTTGAGATGACCGATGATCACTGGTTTGTGGTCAATTACATTCGTGAGCAATACGAATACAGCAGTTGTGTGCCTGAAGCGCGTCATGCTCTCAAATCGATGAAAGAACACTTGGGAAAAGAACGAGCCACACGTAAATATTTATATAAATTATTCCCCTATGGCTATGCTATTCAAGCGTGTCGAATTGCTGGAACACGTGTACCACTGAAAATCATGTTGGATTTGTAGCTTCTTTTCTATTTAGATTTATCACTAATTATATAAAGTCACCCCCTACTATTAGGCAGTTTTTGATTTCGGTTATAAGATCCAAATAATGCAAAACTATTGTTTTTGTAAAGAATTGGTATACTTCGTCGTTTCACTATTTTAGATACAGAACTGTCATGTTTAAAAATATCTGCTGGGCTCAAAAACTATTTGCGCTAATGATTGTTGCATTATTTATTGTGACTATTTCTGGCTGTGGCAATAAAGGTGATTTGTACCTGCCAGATGCGAAAAGCTCTGCATCTAAATCAAACACAACCGATACTGTAAAACCACCTAAGAAGCATTGATATGGACTTTTTTAATTATAAAAACGGGCAGCTATTTGCTGAAGATGTTGCATTAGAAGATATTGCCAAGCAATACGGAACACCGAGCTATGTATATTCTCGAGCAACTCTAGAACGCCACTATCACGCATTCAATGATGCTTTTGGTGATCAACCGCATTTGATCTGCTATTCCGTAAAAGCCAATTCTAATATTGCTATCTTAAATTTATTAGCACGTTTAGGCTCTGGTTTTGACATTGTTTCTGTCGGTGAATTAGAACGCGTTTTAAAAGCCGGTGGTGATCCGAAAAAGGTGGTTTTCTCGGGTGTTGGTAAACGCGCCGATGAAATGCAACGCGCATTAGAAGTTGGCATCCGTTGTTTTAACGTTGAGTCAGAAGCTGAATTAGTCCGTCTTAACGATGTTGCTGCAAGCATGGATAAAATCGCGAGTATTTCGATTCGTGTTAACCCTGATGTAGATGCCAAAACGCACCCTTATATATCAACGGGTCTTAAAGAAAATAAATTTGGTATTGATATCAGCCTTGTTGAAGCGGTTTACCTTCGAGCTGCGACTATGGAAAATATCAATGTCACTGGTATCGATTGTCATATCGGCTCACAACTCACTGATGTTACCCCATTTATGGACGCTCTTGAGCGTTTACTGGATTTAGCGGATCGTTTAAAAACACAAGGTATCCAAATAAAACACCTCGATTTAGGTGGAGGTTTAGGTGTGCGCTATAAAGATGAAACGCCACCGTTACCTTCTGAATACACCGAAAAGTTATTCACCAATGAAAAACTCAAAGAATACGAAATCGTCATCGAGCCGGGTAGGGCAATTGCAGCTAACACTGCGGTGTTACTGACTAAGGTTGAATATCTTAAACATGGCGAAGAAAAGAATTTTGCTATCGTTGACGCTGCGATGAATGACTTAATCCGTCCTTCGCTTTATCAGGCATGGCAGGCAATTATTCCTGTTACTGAAAGCCAGGCAGATACAAAAACCTACGATATAGTTGGACCCATCTGTGAGACCGGTGATTTCCTCGGTAAAGATCGTAATCTAGCATTAGAACAGGAAGATCTATTGGCTATTCGTTCTGCGGGTGCTTATGGTTTCACCATGGCTTCTAACTACAATACACGTCCACGTGCGGCTGAAATTTTAGTAGATGGTGATAAAACCACTGTCATTAGAAAGCGCGAAACGATTGAAAGCCTGTTTGAAAATGAAATTATGTTACCCGAGGCATAACCGTTTACTGGACCATTATTCTAATTGTGAAATATTGTCACCCCCCTACTTTTAGGGGGTTTTTGTAAGAAGTACTTTTTTATAACAGCTTAAATAGCACTTTATTTTTAAATAGATCAAACCTCTAATTTTTATTAATAAGTTTTTTGGTATTATCCTAAAAAAGCAATTAAGAATACTAAGTAATTAATATAATTAACTATTTTCTGTTTACTCCTCTCTGATTTGTATCACTTTCTAGTCTAACTAGATAACTTGACTAAGTTAACTTATTACCCCCATAAAAAAACTCATATACCGTTCATCATCTAATAATCGCCTAATATCGACTTATGCAATAAATTGGATAGTGCGAGAAAGATATTAAATGCGTACTAGAAAAACCTTACGTAATAATAAAAAAAATAAAAGGAAAATGCGTGAAGAAGAAAGCTCTTGTGCTAGCAAGCTGTGTAGCATTTGCGACGCCAACAATTAGCATTGCCCAGGCTATGCCGAACAACTCGGTCGGTCTAAATCTGGGAGACATAAATGCGACGTCATACCTTAATCAACCATTTAAGGGCTCCATACCTTTTTTATTTACTAGTGTAGAAAGCACTCGTCAATTATCAGTACGGCTTGCTCCACAACATGTGTTTGATCAGATCGGTGCCGAAAGGCTACCCATTCTTAATAATTTACAATTTCACATCGTCAACCAATCGAATAAACCTGTTATTCAAATAAGCTCAAATTCTCCAATCCAGCTCCCCTTTTTAAATTTTGTATTGGAAATAGAAGGACCAGAAGGTGTTCTCTATCAGGATTACACCGTTCTGCTTGATCCTCAGGGCTACCAGGCTGAATCACAAATAACGCAGGGCCAACCTACGCTTTTTGAATTTTCTAACGATTCATCCTCAGAAGCGATAAATGATGCGACCTACCAAAGCAATGAAAGTGAAATTAGCAATAACGACTTACCTGTCACCTATTCATCGACAAGTGTTGTTACCAATAAGGCAAAAAATCACAAAATAAAGTCAGGTGATTCATTATCTCGAATTGCTAAACAATACAAACCCAATGATATTTCGCTGAATAAAATGATGCGTGCAATTTTTGATAAAAATCCGAAAGCATTCATTCGTGGGGATATCGACAAGATTAAAAGAGGCGTTGTTTTAACTTTGCCTTCACACAAAGAGTTAACTGGTTTGAATAACATTGCAAAGAAAATCGAATTTAAAGGTAAAACCCCTAAAGTTTCAGAAGTAGTGCTTTCTAAGGATACCTACAAAGTTGTTAAGGGCGATAGCCTGTCTAAAATCACACAAAAATTTGTCGATAAAAACACATCTTTTACCAAGATGATGAATGCTATATTTACGGCCAACCCCGAAGCTTTCTCCCAGAATAACAAGAGTCAGTTAAAAGCAGGCGCCACACTGAAAATTCCTTCTTTTAACGAAGTAGCATCTGCACCTGCAGAGAAAGCCCCAAAAGTTGAAACACCTACTGTGACTACAGTGGCAATCAGCTCAGAATCTACACAGGTTAAGCCTAGCAAAATAGCATCAGAAAAGACGGCGTCTACCGAAAATACTGCAGAAACGAAGTCCAAAACTGACCTTTCGCTTGATCAACTATCTCTGAGTACATCGAATCAAAATTCAACAAGTATTGATGAAACAAGAGTACTTGAAGAAAATGAATACCGAGTAAAAGAAGGCGACACATTAACAAAAATAGCAAAAGATATTGGTTACAAGAATGTATCTTTCACCAAAATGATGAAAGCAATTTATACTGAAAACCCTCAATCTTTTGAGAAAAACAATATAACCAAACTGAAAGTTGGTTCTGTATTAGTGTTACCAAAACTAAACGCTATTGAAGGAATTACATATACGTCTGATAAAAAATCTAACGTTGATACAAAACCAAAAGAAGAAGCGTTAAACGCTCAGAAATTAACTGACAGTTCTGTTACTAGCACATCCGTTAAAGATTCTCCTCAGAAAATTGATGACACCAACAGCAGTGCAAGAACAAATGTTATCAATATGCCAACTAAGCTAACAGGTATAATTGCCACCAATAAAGAATCTGTTACAGAAAAGCTGGCAACAACGAGTATTAATAATAATGCTGAAACTGTTGTCTCACCAATTATAAATCCAGATACATCAAATTTAGAAAAGCGTATCCGTGAACTTAGATCTGAGCTTGATCAAGCTCAATCTGGCCTATCGAAAATGGAAACAGAGCTATCTGCAAAAGATGCCATCATATTTGAAAAGGACGGCCAGTTAGTAGATTTAAAGTCGTCATTGATTAAACTAAAAATTAGCAATGAAAAAAATCAAGAGATATTACAAAGTCAGGGATTCGCACCCGAAGACGTCATCATAGAAGATGAGCTGTATCCTGAAACTACTTCAAGTTCCACTGCGGCTGAAGCGGTAACCTTAAGTATGTTGAAACAATCATCTATTTCAAAAACTGATGAGGGTTTTAATCACATGCTAAGTAGTTTAATCCAGGATTATTCCAATAATACATCACCTAAAAATCTGGCTTATTTATCAATGGTCTTGATTTTAGGATGGTTACTGATTAGATATCGACGCGAAATTTATTCTTACACAGCGATAAATTTTGATGAACCAAAATACTATCCTGCACCTGGTATTGATGAGTATGAATTGAAAGAGCGTAATATTACCCATCAAGAACCTATAACGGAAATAGACCCTATAAAGGAATATATAGAAGACACTGAAAACAATTCTGTTGCTGAGTTATATAGCGACCCAGTCCAAGAATTCACAGAACATGAATACGAAGAAGAAGTGGAATTAGATGTCTTAGAAAATGAAGTGCCTAAAGAAGAATCTATCGCAAAAGAAACAAAAGAGATTGAGCACTGTGAACATTTAGTCACAGAGTTATTTAGTGATCTTAATTCTAGCTCTAGCTCAAAAACAGAAGTATCTATTGGCGATAACGAATGGCTCAGTATTGAAAAAATCTGCGATGACTACATAGACAGTAGAAGCGCAGAAGACACAACGATCGTTGTTGATACACTTGCCGTTGATACTCTTGTCGTTGATACACCTAAAGTCGCAGAACTTAACGGCTCTGAACTTAAAGTCACAGAAACGAAGAGCAGTGACTCTGCTAAAAATGATGTAATCGACTTCAAAGAAGAAAAACTAGCCTCTGAATCTGATGTTACTGATTTTGATGAAATGATGTCAGATTTACTAAAAAGTCTGGATGGTGTGGAAAAATCAATCAATATCAACTCTTCACTAAAACGAAAAGTTAAAGGGTTGAAAGCCGATCCCACGGAAAAATCCACATAAAATCAGTATTCAGCTAATGCGCGTTCAATAGAAGCTTGTTGCTGACTCTGGTATAGATCAAAAGCATTGATCACTTTAGTACCCAATGCTTTTTCAAAGCTATCCTTGTTTGGGCTTTGTTGAATCTCATTTTCAGTGTCATTATCCTGCGCTAAATTAGATGTAAAAATCCCCGCAGCACTGACTGGCAAAAAGTCTTCGTATCTGATCGGCTTGAAATCAATATTCCCGCTTTCGATAAGTGCTTCTAAAGAACGTTTTTGCTTATCAAGAGGGCAAGGTTGCTTGGTATCAAAGTAGCTGAAATATGCCAGCTCTTGCTTTCTTAATTCCTCATAACTATCGGGAAAATCGGTGAAAGCATTTTTCAAGGTCGTTGCATAATCTACCTTGTCGCTTTTATTACTCCGCGCAAGATTTAGTAGCTCATCGTAGAACGCACGCCCTTTAGGTGTTAATGCTATACCTCTTTGTTCTACCTCTCCGAATCTGGCTGTATGTGTTCCCGTTTCGTCATCCGTGAATGAGACTGCTTCATCTAGTGCGATAAAACTGGTCTGACGTAATAAGATATCACAGTCTCTATTTGGCGGTCCTTCAACGATGGCTTTTGCTTTGAAACCCTGATTCTTAAACTCACTTTGAATCTCATCAATATCCAACACCTTTGGTGTCAAATGATTGATATGTGGACCTTTGAAAGACACAACATCAGCGACCAATCGGTGTGTATTATTCAATGCATTGTATTGTTCTTTTTTTACATTTGCCTGTTGATGCCAGCGAAATATTTCGAGTGCCTCGGCAACAAACACAGCAGCATCTTGTTCGTTTAAGCCACCCTGACTTTCTGATTTATCGAGCAAAGCTACTAATTCATCAGTGATAATATTTCTGGTAGAAAGTATCTGTTGAGCTTCTTCACGCAGTCCTTCATCAGCGATTAAATCTAACCGCAATAGCGAAGTAAAAACACGAAATGGACTGATTAGTAACTGTTCGGGTTCTAATGCTCTGAAAGCTGTGGAATGAACAGGAATTCCGGCTACACTCAAATCATAATAATCTACTGGGAACATACCCATAACATTGAAAACGCGTCTTAGTGCCGATAGCTCTTCAGCTGTTCCAACACGAATTGCGCCATGATGTTCTTTGGCTAGTAAAGAATCTTCATCCAACGATAATGTGATTGAATTTTGCTGGATGAAATTATTATTGGATTGCTTCACTAACGATAACAATCGACCATATTCAGGTACCTCCTGCTGGTACATATCAGACATGGCAGAAGCAAAATTCTGGCGAATTTCATCTTTAGAA
Organism: uncultured Cocleimonas sp.; assembly: GCF_947495625.1. Taxonomy (GTDB): domain Bacteria; phylum Pseudomonadota; class Gammaproteobacteria; order Thiotrichales; family Thiotrichaceae; genus Cocleimonas. The sequence goes on from NZ_CANLZW010000001.1 coordinate 183,639, forward strand.
AGAACAGTAGAAGAAGTCATATTCACGAACATTTTGTAATCGGAATATGAGTCTAGTATAAATCTAATGACACCCCCCTACTTTTAGGCGCTTTTTTTGATTTATCTTAAAAAAGTGCCCAAAAGTAGGGGGGGTGACTTAATTATTAATTTCTTACTAAAACCTAAACACCGTTCATGCGATCCATAGCTCGATAGCTAATGGTTTCGCTTAGGTGCGTTGTTTGAATATGTTCACTGCCTTCTATGTCCGCAATGGTTCGCGCAACTTTTAGAATACGATGATAAGCACGGGCCGAAAGTTTAAATTTTTCCATTACCTGAGCCAGTAAGTTTTCATCCGCTTCGCTTAATTTACAGTACTTCTCGATTTCTTTATTGCTTAGAAAGTGATTGGCTTTTTGTTGACGTTGAAGTTGTCTATTTCTCGCGTCGATAACCCTTGCGCGAACTGTCGCGCTGGTTTCTCCTGTGCTCGGGCTTTGCAAGTCTTCACGCGGTAAACGCAACACTTCAATCTGTAAATCTATCCTGTCTAAGAATGGCGCTGATAACTTAGAGCGATGTTTTCGCTGTTGCTCTAACGAACAGTGGCAATTACTTTTGAAATCGCAATCTCGACCTTGTGGACACGGGTTCATTGCAGTAATTAACTGAAAACGGGCAGGGTAGGTCGCTTGTCTTGCTGCCCTTGAGATGGTTATGCAGCCTGTTTCTAACGGCTCACGCAATACATCAAGTACCTTGCGATCAAACTCCACCAATTCATCAAGAAACAATACGCCGTTATGCGCTAGTGAGATTTCTCCCGGACGAACTTTTGCTCCTCCACCGACCAATGCAACACCCGAAGAAGTATGATGCGGATCTCTTATCGGTCGTAGCCCCCACTGACTGGAATCAAACCCCTGATCGCTAATTGATGCGATTGCCGCTGACTCTAAAGATTCCTTTTCTGACATCGGTGGAAGTATGGTTGCTAACCTTGAGGCAAGCATTGTTTTTCCAGTTCCGGGTGGGCCGATCATCAGTAAATTATGATTGCCAGCTGCGGCTATTTCTAAAGCCCGTTTCGCTTGAAACTGACCTTTTACTTCGCTTAAATCACTAGCGTACTTTACTTCATTGTTTATTTCGGTATTTTCATGAGCCAATAATCTTTCAGTATCGGTCAAGTGAGCGCAGATCTGTAATAAATGAGAGGCTGGAAAGACTTCTAGGTCTTTAATTAAACTGGCTTCGTTTGCATTTTCCTGAGGAAGAAAGAGTTTTCTATCTGCTTCGCTGGCAGCATAGGCTGTTGGTAATACGCCCTTTACTGGGCGCAGTTGACCTCCCAAGGCTAGTTCTCCGATAAACTCGTAATCTGCCAAGGCGCTCTCTGATATTTGCCCTGATGCCGCTAAAATCCCCAAAGCGATAGGCAAGTCAAAACGCCCCCCATCTTTTGGCAAATCTGCAGGCGCTAAATTGACCGTAATTCTTTTTGCTGGAAATTCGAAACGGGAATTAATAATAGCTGCACGGACGCGATCCTTACTCTCTTTGACTGCCAGCTCTGGGAGCCCTACGATCGCAAAGCCTGGAAGACCATTACTAAGATGGACTTCTACAGTTACCAAAGGAGCGTCGATACCATCATTGGTACGACTAAAAACTACAGCAAGATTCATAGCAATTTAGCATTATTATTTTTTATGAAAGATAATTATAGCTAAATATAACTCTACCCTCTATTTCTCCCTGATAAGAGGCAATGAGTGAAACGATAAATCCACTAGCTGTTTTAGATAAGGCCTAATGAATCAGGCAATCAACTGACCACCGTTAATTTCCAGCACTTGACCAGTAATATAACCTGATAACTTTTCAGAAGATAAGAACACATAAGCAGGCGCACAATCTTCGGGTAAACCCAGGCGCTGAAGAGGTATCGATAATCTAGTCGCTTCTAACTTTTCCTCACTGGAATAACGCTTATGGAAATCCGTGGTGATCGTTCCCGGAGAAACGGCATTTGCTCTAATATTATCTGGCGCTAATTCTCTGGCGAGCGCCTTTGTATAGGTACTGACAAAAGCCTTTGTCGCACTATAAATAGAAGAACCAGGACTTCCGCCTGTTGTTGCAGAAATTGATACCGTATTTATGATTGAAGCATTTTGTGATTTACGCAAAGATGGAATTAATGCACTGGTGATTATCACAACCGAAGTTTGATTAAGATCGACAAGTTTTTGGTATTGATCGCTAGTAAGTTCATCAGCCGGAAAACGACCTAGCATTGTTCCCGCATTATTGATTAACACATCGATAGTTGATGTTTCTGCTTGTACAAATTTCACAAATGCTTCTATTGAATTTGCATCAGTCATATCGGCTTCAAAAACAGAATCTGTGATATCTGCAAGAGCACCAGCAGTTCCTGAACGACCACTATGAGCGATTACTTTTGCGCCACATTGTTTCATTGCTTTGGTTATGGCTAAACCAATACCGCGACCTGCACCAGTTATTACAACGGTCTTACCTGATAGAAGATCGTTACTAAATCCATTATTAGTCATTAGCTTTTTCCTTTAATTCTTATTTAGTCATTTTCTGAAATGGTTAATTATCATTTGAACTAGCTTTTGATTGAGCAATAGTACTTTCAACTGCCGCACGCCAAGCCTTGTATCGACAAGCACGTTTAGCTTCATCCAATCGCGGTTCAAAACGGTTCTGGAGTTTCCACGATTTGGAAAATCCTTCCATATCTGGCCAAACACCACTCTTCATTCCAGCAAGCCAAGCGGCGCCTAAAGCTGTTGTCTCAAGAATAGAAGGTCGATCAATAGAAGTAGCAAGTGTGTCTGCGAGATATTGCATCGTCCAATCGCTAGCCACCATACCGCCATCAACTCTGAGTACACTTTCTTCCTTTTGCCCTTGCCAATCCTTTTTCATGGCATCAACCAAATCACGTGTTTGGTAACAAACCGCTTCTAAAGCAGCTCGTGATAATTCTCGTGGTCCCGTGTTGCGCGTTAGTCCAAATATTGCTCCTCTAACATCCGGCTCCCAATAGGGTGCGCCGAGACCAGCAAATGCAGGAACCATAATGACATCTTGACTACGATCAGCTTCAGCAGCAAGACCTCCAGTTTGACTCGCATCATCAATGATTTTCAATCCATCTCGGAGCCACTGTACAGCAGCTCCCGCAATGAAGATTGAACCTTCTAATGCATAAGTCGTTTTACCATCGATTCTGTAAGCGATAGTTGAAAGTAGACGGTTGTTCGATACCGCTCGTTGCTCGCCGGTATTCAACATAACAAAACAACCTGTTCCGTAAGTTGACTTGATCATTCCGGGAGAAAAACACGCTTGCCCTAAAACGGCAGCATGCTGATCGCCGGCAATTCCAAGTACTGGAATTGAAGCACCAAATAAATCTGTTACGGTATTACCAAACTCAGCAGCACAATCTTCAACAGTTGGAAGAATTGCCCGCGGAATGTTAAATATTTTCAGTAATTCATCGTCCCACTCATTCTTTTCCGTATTAAAAAGTAGCGTTCGGGAAGCGTTTGTCGCATCTGTTTTATGCGAAGCACCATCGGTAAGACGCCATAATAAATAGGTATCGATTGTTCCGAATAGTAACTCTCCGTTGTTCGCCTTCTTTCTAGCGCCATCCACATGATTGAGCAACCAGTTAATTTTTGTTGCAGAAAAATAAGGGTCAAGCAAAAGCCCTGTTTTATCTCTAACCGTTTCTTCGTAGCCACTCGCTTTTAATTCATTACAAAAACTAGAAGTACGTCTGTCCTGCCAAACAATCGCGTGATGTATGGGTTTACCTGAAGACTTTTCCCAGATGACTGTAGTTTCACGTTGGTTTGTGATTCCAATACCGGCAATTTGTGTCGCTTTTATTCCGGCATCAGCAATAGCTTTTCTGCAAGTTGCCACAACGCTATGCCAAATTTCTTCAACGTCATGTTCGACCATACCCGATGCGGGAAAATGTTGAGTGAACTCCTGTTGTGCTGATGAGATAATATGAAAAGCATCATCAAATAGAATAGCGCGAGAGGATGTTGTACCTTGATCTATCGCCAGAATGTAAGAAGCCATAACTGTCTCCATTTTTTTGTACAAAACATATAATTAAAAAAGGACCTGAGTTGCCTCAAGTCCAAATCGCATCCTTTTTAAGCGATGCAGGAGGAGTGCACGTCTAAACCTCTAGACGTGCATAGTAAGTACTTACTACTGAGTCCAACTCTTAACAAGTTCGTCGTATGAAATAGTAACGCCTTGAGGCTTTTCATTTGCTAATTTTGGTTTAGGTGCACCAGCTTGAGCTAACCAGTATTCTGCATCTTTTTCCTCATTTAACTTAGGACCAAGATCACCTTGAACACCTGCACGCTCGATACGAGCTAATACTTTTTCCTGTGCAGCGCATAAACCATCTAATGCTCCTTGTGCCGTTTTAGAACCAGACATGGCATCACCAATATTCTGCCACCAAAGTTGAGCTAGCTTAGGATAATCAGGTACATTTGTTCCAGTTGGAGACCACTGAACACGAGCAGGTGAGCGATAGAATTCAATCAATCCACCAAGCTTATTCGCACGATCTGTAAAGTGCTTAGCGTTAATGGTAGATTCTCGAATGAAGGTAAGACCCACATCAGATTTCTTCAAATCAACAGTTTTAGAGGTCACAAACTGAGCATACAACCATGCCGCTTTTGCTCTATCAGTTGGAGTAGACTTCATCAATGTCCATGAACCTGCATCCTGATAACCAATTTTTGTACCTTCTTTCCAGTAAGCACCATGTGGTGAAGGAGCCATCCGCCATTTAGGAGTACCGTCTTTATTCATTACTGGGAGATCAGGTTTAACTGTTGCAGCAGTAAAGGCTGTATACCAGAACATTTGTTGAGCAACATTACCTTGCGCTGGAACTGGTCCTGCTTCACCAAATGTCATACCAGCAGCTTCAGGTGGAGAATACTTCTTCAACCATTCGATTGCTTTAGTTACCGCATAAACAGCAGCAGGTGAATTAGTCGCGCCACCACGTGCAACACAAGAACCTGTTGGTTGTGACTTGTCATTTACACGAATACCCCACTCATCAACAGGAAGCCCGTTTGGTTCTCCGACATCACCCATACCCGCCATTGACATCCAGGCATCAGTATAGCGCCAGCCAAGTGATGGATCTTTTTTACCATAGTCCATATTGCCATACACTTTCCCATCAACGCCTAAGCGCGATAGGTCACGTCCTGTAAAAAACTCAGCAATATCTTCATACGCTGACCAGTTCACTGGAACACCTAGGTCGTAGCCATATTTAGCTTTGAAATCCCCTTTGTTTTTTGCGTCATCGAACCAATCGGCTCTGAACCAATAAAGGTTTGCAAACTGTTGGTCAGGGAGCTGATAGAGTTTCCCATCAGGTGCGGTTGTAAAAGATGTGCCGATAAAGTCTTTAATATCAAGACCTGGATTTGTAACGTCTTTACCTTCTCCATCCATCCAGTCTGTCAGGTTTCTTACTTGTTTGTAACGCCAGTGTGTTCCAATTAAATCGGAATCATTTACATAGCCATCATAGATGTTCTCACCTGATTGCATTTGAGTTTGAAGTTTCTCAACTACATCGCCCTCGCCAATCAAATCATGAGTGATTTCTATACCTGTAATGGCTGTAAATGCTGGTGCAAGAACCTTGGATTCATATTCATGCGTACCAATAGTTTCTGAAACAACCTTAATTTTCAAATCCTTGAACGGTTTGGCTGCATCGATAAACCACTTCATTTCTGCTTTCTGTTCATCAGCATTTAACACTGAGACGCCAGCGATTTCGTCTGTTAGAAACTTATCTGCAGCAGCCATATCAGCTTGTGCAGAACTCATCCCTAACATCAAACCAGCTACTGCTGTAGATATTAGTAAATGTTTTCGCATAATAAAATCCTCCTTTAAGATTTTATGTAGATTGAAGGGACATACTTTCTAGTGTATGTTCCCATTTTGACTTCATACTGTTTTAAATACGCCAATGGCATAAACAAATGAAATACCGAGAGCCCACCACAAACCAGGACCTATAAAGCCTAGCCAAGCGAGGTGGATAAATGCACTACCAAGCAATGATATAAACAAACGATCACCCCTTGTTGTTTCGAAACGTAAAATACCTACCCGTGGATTTCCACCCGGTGAAAAATATTCCCATACCATCATAATGACCAGGCAACTCACAATTCCTAACCAGAAAAGTGCAGTCGGACCGGTCCATGCCATCCAAGAGAGATCCATTATTTGATACTCCTTTTAATTGTTTAAACGCGGCCTAGGGCAAAACCCTTAGCGATATAATTTCGAACAAAGTAAATAACTAATGCACCAGGAATAATGGTTAATACTCCTGCCGCTGCTAAAACGCCCCAATCAACCCCTGAAGCTCCCACCGTTCTTGTCATAATTGCGGCTATTGGTTTTGCATCAACAGTGGTCAATGTTCTAGCTATCAATAATTCAACCCAAGAAAACATAAAGCAGAAGAATGCTGCCACTCCTATTCCAGAAGCAATTAATGGTGTGAATACTTTTATAAAGAATTTTGGAAATGAATAACCATCTATATAGGCTGTTTCATCAATTTCTTTTGGAATGCCAGACATGAACCCTTCTAATATCCAAACTGCTAAGGGAACATTAAACAAACAATGAGCGAGCGCTACGGCTATATGAGTGTCAATCAAACCAAAGGATGAATATAGTTGAAAAAATGGAAGTACGAATACTGCTGCGGGTGCCATACGATTCGATAACAACCAAAAAAACATATGCTTATCACCTAGAAAACGATATCTAGAAAATGCATAAGCCGCTGGCAGGGCCACTGAAATTGAAATAACCGTATTCATCACTACATAAATAATCGAATTTATGTAGCCGTTATACCAAGACGGATCGCTGAAAATTACCGCATAATTGCTTAATGTTGGATTATCAGGAATAAGTGTAAATTTAGAGAGAATTTCCTGGTTCGTTTTAAAGCTCATATTCACGAGCCAGTAAATCGGCAACATCAAAAAGAAAATATAAAGAGAAGGAGTAAACCATCTAAAATTTTTTGGTTTTTTCATTTGGTTTGCCTGACGCAGTGCACCTTCAACCAAATGTGTAGTCGGTTTATTATTATCAGACATAATTATTCCTCCACCTCTGGCTTATCGGTTCCCACATTACTCATTACTGTGAAAAAGACATAGCAAACCAGCAACACGATTAGTTGGTAAACAAGCGACATCGCCGCAGCAGGGCCTAAATCAAATTGGCCAATAGCTTGCTTTACAAGATCGATTGAAAGAAACGTTGTTGAGTTACCTGGACCACCACCTGTGAGAACGAAAGGCTCTGTATAAATCATGAATGAATCCATGAATCGAAGCAGAAAAGCGATAATTAAAACGCCCTGCATTTTTGGTAATTGTATGTAACGAAAAACCGACCATTTCGAGGCACCATCAATTCTAGCTGCTTGATAATAGGCTTCAGGAATAGAAACTAAACCGGCATAACACAGTAATACAACAAGGCTTGTCCAATGCCAGACATCCATAATAATAATTGTAGCCCACGCATCGAATACATTACTTGAATAATTATAGTCAATTCCAAGCGCAGCCATTGTATGACCAAGCAGTCCGATGTCTGCTCTTCCAAAAATCTGCCAAATAGTTCCTACAACATTCCATGGAATGAGTAACGGAAGTGCCATCAAAACCAAGCAAATAGGAACCCAAATACCTTTTTTTGGCATTGATAATGCAATCAAAATACCTAAAGGAATTTCTATACAGAGAATGATAAATGAGAACAAAAGATTACGACCTAAAGCATCATGAAAACGCTCAGATCTAAGGACATCAGTAAACCACTCTGTACCTACCCAGAAAAATTTATTACCGCCAAAGGTATCCTGCACGGAATAGTTAACCACAGTCATTATTGGAATAATTGCAGATAAAGCAACCAGCAAAAAAACCGGTATTACCAGTAACCAGGCTTTGTTGTTATATGTCTTATCCATGATCTAAATACCTTTTTCATTTTCTAGGGAACGAACCAAATGATCATCCTGGTAAATATTTATTCGTGTTGAATCGAAGATCAATTTAGGCTCAGCAGGAATGTTTTCTCCTTCATTTAAAACAACATTCAATTCAACGCCTTCAATACTTGCACGAACAATCTTGAAACGGCCTATGTCTTCAACACCATTAATTTGTGCGGGAATTCCCGATTCCGAATTTGTAAGGGTCAAAAATTCAGGACGAATACCAAGCTCAATTTTTCCTGCTAAATCTGGGTAAGCTCCTTTTAGAGTAACTGTATGATTTCCCAATTTTGCCTGATTACCACTGACTTCAGCAGGTAAAATATTCATACCTGGCGATCCAATAAAATAACCAACAAAGGTATGTTTAGGTTCATCAAACAGTTCCTCTGGCGTCCCTATTTGAACCACTTCACCTTCATACATAACCACGACTTTATCGGCGAAGGTCAATGCTTCTGTCTGATCGTGTGTTACGTAAATCATGGTGTGACCGAATTGACGATGCAGATCTTTTAATTTAGTTCGAAGTTGCCACTTCATGTGCGGATCAATAACCGTCAATGGCTCATCAAACAGAATAGCGTTCACGTCGTAACGAACTAAACCACGACCCAGCGAAATCTTTTGTTTTTCGTCAGCAGTAAGTCCGCGTGCTTTTCTATCTGCTTTTTCGCTTAAATCCAGAATGTCTATCATTTCAGAAACTCGCTTTGATATTTCATCATTTGGCACTTTACGATTCTTAAGTGGAAATTCGAGATTTTGACGAACAGTCATCGTGTCATAAATAACTGGAAACTGAAAAACTTGAGCAATATTGCGTTGCTCAGGTTGTAGGTTTGTCACATCTTTTCCATCAAAGAGTATCTGTCCATTAGATGGAACTAATAGCCCTGATATGATATTTAGAAGCGTTGTTTTACCACAGCCTGAAGGTCCCAAAAGAGCATAAGCTCCACCATCATCCCAAGCATAATCAAGCTCTTTTAATGCAAAATCATGATCGGTTTTTGGATTTGGCAGGTAGGAGTGCGCCAGTTTATCAAGTGTGATTTGAGCCATTATGCTGCTCCCGTCTTTGGAGCAGATATGAGTTTATTCTCTCCATCAAATATAAAAAATTTCGCTGGATCCATATAAACCTGAATTTGCTCACCGATATCTACTCGATGTACACCGTGTGTAAGTATCACCAGTTTTATGTCATCGAAAGCCACATGAACAAACGTCTCTGATCCAGCTATTTCTGAAGTAGAAACAGGTGCCACAACTTTCACTGATGATTGCTTTGGCTCACTGAGCATTAAGTGATGTGGGCGAATACCAATACTATAAGAACCGTCTGATAATCCAGATAGATCTTCAGGGCAGTCAACCTTACCTTGAGAAAAGGCGAATTGTGCGCCTTGCTTTTGCATCGGAATCACATTCATGGGTGGATCGGAAAAGGTTTGTGCCGTGACTAAATCTGAAGGATTATTGTGTACATCAATTGTCTGGCCAAATTGTGTGATACGGCCTTCATGTAATGTCGCAGTATCACCACCTAGTAATAAAGCTTCTTGTGGTTCTGTAGTCGCATAAACAAATATAGCACCAGTCTCTGCAAAAATACGAGGCAGTTCTATTCTCAGTTCTTCACGTAATTTATAGTCTAAATTTGCTAATGGCTCATCAAGTAAAACAAGTTCTGCGCCTTTTACTAATGCTCTTGCCAGTGCGGTTCTTTGCTGTTGACCACCCGATAAATACAAAACTCCTCTATCAAGATATGGCGAAAGCTTCATCAACTCTGCAGCTTCACGAACCTTCTTATCTATTGATACTTTATCAACTCCTGCTACTCGTAAGGGAGAGGCAATATTTTCGTAAACAGTAAAGCCTGGGTAGTTAATGAATTGCTGATATACCATCGCAATATTACGTTTTTGCACAGGTGTTTTAACCACACTAGCGCCGTCCATCAAAATATCGCCTGAGGTTGGTTTATCAAGACCCGCCATCAATCGCATCAATGACGTTTTTCCAGACAAAGTTGGCCCTAGAAGGACATTTAAAGACCCTTTCTCTAATTTCAAAGACACATCATTTATGTGAAAGGTATTTCCTACCTTTTTACTCACATTACGCAATTCTAACAATTCCAGCTCCTCTGCTTTGTTTCTTGCTTATTTACTTTTATTTATTGGTTTTGTTGTAGCCAATTATCTAATTCTTTTATTTCCTGATCGCTAAGGCGAATACCAAGTTTGGATCTTCTCCAAACAATATCTTCCGCAGTTTCTGCCCACTCGTGTTTTATCAAATACATGACTTCTCGTTCTGTCAGCGAACCACCAAAATCATGTCTCATATCTTCAAGCTTAACCGCACCATCCATCAGTACCCAAGCTTTGGTACCATAAGAGCGAATCAACCTTTGAGCCAAAGATTGCTCTATAAAAGGGAATTCAGCCTTTAATTTCGACACTAATAAATCATAGTCAGAAACTGCGAAATCACCACCAGGGAGGGAAGAATCTGCAGTCCATGAATCTTTTCGACTTCCGATCAAATCCTCAATTTTCTCGAGCATTGACTCTGCCAATCTGCGGTAAGTAGTGATTTTTCCACCAAAAACATTCACTAGTTTTGGCTCATCACCTTTGCCATCAACGCGTAACACATAATCTCGTGTCGCCTCTTGTGCCTCTGTTGCACCATCGTCATAAAGAGGGCGAACACCTGAATATGACCAAACGATATCTTCAATTTTGATCGGTTTTTCGAAATACTCACTGGCAGCTGAACATAAATACGAAACTTCAGAATCAGTGATTTTGGCGTTTATCGGATCACCTTTGAAATCATGATCCGTGGTTCCTATGAGGGTGTAATCATTCTCGTAAGGCAACGCAAAAATAATGCGGTTGTCGCTATTTTGAAATATATATGCTCTGTCATGATCATGAAGTTTTGGGACAACGATATGACTTCCTTGTACCAGTCGAACATTTTTAGCGTTGTTGCTGCTCATCGTTTCATCGAGCACTTTATCTACCCAGGGTCCTGCAGCATTCACTATCAAACGAGCTTTATGCTGTTTCCTATCCCCGGTACGAACATCTTCTGTCGTAATGTTCCAATAGTCTTTCTCTCTACAAGCATAGACAACTTTAGAGCGAGTTTCTATTTTTGCGCCACGATCTTGAGCGTCTTTTGCATTCAAAACGACTAGACGAGCATCATTCACCCAACAATCTGAGTACTCAAATCCTTTTGAAAATATTTTTTTTAACGGTTTTCCTATAACAGACGTTTTTAAATTAACCTGAGAAGTGCCGGGTAATAACTTGCGCTTACCGATGTGATCATAAAGAAATAAACCTAGTCGCAATAACCAGGCTGGACGCATATCACTGTGATGGGGTAAAACGAAACGCATCGGCCAGATGATATGCGGTGCCATTTTTAAAAGCACTTCACGTTCACCCAAGGATTCACGTACCAACCTGAATTCGTAATACTCCAGATAACGCAAACCACCATGAATGAGTTTTGATGACCAGGATGATGTGCCACTTGCCAGATCGTTCATTTCAGCTAGACGAACAGAATAACCACGGCCAACAGCATCGCGAGCTATGCCACATCCATTTATTCCGCCACCAATGACGAAAATATCATCTATCTCAGACAATACATTCTCCTATGTATTTATACATTTTCTGAATTTGCTTCATAAATTACGAATAGGAAAGATATTTGAAAACAAAACGAATGTCAAACGAAAGTCATGAGAAAATAATTGTTGAGTACTGTAAAAGTTATCTAGACTCGTTAGGTGGCCTCTACTTCGATAACCTTTACTTCAGACTCCTCACAAATCTCCCTAAACTCATTATCGTCAATAATATCTGTGACGAATGTATCTATTTGAGAGATGTGACCAATTCTCACTGGTGCGCTGCGTTTAAGTTTAGTTGAATCTGCAACCAATATAACGTGACGTGCATTTTTGATAATGGCTTGAGCTACTTTTACTTCTCGAAAATCAAAGTCTAATAATGAGCCATCAGAGTCTATTGCTGAAGAGCCAATAATGGCGTAATCGACTTTAAAGTTCTCAATAAAATCAACCGCAGCTTCACCCACAATCCCGCCATCTGATGATCTTACTACGCCGCCAGTAATAATTACTTCATTTTCTAAATATAGTCTTAACCTACTGGCAACATTGATATTATTGGTTATAACCATTAAGCCTTTATGATCTACAAGTGCATCGCTGAATGCTTCAGTAGTGGTTCCTATATTGATGAAGAGGGAAGCATTATCGGGAATCATTTCAGCCGCTGCTTTGCCAATCAGTACTTTCTGTGATGCTGCGATCTGTCTTCTTGCTTCATACTCGACATTGCCGCGACTATTAAGCAGTCTCGCTCCACCATGAACCCTCACCAGTTTTTTTGCTTTATCGAGTTCGTTAAGATCATTTCGAATAGTTTGCGGAGTCACATTAAATTCAGCGACCAGATCTTCAACAGAAACCTGATCCAGTTTTTTTAGCATATCGAGAATTTTATTTTGCCTTTTACTAATAAACATAAATCCACATGTCCCTTTATATTATTTTTACTCTATTTTTCGATTTTTTGTAATTGTACAAATTACGCAAATTTTTGCTCTTTGTCAAAATAGACTTAAATTACTGATATATAATACATAATTACTATATGTATTAAAATTTTGAAAAAAATTTACCCTTTAAATCCTAAATAAGAAAGTAAAACGAAAATATTTTATGGGTATTACAATCATAAAAACTGACAAACAAAATATTAAATAGCCCTTAAACATTTCCAAAACATAATTTTCTTTTAAGAAAATTATGCAAAATATATTTAATGAAAACCGAAATGCTTTGTTTTTCAGGACCTTATTAAAATTTAAAGGCACCCCCCCACTTATAAGCGTTTTTTAAGGGTATTCGATATGCAACATTAATCTCGAACATGTACAATAATGCCCAAAAGGGGAACATCTTTTGATCGAACTAGTACTTACCATTATTTTAGGCATTGGCGTTTTATTATTTTTAGTGAGTTATCTCACTTATATAGTTACCGGCTTTAAACACCATTTTGTGACGGGAGTAATCGCAGCATTACCTGTGCTCAACGTAGTTACACTGCCTTCACTATGGGATAAAGGCAGAGGTAAGTTCCTGATGGGGTTAGTAGGACTAGTTCTGGCGGGGGGATCATGGATTCTAGGTGCCAATAAAACCGTTAATAATTACCTTGCTCACAGAAATAACACTTCACCAGAGACTGTAATACGCAGTTCAGATAACACTCAACGCATTGTTACAAATAAGGGTACTGCCTCAAATAATAATCTCACTCCACCAAGAGCACAATACAACCCTATTGATGAATCAAAGATGCTTGGCCTGCCTAGCAAAGCGTTATATTCGATGCATTTTGACCCAGTACCCGTTAATCAAATAAGTACATTACAAGGCCGTATAGTTAAAATAACCAATCAACAAAATGAAGAGATTGAAGGTCGAATTAAAGCAGTAAGTGCGAGTAGTGTGGTGGTTGAAGGAGATTATGAAAATGAAATTCCGATTGCGACAATAAAACAAGTATTACTCATGGTTAAAAAAGCAAACCGATGAATTGTTATGTCTACCGCAGTAATAAAAAACAAGGTATGTACCTCTATCTTGTTGAAAGAGACAATTTCGAAGATGTACCTGAGTCTCTAATGAAATTATTAGGTGAAGTCGTATTCTCTTTTGAGTTTGATCTAAGCAAAGATCGTAAATTAGTAAAAGCAGAATCAGAAGAAGTGTTAAGAATACTAAAAGAAAATGGCTATTTTTTACAAATGCCTCCTGCCAAGAGTGAGTTTTTTGGGAACAATGAATCTCTAAATTGACCTAGACATAATTTTGTTCCACAAAAAAGCCGCTATCTTTCGATGCGGCTTTTTTCATTGAAGCAGTTATTGCTTCAAATCATAACTTTTAACTACTACTGAGTTGTTACAGTTAAAGTAACAGTATCAGAGTAAGTACCAGCTTGTACTACACCAGAAATAGCAGGTGAAGTCATGTTGAAAGCACTTGAAGCATTGTTACAAGAAGTTAAAGTTGCAGCGTTCGGAGCGCCAGCTGTATATGTAGTACCTGCCCAGCTTACTGAGTAATTAGAAGCACCGTGTAGGTACAAAGCAGCAACTGTATCATGCTGTAATTTGAAATCATTTACCGAAGATACTGCAACAGTACAACCACCAGTAGTGTTAGCTTCTGTACCTAGCGTACCAAGAGTAGTAGTCGCACCATTAACATCTGCTTCAGCAAGAACTACAGAAGTATTTCCAGCTAATGTGCCAATTAGGTTTACGTATGCATCTTTAGTTACATTGATTTCGATATCTGTAGAATCTGTTGCCGCAATAGCGAAAGAGCTAGTTGCTAAAAGAACAGCAGACGCAAGAATAGATTTAGTAAATTTCATTGTTTTTCCTATTTTTTATTTTAAAAGGGTTTGTTATGGGTTTGTTTTTTAAAACAAGGTAACCGTTAATTTTTATATTGTTGACCTTGGATATATCTTATCCATTTTTAGCTGAATGCTTCCTGAATAAAACATTCAGTTTTCTACCGTGTATCTGTTACCCTTTTCCAAAATGGCTATACAGAGGGGTTTTACTTATTCACCTATGATTAAGTTACCCACTTTGTGGACTTCACCTTTTAAGTCAGGAACAGTAATCTGGATAGAATCCATATCGGGATAATCGAATAATTCTAATTTATATGTTCCTGCGGGAATTGAAATAACTCTAAAACGACCCGCTTTATTAGAAAAGAATGCAATGGTGTTTTCTTCTTTAGCATTATTATTTGAAACAGGCACCCATTGACCTCCTTTAAACCCTAGAGGTTTATTTGCAGTGTTAACTAACATTCCATCTAAAATAGTCTGTGGTTCACCACCTGCTTTAATTAAGAAACCTTGATGATATTTTGGTAATACTTCAAACTCTGTTTTTTCAGTATCGTAACCATTAGGCAATGTGCTTTCATCGATATTAATGTTTTGATAACGGTATGAATCTAAACGCACCACAGCACTATCTCCCTTACCAGGTATCAAAGCCGTATAGTTATCGGGCAAACCAGTGTCATTATCTTCCGAGTATCTAAAACGATTATTACCGTTATTAATGGCAATGGGTGCTTCCTGATTAGAAGGCCCCGTAACTAATGCAAAACTATCATTAATAGGGTATGAAGTAGCGCAGTTTCCGCCCACACAGGCTAAACTCGTATTAAAACCTACATTCAATTGCTGAGTATTTTCACTATCAGACATACTGTATCTATTATGTGCAGCGAATGTGGATTCAAATCTGTTGTGCCTATACTGAACGTTAAGGTTCTGCTGTCTTGTATCATCATCTTGATAATGTTCTAAAGACCCTGCCAAACTGTTTGTGCCCACTAAACTTGTTGGTTTTACACTTAATTTCGATTCTAGAGTGCTGTCTTTGGTATTCACTAATACATCGAGACTCTTTTTACGACGGCTTGATTTATGTGATAAAGGAACAGAGAGTTGCATGCTCATTGAAAAATCATCTTCACTGTCATATCGCGCACCTAAACTGAGAGACACACCATTATCAAATCGCCTGGTGGTATTCAGGCTTGCATAGATATTTTCATCAGCATCATAATAATCGGATATTCCGAGGTTTAAATAACCATTCCACTTTTCACTTAAGTTCAAACTGAAGTTCGTTTGAAAATTCGACTTTAGACGTTGATTGCTTACTTCTACGATATTGCCTAATTCATCAACCGTATCTAATTGCACTTCATTAATTTGTGAAAAGTTTTCACTTCGATATTCGCCCGTAATTGTCCAACCATTCAGAAAGTCATTTATCGGTGGTTCAAGTCCGAGCATATCTTCTCTTAAGGTATCTAGACTAATATATTCTCTTTTCTTATTTGGTCTAAACTCGAAGCTTGTCGCATAACCTGTATCCTGATTATCAGCACCGCCACTAACGGCAAAACTGTTCTTTATTGAGCCTAAAGCCACAGATGTTAAAACTTCAGTTCCCAATAAGTAACTATTAGGGGTGATTTGAGCGTCTACGCTCAATGTAAGGTCTTTGGTTAAACCTTTTTGATAGTAGCCACTTAGGATCAATTCATCTTCTAAACTATCGTTGGTGTAACCTTCTTCATTACTCAAATAACCGACACTGAAAGCGTACAGAGACAAGCCTGATTTTAATAAGTGAGAGTCATAAAACTGCTCACTACTTTTGACTGTAATTTTTCCAAACTCGTCTTTTATGCGAACCCGTATGTTATTTGCACCGTTATATAGACCAATATCTTCTAAAGAATAAACCCCTTCTTTTAAGTAAAAACGACGGATTAATTGATTGTTTATGAATACTTCTACTTCCGAGTCTGAATCAAGAACCAGTGATTCATTCGCTTGTGGTCTTATCTGCAACTCAGGATCCATAAAGAATTCTTTACTCACTCTGATTCCATTTAAAGACAAGTTTTCTTGAAAGTTTCTATTTCCTGAAGATATATTGCCTAAGGTATAACGCTTCAATTTCTCAGGCTGATCAAAGGTAAGTGTTGTATTACTGAATACGTATTCTTCATCTCGAATATCTAAGGTTGTCTCTAATACTCTATCGCCAATATTCAAACTTCCTTCTAATTTCATTTTGAAATCAGCTTCACTAGTGTTCTGAGAATTTAAACCAACAGTGGTATATGCATTAATAAAAGTACTAATGTCATTAGCCTTTATTTTATTCTCGGCTCTAACTGATGCTTTCTTTCTGTTTATCATCGACAGAATATTGGGTTTTCTGAATTCATTCTTAATGTTTAAATCAAGACTTAGATTTGTCGGGTTATATTCCGCATCAATCCCCATTTTACTTAACTCAGAAAAATGAATTTTCTTTTGGCTCTTCAATTTTTCGTCTACGCGAACATAAACATGCTCTTTTAAAACATCTTTGAGAGAAATCAGTAATGGTTCAGTTTCTACTTTGTCTAAAACGCCCTGTGTATTACTAAATAATTTTAATTCACCAACCGTTGATTTGTTGACTCTTAATTCTGCAGTGACTTCCTTAGGAGTACTTGCAACCTTTTTACCAAATGCTTTTGCAAATAAAGCATTTAGATCGCTAGCTTTGGAATTATTTGGGGATGGTTGTTCAGCTTTTTCATCACTAACTCCCTGATTTGAAAGGGCCGTGTTATTAGTAGTTTGAGATAACGTTACAGAGCTTTTTACATCAGCTTCAGGAACTTCCTCTCTCGAACTGCTGAGTACTTCGACTCTAGCTGGAGTTTTTATAATTTTATTGGCTAAAAGTGGGGGGGTGACCTTACCTTTATTATCTATATCTACATATAGATTATCTGCCTGATTATTTATCGTTTTGTCATAACTTGTATCGCGATTATCAATTACAGCAGCATTTTCTTTAGTGACTTTACGAGCCACAATTACAGTGTTTTTTTCTTTTGGAGCTGACTTTTTTTGAACTTCTGGAATAAGTTTTTTGATATCCAGACTTTCATAAAAAGCGATCAATGCGGGATCATTTCTATTTAAATCACCTGTACTTTTTAACACTGCAACCTTTTTGGGTTTACTGGTATTTTTTAGTTTAGGTGATAATTTTTTCCGGTAAGATTTTTTTATCTTTGGAGAAGTCAGTTTTTTTTGCTGTCTAATCGATGATTTTTCAGCAGAAGAAATTTGATGATAGAAAGCAGCTATTTCAGCATCTGTTATTTCTTTTGCTGAGACTGAAGAAGAAGTAAAAAAGAGGGTGTAAAAAAGGAGAAAAAAACCAGCAACCCAAAAAATAACTTTAGAATCGTTAATTTTGATGAGTTGCTGGTTCATTGTTAATTAATTCACAAATTAAGCTATAGATAACCGTAAATTAGTTAATGAATTATTATTTAGGGTATTTAATTTCAGCTTTCCAGGCCCCATCCCTGAAATTCTTTGGTAATGGGATAAAAAAGCGTTTAGTTGAGCCACCTAAAACATTATTGCCTTCCAATCCTAAAATTTGCTTACCTTTAAGCTGAATTGTTTGACCGCCATTACGCAATATCAACGTTGCATAACGCATTAGTTGATGTTTATTACCTGTATTCGCTACTGTAATCGCTAATTTATTACCCTGACGCTGAACACTTTTAACCGATAGATTGCTCTTTGTTCCATTAGGCTGAACATAAAGCGCACCAACCAGCGTCATTAACATCTTTACACCCGTTGTATTTTTCTCTTCGAGTGAAACATAAACTTGTTCTGCAATTAGGCGATATGCTTGTTCTCGGGGTAATTTACCCGAGCCTAACCATTCAACTCTCACTCTTTGTGTAGAGTTAGCAGGAATAATCGTTTGCGGAGGATAGATCATGAAATCCTTATCAGCAGGTTTTCTTACTTCTTTATTATTGATTTGTTGTCTTGTAGTAACACTAAACTGAACCGCGATTGGCTGATTGCTTTCGTTAGATACTCTAACGGATTGTTTAGCTCCGCCACCAGAAGGTTTTAAAACTAATGACAAAGGATTCATTTGTAGCGCATTGCTACTCACACTGACGAGTAAAAAGAAAACACTAATAAAGGCTTTAGTAAGGAAGTGGTTATTTTTGTTATTTATTTTGTTCATTGCTTACATCCGATATGTATTATTTTTATTTTTGCTAAAGAACGTTTTATCCTTAACGTTACTCGTTTGAATATACAATGTGTTTTCTTTACCTAGGCTTAACCATTATTATTTTTGCATTTTTTATTGTTTTTGATCGGTTTTTTCTTACATATACATTATCACTTAATCTTTCACACCTACTTCTTTTGTTATTTATAATGTTCTCTTTTAGCATCTATTCATCTTTCGTTTAAGTCTATGATACGCTTGAGATGCGTCATACCTTAAATTTCAATCTTGCCTTAGGTTATTTATAATGGAAATCAGAATCGGGATACTCCTATGCGATCACGTTGCAGATGATTTAATCGAAAATCATGGCGACTATCAGGATATGTTTGCTGATTTAGTCCTATCTCAAGATGATGAGATTGAAATTAGCGTATACGATTTAACGGCTAATCAGTTTCCTATAGATTTAAGTGCTTGTGATGGCTATATAATCACTGGCAGTAAGTTCAGTGCGTTTGAAGATATTCCCTGGATTCATAAAGCCAAAGATTTGGTGAGAGATCTATATCAGGCTCAAATACCCACAGTTGGTATTTGCTTCGGTCATCAGCTCATTGCCGAAGCATTGGGCGGTAAAGTAGAAAGGGCGACAGATAAAGGTTGGGGTGTTGGTGTACACCAATGGCAAATTAAAAACCAACAAGAATGGATGAAGAGGAATCCTTTGGAATCAATGTCAATGCGCGCTAGCCATCAAGATCAAGTTGTGAAAATGCCGAAAGACGCCACATTAATTGCTGGTAGTGACTTCTGTCCCATTGCAGGGTTTCAGCTAAATTCCGTTGTTACGTTTCAAGGACACCCTGAATTTTCAAAAGAATATTTAGAAACTTTAATTACAAATCGATTAGATCGCATTGGTGAAGACACCACTAATGCCGCTATTGAGTCATTAAAGAAAGAGGTCGATGGTAAAACCGTTGGTTCCTGGATGGTAGATTTTATTAAGAACTCTCGTGCATAATTCACAATCTACTATCTATCTTTCAATAGGATAAACCCGCTAACTTGATGAAACTGAGAAAATACACCTATATAGTTTTGGGTTGGCTAAGCTTTGCTATTGGCTTTCTTGGGATGTTTGTACCATTACTTCCTACAGTTGTATTTTGGATTATTGCCGTTTGGCTCTGGTCTCGCGGTGCGCCTGAGCTCATGCAAAAAGTGTATGACAACGCTAAGTATGGTTCTCAGATAGAAGCTTTCATGCTGCATGGCGTGGTTTCAAGAAAGGGTAAAATAGCGGCCGTTGTTAGCATGTCTATTAGCTATATCTTGTTTCAGTTTTTTGCAAAGCCCGCCTTCATGACCGGAGCAGGGGTAGCTATTGTCTTAAGTGTAATTGCTATCTGGTTAGTCACAAGACCTGAACAGCCAAAACAAGATCCCTAATTCAGTTAAGTCACCCCCCTACTTTAAGGCTCTTTTTATTACTATAATGTAAAAATCAGAGCAATAAATGCAGGTAATGCCTGAAACACAACAATCTTCTTACTCACTGTCAGTGCGCCAAATATTCCCGCAACAATTACGCAAGTAAGAAAGAATATAACAATAGAGCGTCCACTTTCACCTAGGCTTAAACCCCAGATTAGTCCAGCTGCTAAAAAACCATTATATAAACCCTGGTTGGCCGCCATTGCTTTTGATTGGGTAGCAAATTCCTGAGTTAAACCAAATACTCTTCGGCCCATGGGTTTATCCCATAAAAACATTTCCAGGACTAAAAAATAGATGTGTAAAACGATTACCAGTGCGGTAAAACCTATAGCAAGCATTTGCATAAAGACTACTCAGTGAAAAATTTATTTAACGTCAGTTTTACAATAGCCTAACAATGCCTTTTCAACAGCTTTAAGTGCATGAATTTTTGTTGTATCAAAAAGTAGGGCAGTTGTATGTTCCGGTTTAACCAGCAATGTAATTTCAGTACACCCGAGAATAATCGCTTCAGCACCCTGTTCGACTAAGGAATCTATAATCCGCAAATATTCCTGTCTTGATGAATCTGCGATATTTCCCAGACATAACTCATCATAAATAATTTGATGAATGATTTGTTGATCTTGCTCGTTTGGAACAATCACATCCAAGCCATACTCCCTGATCAAGCGACCTTTGTAAAAATCCTGCTCCATGGTAAAACCAGTGCCTAAGAGTGCGATTTTATTAAGGCCTTGTTTTACAATTTCTTCTGCTGTCGCATCAGCAATATGTAATAGCGGAATAGAAATACCTTGTTGTATTTGCGGCGCAACAAGGTGCATCGTGTTAGTACATATCAGTATAAAATCAGCGCCTGCTTTTTCTAATCCTTGAGCAGCAGCTTTTAGTATTTCAGCTGTTTCATCCCATTTTCCCTGATGCTGAAGTTTTTCAATTTCTGAAAAATCTACGCTGTGCAAAACAATCTTGGCAGAATGTAATCCACCAAGGTTTTGTTTTATCCCTTCATTTATCCAACGGTAATAAAGCTCTGTAGACTCCCAGCTCATGCCGCCTAATAAACCTATTGTTTTCATTTTTTATAACCTTTATTAACTATTCGGGAGCCAATCTATAACGAAGTAAGACTTTTATAGCCCTGGAACTATACGATCTTCAGGATAACTCACGGAGTAACCATACTTAATATTCACTGACTTTTTTGGTAATAAGTTAATGTTCCAACTCGACACTCCTTTCTTACCATCTACATGTGTATTGGTAGGAAGGTCTCCCAGTATTTTAATTTTAAGTTCTTCGTTAGACGAAACAGGCAATACATCCTGTATCACTAATGGATAAGCTTTATTGTGGTTACTGTTTACGCTGACTTTGTAATGTCTTTCAACAACCTTCTTTTTACCAAATAATAAACCGTCTTTTCGTTTCTGATCTGGGTCAGGTAAAAATTTGATTTTCACTTTATCGTCTTCACCAAACGATAGTTTTATTTCTTCGCCTGATTGTTTTTGAGATAAGAAGGTACTGCCGACAAAACTACCGTTTCGATAAAGCGACATACTGCCAGCCAGTAATGGTGTTTCATCCTGGTATTTTGTAGTAGCAAGAATCATCACTCTAGGATCCATTCGAGGAGCGCTAGCAAGATTAATCGTTGATTGTAAATCTTGTGATGTCAGCGCGAAACGTCGCTTATTACTGCCAGAACCTAAACTGATATTACCCGGAACTTTATATTCCGCAGAAAAATCTGTACTGATCAAACGGCTTTGCTGTTGCTGCATACTTTTCCTAGGTGCTCTTTTGACGGGCGAAGGCATAGGAGCTGCCAGTGCCATATCTGCCATATTGTTTTTCTTCATCATCATGCCAGCACTTTCTGCTTGTACCATAGGCATAGCTTCTGGCATAAAATCTAATGCCCAGGGTTGAAGTATTGGTAATTGCGAGCCTGCGCTAGGACGCAAGGTAGATAACGTTACATCTACACCCGTCCAGTCTTCACCGGTTCGTTGACTAATTTGGGCTAAGGTTTTTAATTTAATGTCGCCTGTTTGAGTATCTAAATCAGCATCGTAAACTGGCTCCCAGCGGGCCCCGTTTATTTGATAAGTAAGATTTAAGGTTAACTCAGTCGCTCCATTAGATTCGACTTGTAGTTTTGCACTTCTGGTTTCTTTTTGATTAGTAGCGACCAGCTGAAGCTCGCGTTTCAATTGATTTAATGTCTGATCTTTCTCTGAAAGCGCAATTTCTGACTGTCTGATTTTTTCTTGCACTTCAGCAGTTGCAGAGTCTAATGTATCCCATGCCTGTTTCCACTGATCTAAAGGCAGATTCGTGTAGCTTCCACTTTTAACTTCTTCATTTTTTTGCTTTGTATTATTACTACCTAAAACCATCTGACGAATAAATTGAAGTTGTGTCTTATTACGACTTATATCATCTCGAATACGTTTTTGTTCTAACTGAACATCTTCAATTTTTTGACGTAATTCTTTTTCCTGTTGTTGCACTACATCTCTTTTAATATTCTTGAATAGCTCAATGCTACCAAGTGATACATCAGCCTGACTTTCACCAGATACACGCAATGAAGTTTCATTAAGATTTAAAGGCAAATTTTCTATAACCACTTCATTATTGCCCGCATTTAATGAAATCTTGCTAACTCGCGTCACTTTGGCGCTACCCGGATATACAGTGACTGCTTCAATGCTAGATTCTGCAATGATGTCATCTGCAAATGCCAGTGATGAAAATTGAGCAGAGAGTAGTAAGCCAAATAATGCAGTACTACTCACTAGTTTTAATGATGAAGATGACTTGAATATTAAGTCAGAAGTATTCTTAGACATTTTTATACCTTTTGTTGTTGGGTTAGGGCATATCTACTGCTTAGGTGTTTCATTTTCAAGACTAAACACGATCATATCCTAGGCTCACTTTGTAGGAAATGGATACCCCTTTACAAGAAGTGAAACAACGGAGATGATTGTGTTTAGCCTTGCCCAAAGGGGCTTAGCCAAAAATTCAAACTCTGCGTTATACTCACTTGAAAGGCAATAAGCATTCTGCGTGACTATGCCTTGATTCTGATTTTTTGGCGTTGCCAAATGAAGTACCTAAGCAATAGACATGCCCTACATATGACATCACTATAAAGAACGAGACTTTTAATTCGTTAATCAAGTGTAACAACTTTGTAAAAAGAATGTAAAAACCTAAAATAAGAAACCATGGAACTCATAGATAGCCATTCACATATTGATTTTGCAGAGTTTGATCATGATCGCGCTGACGCTATCCTGCGGGCTAAACAAGTAGATGTTTCTCATATTATCGTTTCATCGACAATTTCGGATCGTTGGAGATTGATTACAAATATAGTTGAAGCTAATCCATCAATGTGTCACGCAGCTTATGGTTTACATCCGATGTTTATGGATGATGTAAATAATGATGATCTGGGTAAATTAAAACAGTATTTACAAGAGTATAATGCCGTCGCAATAGGGGAGATTGGTCTGGATTTTTTTATCCCTGAAAGTCATCAACAACAGAACAAACAAAAGCAAATAGATATATTCGTCGGGCAATTAGCCATTGCTAATGAGTTTCAGTTGCCGGTTATTATTCACGCGCGTAAATCACTCGATATAGTACTAAAACACCTCAGACAATTTCCTTCTTTAACTGGATCTATTCACAGTTTTTCGGGTAGTGAACAACAAGCAAAACAGCTGATAGATCTGGGTTTTTATTTAGGCTTCGGTGGACCTATTACTTACACACGGGCAACTCGGTTACAACAACTTGTAAAAACACTGCCCCTGGACAATATGTTGATAGAGACCGACTCTCCGGATCAACCTGACTCATCTCATCACCAACAACGTAACGAACCCTCCTATTTACCCACAGTTGCAAATACCATTGCAGAAATACGCGGTATAGACATCAATCAGGTAGCGAGTGTAACAACGGCTAATGCGAAGAGGTTGTTTGCGTTATAATCCTGCGTCAGATTATTAGATGTGACTTTATGATGAAAACACTCTCCACCATAATTATGGGTATCGTTATTTTAGCTGGATTGATACTCGCGGTAACACCATTCGTTGCTGATAAGTTTTTCCCCGTTCCTGAGAATGCTACACGTGTAGCAAAACCAGAAGCAGCTGTAATGGCGCTTCAGCAATGGTTTCAATCACCCGATGCCTTAATCACGGATGTACAAGCAATTAACAAGTCGGGCAATGAAGCTTCATCATCCTGGTTTTCATTTAGCGTGGGTCGTCGCCCAGTTGAAAAGTACATTATCAATAAAAAATTATCTCAAAATACGCTGACACCAGAAATTTTAGAATCCACTTTCTCTACAAATAACCCACCAGCCAGTTGGTGGCATCCCACTGCTGTGAATCAGGAAACCTATTTTTCTGGCACAGATCAGGGACGTTCTGTGGCTTTGATATATAACCCGGATACTAAACGTGGTGTGTTAGTGACTAGAACTAAAAAGCTTAATTAAAAAAGTGCCTAAAAGTAGGGGGGTGACTTTATATTTATAGTATTACTGTTTAAAGTAGAAGTATGAGCCATTCTCCCGAGCAAGACTTTCTGACATTTAAATCAAGTGTTAAAACACTCTCCTTATCTACACTGACAGAAGAAGGTCAACCTAATATCAGTTATGCACCGTTTATTGAAGATGGGCATGGCCACTTTTATCTATTTTTAAGTCAATTAGCTAGCCATACACAAGATCTTCTAAAGCAACCTATAGCCAGTATATTACTGATGGAAGATGAACAAGATTCTAGACAGTTATTCGCTAGGCAACGCATTACCTATCAATGCCAAATAGACATCATTCAAGCGAATGACTCTACTTATTCTAGTACTTTAGATAATTTCGAAAATTCTTTTGGTAGCATCATTCCATTACTGAGAAGCCTGCCAGATTTCATTCTATTTAAACTAACACCAACTGAAGGACTTTATGTTCAAGGCTTCGGTAAAGCCTATCAACTAACCGGTGAACATTTAACAGAACTGGAACATATCAGCGCCTAAGCACATCGTATCGAAGTAACACGAACGTAGTTTCATTTACTTAACATACAGTTGTTTACTAGTCTTTAGTATGACTTCTGATGCCACTTTTATTCTGATTAGCTATCGAATTATCGTTTTAACCCTTCTCGCATTAACGCTAGGCAGTATCGCTTCGCTCGCTGCAATAGCGTTTATTGAATCAGTAGACTGGATAAATGATGTATTACTTATTTCTCCTCGCTCTCGCATCCAGTTACACAATTCATTTTTACTGACTGCAGCTACAGTATTAGTACCCGCTATTGGTGGCCTGATTGTTGGTTTTTTTTCAAAAACTAACCATTGAAAAGAGACCTTTGGGGCCTGCCGATGCAATTAAAGCGGTACAACTTAGAACATCTTTACCGGATGCACGATCTGGTTTCGCTTCAACCTTGGCGTCGCTGGTTTCAATAGGGATTCTAAAACTGAATTAAAAAATGACTTTATCCGTTTTGTTATAAAAGCCGAAAACATGGCTAAACTGGTAGAGATTATCCCTTACTTACCCACTAGAAAAAGTGCCTTACGCAGAATAGGTCTACATGCTGAACAAGGCTTTTCTATGCGTGATCAATTGCCAACAGCCACCCATCATTTAGACAGGGCACTGTTTATAGATGCAAATTGGTATGCCATTACTCAGAATTTAAGGAAAACACTGTTCTGGGATTGGTTAAATCAAAATAATATAGATGATGCTGCTAGCGAGGACAATCAATGATCTAGCTTTCTACAAACCCCAATCTAATCCCTAAACCAATCAAAATAACACCCGTCGCCTTGCCAATTAGTGTGCTAATTTTTTCGTTATTACTGAGTAATTCACCAAATTTGGAAGAGAATAAAACCACAGAGATAAGTATGGGCAATGATAAAACAAGAAACAGTAAACCCAACAAAACCATATTAGTAAAAGCATCTGAATCCGGTTTTACGAACTGAGGCAAAAAAGCCATAAAGAATAGCGCTAGTTTAGGGTTAAGCGTGCTTGAAAGCATACCTTCTTTTAATAGTTTTAAATCGGATGCTTTGTCTCTAGTCTTCTTTATTTCTAAACGCCCTTTTTGTCTGAATGCTTGAATACCCAGATAAATCAAATAGAGTGCGCCAACAATTTTGATAACGGTAAATGCATAGGCGGAGGTTAATAAAATTGCTGCAGCTCCAGTGGCTGCTGCTAATGTGTGAAACATAACCCCGATAAATAAACCTGTTACAGAAATGAAACCGGCGCGAATACCTTGAGAAATGCTTCGAACCATAACATAGATAAAATCTTGCCCGGGTGTCATGGCTAATATCAATGTTGCAGTGATGAAAAGTGATAGGTTTTGCATAAGAGATAATCAGCTTACTTGCTCACCAAGTAAGTACTCTAACTTGTTCCTCTGCTGACTAAGAACAAACCAGCACCAATCATAATACTGCCTGCAGTTTTGTTCAGTCGTTTTAATGCCTTTTGCGACTTTAAGTATTTTCTAACCGAAGATGCCATCACAGCCACTAGCATCAAACCTACCATTAAAGCTAGCAGGGTTAATCCGCTGACTAATACAATATCCGAAGTAGACAGTTTGGTTAAGTCCATAAACGTTGGTAAAAATGCAATATAAAAAAGTATAACTTTTGGGTTAGAAGCAGAAATCAAAAAACCTTGAATAAAGCCACTAAGCAAAGAGGGTCTTCCTAACTTAGAATTTTGTATTTCATCATCTACTTTTGCTGTCCACATTTTCCAGCCTAAGTACATCAGGTAAGCTGCACCTATAAACCGTATCGCTGTAAATAAACCACCATAGTTTTCTGCAATTGCTGCAAGACCAAATGTTGCCAAGATCAAATAAATAACATCGCTAACAGACATTCCCAAAGATAATGGAATACATGATTTTGCACCTGAATTTAAAGCACGTGCCAGTATTGCAAAGATGCCTGGACCAGGAGTAATACCAAAAATGAATATTGCGAGAGTAAATGTAATCGCTGCTTCTAAAGACATGGCTAACCTAAAAAACCGCTTATAAGTGGGGGGGTGACTTTTTGTTGAAGATTATTCCTGTTTTAATCGAAATAAAAGCTTTATTTGCCGATACAGAAACTACTAAAGATTTCACCTAATAAATCATCTGAGGTGAATTTTCCAGTGATTTGGCTAAGCTCATCCTGCGCCAGTCTTAACTCTTCTGCCATTAACTCTCCGGCATTAAATTCCGTTAATTGCATTTCTGCATTATCGACAAATTCCTGAGTTCTTTCTAACGCTTGAAGGTGTCTTCTCCTGGCTATAAATATCCCTTCATTATTATTCTGATATCCCATTCTTTCTTTGAGTTCTTCTTTTAGAATATCTATTCCAAGATTGTATTTAGCAGAGATATTAATCATATCTCCATCTTTACCAGCATCTTTTGAATTTAAATCTATCTTATTCTGAACAATTAGCAATGGGAGTGAATCAGGAAGCTTTTTGACTATTTCATCACTTTTTGTAGATAAATGGGTATCGCCTAATAGCAAAAGCGCAATATCTGCTTTTTCTACTGCTTTCCAGGCACGCTCGATTCCGATCTTTTCAACAGGGTCATCACTGTCTCGAAGACCAGCGGTATCCACTAAATGTATTGGCATGCCATCAAGATTAATTGACTCATGCAATACGTCACGTGTAGTGCCAGCTATATCAGTGACTATCGCAGTATCGTTACCCGATAAAGCATTCAGTAAACTGGATTTACCTGCATTAGGTTCACCGATAATAACGAGGTTTAAACCGCTTCTTAACAAGCTTCCCTGTTTTGCTTTATAGGTAATTTCAGTGAGTTGATCTTTAATAGCCTGTAATCGTTCTAGAACTTTTTTATCCGCTAAAAAATCAATTTCTTCTTCTGGAAAATCTAATGCTGCTTCTACATAAACGCGCATCTCAATCATTTTAATCAGCAATGAATCGATTGAAGAAGAGAACTCACCTTGTAAAGAACGCAACGCTGATCTTGCTGCTTGCTCAGAACCTGAATCTATCAAATCAGCAATTGCTTCTGCCTGTGTAAGATCGAGTTTATCGTTGAGGAATGCTCTTTCCGAAAACTCACCAGGTTTCGCTATTCTTGATCCCAATTCAAGACATCGTTTTAGAACCATATCCAAAACGATTTGACCGCCGTGACCCTGAAGTTCTAAAACATCTTCACCGGTAAACGAATTGGGAGAGGGGAAAAATATGGCAACGCCATCATCAAGAGTTTCTTGATCAGCATCTTTGAATAGACGATGTGACGCTTTAAAAGGAGGTGGTAAGGAACCTAGTATATCAACAGCCATATCACGAACTGATGGCCCTGAAATACGAATGATACCTACACCACCTCTACCAGATGGTGTAGCTATTGCGGCAATTGTATCGATGGTATTCATCATTTACTAATACCACTAAATGTTAATGAACGTTAATAAACCTTTATTGCAAAGGAATAGTTAACTATCCGTCGCCTATTATCTTTTTATTGATATACCACTGTTGGAAGATAGAAAGTATATTATTCACGACCCAGTAAAGTACAAGACCTGCAGGGAAGAATAAGAACATTACAGTAAAGATAACTGGTAAATAGGTAAATATTTTTTGCTGCATCGGGTCTTGAACAGCAGGTGGATTCAGCTTTTGCTGAATAAACATACTAGCACCCATAATAAGCGGCAAAATAAAGAATGGATCCTTTATCGATAAATCTTGATACCAGAGAATCCATGGGGCCTGACGTAATTCTACACTTTCTTGCAATACCCAATACAATCCCATAAATACGGGCATTTGTATCAACATGGGTAAACAACCACCCAGAGGATTTATCTTTTCTTTACGATAAAAAGCCATGGTTTCTTTTTGTTTGGCTTGTGGGTCATTTTTATATTTTTCGCTAATTTCTTTAATCTTAGGAGCAAGCTTCTTCATCTTAGCCATAGATTTGTAACTCATGGCTGAAGGATAAAAGAAAATTATTTTAATAAACAAAGTTAATAAAATAATTGTCCAACCCCAATTGCTTACAATATTTTGATTTATAAAGCTCATCACCCAAAAAATAGGCTTAGAAACAAACGCAAATATTCCGTAATCAACCGTCAAATCCAGACCTTCAGAAATTTCAGCCAATGTCGCCTGATCTGTAGGTCCTACATATAATTGACTGTCGAAACTACCCGATGTACCAGGTTGAATTTCTTTAACAGGTGATTTAACACCGATAATATAATTATCGCTGGATTTGTTATAACGAGTGTAATAAGTATTTATTTGTTCTTTAGAAGGTACCCAGGCACTCACAAAATAGTGCTTCAACATTGCTATCCAGCCGCCTTGTATTAATCGGCTTGCTTTTTCTTCTTCTGGCAATGCGTTAATTTCGGAACTATTAAGATCTTTTAACTCACCATCTTTTATTTCATCGAAATCAATTTTATCGTACTTATTATTGTAATAAGCAGGGCCAACGTAAGCGATGGCGCCACCAAGTAGACTGCCTGTCCTTTCGTGCTCTATATGTGTAAGTTCTAAATACTCATTACCAGACCATACTTGATCTGTTTTGTTCTCAACGGTCTGAATTTGTTTAACCAAAAAAGAACCGCGTTCAAACAAAAACGTTTTAGTAACCGTTATACCTTGTCCATTACTCCAGGTAAGAGGCACTTGAAGTGTGTCTTGACCATCTTGCAGAGTATATTCCGTACTCTTAGCTTCAAAATTAGTGTAATGATTTGGTGCTGAACTTTCACCATTGCTTCCACGATAGATAAGACCTGCTTGTGCAGCGTACTTCATTTCTCTATCGATGATTCGCGTTGCTTTATCTTGTTCTTCTAAACTAATTGGGTGAGTCGGTAAATCAGCCTGAACAATAGTTCCACCAGTAGTACTGATATACATATCAAGCACGTCTGTTTTAACGTGAATTTGTTGAGCTTGTGCATTTGTAGCTGAGGAATTAGCTGAAGGAATTACATCTGTTCCATTTACTGAGACACTCGATCCTGAAGGAATAGAGTTACCCCCAGCGGTCTGCTGCTGAACAGTTGAATTAGCTGGAGTAATAGGTTTTGGTGCATGCTCTTGTTGCCAAGTAGACCAAATTAAAAAACCTAAAAAAACTAAACTTAAATATAGAAAAGGGCGTTGTTGTTCCATGACTAAAAGACTCTATTCGTTTGATAATGCAGGGAATTTCTTACGCATGAAGCGCCATTGTGTTTCTATTTGCCTTTGCATCTCCGCATTATCTAAAGAAAGAATGCTTGGCTTACACATAGCGACGATATCAACATTGGGTAATCTATGTTGATTTAACCTGAAGCTTTCACGGAATAATCTTTTAATGCGGTTTCTATCTACAGCTCTTTTTGCGCATTTTTTAGATATAGCTAACCCTAACCTAGGATGATCTAAATTATTTGTTCTGACTAATACAGTCAAACTGTGATTACCAAAACGCTGTGAATCACTAAAAACGAATTTATAGTTTTCAGCATTCAACAATTTTAAGTCACGATGAAGATGAAGCTTAATATTATTGTCAGCCACATCTATTACGTTCACTTTAAACCGAAATCTTAAGTTGTTTAAATAACTTAAAAATTAACAGCAGAGTGATGCACGACCTTTTGCGCGACGAGATGCTAAAACTTTACGTCCACCAACAGTGCTCATACGTGCGCGAAAACCGTGTGTACGTTTACGCTTTAAAATACTTGGTTGAAATGTTCTTTTCATGACTAAAAACCTATTAAAATCTGTTATTTATGACTTCATTATGAAGAATGCATACTACAGTTGATCATATTGCTATATTCGAAATACTGTAGTATCGCAAAGGGCGGAAAAAATACGCTATGATTCGCTCAATGTCAAATAATATATTATTTTTTTGAACCAAAAACTGCTTGTGGATAACTTATCATAGAGAGTAGTATTTGACCTTCTTAAGTACAATACAAAGCATTTATTTTTTATAGCTTTATGACAGTACTCATAATAAGAATAGAATGTGTATAAATGGTAATTCGCCCCCTAGCAAATTACCTTTGTTGCCATTCAATCACAATACTAATATTTTTAACCCACTAATCAATTTTTGATTTTACGGTTTAATCCTTAAATTGTCATAAATTTCGTAGGAGTATCATCTATGCTCTGGCAACAATGCCTGAATAAATTAGAGTCAAAACTATCAGACCAGGAAATTAATACCTGGTTACGTACTCTACATGGTACACAGCATGATGATGTTTTAGTACTTCTAGCCCCAAATACATTTGTATTCCAATATGTTAAAGATCAGCATTTACAAACTATTAAGGATGAAGTTAAACAAATCTCTAATGGCAATAATGTTCAAGTTATTCTGCAAATAGGAGCTGGAGATACATTATCGTATTCTGAGCCACCACCATCAGAAGCTTCTATAACTGCGCCTGGTTCTGGAACTACACCAACCAATCAAAGTTATAATAATGGTGCAAATAGTTATTCTAATTCGCAACCACAACCGATTATTAACCAAAAGAGTTTTACAAATAATCTAAATCCTACAATGACTTTTGAAAATTTCGTTGAAGGTAAATCCAATAGGCTTGCCGTTGCTTCTGCTAAACAAGTGGGAGATAACCCAGGACAATCTTACAATCCTTTATTTATTTATGGGGGAGTTGGATTAGGTAAGACTCACTTAATGCATGCTATTGGTAATCAAATTAGAGAAAATAATCCAAATGCTAAAGTGGTATATCTGCATTCGGAACGTTTCGTTAATGACATGATTACCGCATTACGCACAAATAGTATTGATCAATTCAAAGTATATTATCGTACCGTAGACGCTTTACTTATTGATGATATTCAATTTTTTGCAGGAAAGAAAAGTTCTGTAGAAGAATTTTTTCATACTTTTAATGCATTACTTGAAGGTCAAAAACAAATCATTCTAACCAGTGATAAATACCCCAGAGATGTAGAAGGAATTGATGATCGTTTACGCTCTCGCTTGAATTGGGGTCTTACAGTAGAAATAGAACCACCAGAACTAGAAACACGTGTAGCCATACTGACAAAGAAAGTAGAAGAATTTCATCTTGATTTACCAAAAGATGCTGCGTTCTTTATCGCTAAACGTTTTCGTTCTAATGTAAGAGACCTGGAAGGGGCCTTACAAAGAGTTCTTGCAAGCTTACGCCTACATCAGCGTACAGACATTACTCTTGATTTTGTGCATGATGCATTACGTGATCAATTAGCGAGCCAGGATAAGATGGTGACCGTTGATAACATTAAAAAGACCGTAGCACAGCATTATAATATTAAAACCTCTGACCTCGATTCTAAGAGACGTACAAGATCAATAGCACGTCCAAGACAAGTCGCCATGAGTCTATCTAAAGAATTAACAAATCATAGTTTGCCTGAAATTGGTACTTTCTTTGGAAATAGAGATCACACTACTGTTTTACATGCTTGTAAAAAAATTAAAGAATTAAGAACAGAAGATACAACTTTAGATGAAAGCTATCGTATACTAGAAAGAACCTTAACAAGGTAATATTAGGGTAAGGATAAGTCGTTATTAAATTCGTTATAAATCTAATAACAAGCTGTGGATAAAAAAGTACATAAATTTAAAAGTATACTTATCCACAGTTCTTACACAGATATAATTGTTTTTATCAGGTACAATATCAACATACATTTTTATCTTTAAATTACTGATTTAATTGTATTTATAAACTTTGTTAACAAAAAAGCGTTACCCCTATTACTACTATTATCTTTTAAATATATATATAATATAAATATGAAATTAACTATTTCCAAAGAAACATTGCTCGATCAACTCACTCACGTTGTCGGTGCTGTAGAGAAAAAACACACTAGCAAAATTCTTGAAAATATATTAATTCAAGTCTCAGAAAATCAATTAAGTCTTGTTGGAACAGATCTTGAAATTGAAATGTCTTCTAAACTTGATATTCAAGCAGAAGAACCTGGTCAAATAACTGCACCTGCAAGAAAATTATTTGATATTTGCAAAGCCTTGCCTGCTGACTGTTTTATTTTATTTGAAACCGAAGGTGAACGACTTCACATCAAAGGTCTTAGAAGTAAATTTGAATTAGCAACGTTACCTGCTGAAGAATACCCTCTGCTAGATGACATCCCTATACAAAATGAAATTACTATTCCTGAAAAAAATCTTAAATTATTGATGGAAAAAGTATCATTCTCGATGGCGAATCAAGATGTCAGATATTATTTAAATGGTCTGTTACTAGAATTATCTGATAATAAACTTTTGGCTGTTTCAACTGATGGCCATCGTTTGGCGGTTTCTGAATTTACTGTAGAAAATCTTAAATTAGATACTCCTTTAAAAATTATAGTGCCAAGAAAAGGAATTCTTGAATTAACTCGTTTACTCGATTCAAGCAGTGAAATCCCTGTTGCTTTACAAATTAGTGATAATCATATTCGTGTTCATAAAGATAATATTAGATTCACATCAAAACTAATTGATGGGAAATATCCAGATTATCAAGCAGCGATTCCAGCTAACTGCCAACATAATATCGAACTAGACAGAGAACAGTTTAGAGATACTCTGTCTCGTGTTGCTATTCTCTCAAATGAAAAATTTCGTGGCATAAGATTAAAACTTCAAAATGGAGTAATGATTCTTCACAGTAATAATCCAGAAAATGAAAGTGCTGAAGAAGAAATAGATATTAATTATTCTGGTGAATTATTTGAAATTGGTTTTAATGTGACTTATTTGCTTGAAGCCGTAAATCACTTAGAAGGTAAAATTGTTCATCTGGAATTATCAACACCTGATAGCAGTGCCCTATTACATTCTTCAGATGATTTGCAAACACGATATGTTGTTATGCCAATCCGTTTGTAATTATATTTCATACCTTCTGATCTTATGTGGATTCAGAAACTCAACATTAAAAATGTACGCTCAATTGAGGATGAAAGTTTAGACTTTTGTCCTGGCTTTAATATTATTATTGGTGACAATGCTTCTGGTAAAACAAGTTTACTCGAATCTTTAAGTTTATTATCTAGTGGTAGATCATTCAGATCTGCGCATATCTCAGAAGTTATAAAACATAAGCAATCATCTGCTTTGGTAAATGCAACACTCAATAACAATAATTCTTCAATTAAAATGGGTATTGATAAAAGCCAAAGTAAAACGGCAATTCGTATTAACCAGAAAGATATTTTTTCTCAAGCAGAACTAAGTTCTCATTTACCAATAACAATAATCCATCCAAATTCATTAGAACTTATTACCGGTGCTCCATCTTTAAGACGAGCTTACATTGACTGGTTGGCTTTCTATATTTTTCCTGATTTTTATTCAAAGTGGAAAAAATACCAACATGTATTAAAACAGCGAAATATATGTTTAAAGTCCCCTAAACATTTTTATGCTTTAGATAAGTGGACAAGTGAACTAGTAATTAATCAACCAGAAATTATTAAATACCGATCTCAAACTATTGAATTAATAAAACCGATACTCCAAAAGATTACTTCTGTCTTGTTACCTGATCTAGATATTAATATTGATTTATACTCTGGCTTTCCAAACGATATACAAACAGATTCAAAATCTTTATTGGATTTCTACTTATCAAAATCTGATATTGATATTAAATTCAAGCGAACGGTAACTGGTGCGCATAAAGCTGATCTTAAAATTAAGTTAGGTGATATTTCCGCTTCGCAGTCTGCATCAAGAGGACAACTTAAACTTATTGCAATATCTTTACTTTTAGCTCGCAGTGAAATTATTCTAGAAACCAAATCCAGTAAAGGTATTTTGTTAATTGATGACTTGTCTTCAGAGTTAGATGTCATTAATCAAAATAAACTTTTAAATTTTATTTCTGATTTACAGTTACAATCGATCATTACTACTACAAAGCCGTTAAGTTATGATTTGGAACATGCAAAGATGTTTCACGTGAAACACGGTTCTTTCTCTGAATATCAAGGCTGAAGAAGTCTAGCTAATCTAAATACATTTTCAGAAGAATAGGGTATAATTCATCGGTTAATTTATCCCGCACAAAACTAAAATACTCAATATATTTCATGTGCCTAAAATCAAATAGATAGGTTGTAGATAATGTCTGAAACAAATAGCTATGATTCTTCCAGTATAACGGTCTTAAAAGGACTTGAAGCTGTTAGAAAAAGACCCGGTATGTATATCGGTGATACAGATGATGGTACTGGTCTTCATCATATGGTCTTTGAGGTCGTCGATAACTCAATTGATGAGGCATTGGCAGGGCATTGTACCGAAATCACTGTAAAGTTGAATACAGACGGTTCTGTGACCGTTTCTGATGATGGTCGTGGTATACCAGTTGATGAACATGAAGATGGTGGTTCAGCTGCTCAAATAATCATGACTGTTCTGCATGCTGGCGGTAAATTTGATGATAACTCCTATAAAGTTTCAGGTGGTTTACATGGTGTGGGTGTATCTGTTGTAAATGCTCTTTCTGAAAAATTAACATTAAGTATTCAAAGAGACGGTAAAGTACATAGACAAGAGTACAGTATGGGTGACCCAGTTACAGAAATGGAAGTGGTTGGTGAATCTAAAAAAACGGGTACGAAAGTTCGTTTCTTACCGAGTAAAGAAATTTTTGCGATTCATGAATTTAACTTTGATATTTTAGCTAAACGACTCAGAGAATTGTCTTTCCTGAATTCTGGTGTAAGAATTCATCTTATAGATGATCGTGGTGAAGGTGAAGATATTGTCTTTGAATACGAAGGTGGTATTAGCGCATTCGTAAGTCACTTAAATGGTAAGAAAACACCAATACATGAAAAAGTAATAAGCTTTGATACAATGAAAGATGGTGTTGGCGTTGAAGTGTCTTTGCAATGGAATGATTCTTATCAGGAAAATATTTACTGCTTTACAAATAACATACCACAGAGAGATGGTGGTACCCACATGTCAGGTTTCCGTACCGCACTTACGCGTACGCTAAATCAATACATTGAAAAAGAGGGTGTTTTATCAAGTAGGAAGAACGATAAAGTATCTTTGACAGGTGATGATGCACGTGAAGGTTTGACTGCTGTTTTATCCGTAAAAGTACCAGATCCAAAATTTTCATCTCAAACGAAAGATAAATTAGTTTCTTCTGAAGTGAAGGGTATTGTTGAATCTGCGATGGGTGAGAGCTTGTCGGAGTTTTTAATTGAAAACCCAAAAGAAGCTAAAATCATTTGCGCTAAAATGGTTGAAGCTGGAAGAGCCAGAGAAGCTGCACGTAGAGCAAGAGAAATGACACGCCGTAAAGGTGCGTTAGATATTGCAGGTTTGCCAGGTAAATTAGCAGACTGTCAGGAAAAAGATCCGGCTCTTTCTGAAATATACCTGGTGGAGGGTGATTCTGCTGGAGGCTCAGCTAAACAAGGTAGAGATCGTCGTACTCAAGCTATTTTGCCTCTTAAAGGTAAAATACTAAATGTAGAGAAAGCTCGTTTTGATAAAATGCTTGCCTCTCAGGAAGTAGGTACTTTAATAACTGCTTTAGGTTGTGGTATAGGTAAAGAAGAATTTGATCCCGATAAATTACGTTATCACCGCATTATTATCATGACCGATGCCGACGTCGATGGTTCGCATATCAGAACTTTACTGTTAACTTTCTTCTATCGCCAAATGCATGAGTTAGTAGAACGAGGACATATCTATATTGCTCAACCTCCACTTTATAAAATAAAGAAAGGTAAACAAGAACAATATGTAAAAGATGATGATGAGCTAAATAATCGTTTATTACAGTTAGCATTAGAAGATGCAGGTTTATTTACAGATGAAGGCGCGCCAGCAATTAAAGGTGAAGCACTGGAAAAGTTGGCTAATGAGTTTTTAGTAATCAATAATATTATTAAACGTCTATCGCGTCGTTATGATCAAGATGTTCTAGAAGCAATGCTATTTACTTCTGCGGGCACTAACGAAATTGATAGTACTTCGGGTACCGATTGGTTAAATGGCGCCGTAAATACGGCTAATGAGAAGTTTAATGGTACTCGTAATTATAAAGCTCAGTTAAAAGAACTTGAAGGTGATGACTGGACTATTCAAATTACTCGACGTATGCATGGGGTTGATACTGAATATTTCTTAAACAAAGACTTCTTTTCAAGTCCTGAAATGATCTTGCTCGTTGAACTGAATCAAAAGCTTGATGGTTTGTTGAATGAGAAAAGTTATATTCAACGATCTGATCGACGAGAGTATGTTTCTCGTTTCGATAACGTCATTACCTGGTTAATGAAAGAAGGTCAAAGAGGACTTAACATTCAACGCTATAAGGGTCTCGGTGAAATGAATCCTGAACAACTTTGGGATACAACTATGGATCCTGAAACTAGAAGAATGCTTCAAGTAAATATTCAGGATGCGTATCAAGCTGATGAAATATTCTCAACGTTAATGGGTGATTTAGTAGAACCACGTCGCGAGTTCATAGAAAACAATGCATTGAATGTTGCCAATCTAGACGTATAGAAAAGTATCGATATGAAGATAATTACAGCAAATACAAATGGTATTCGTGCTGCTGCAAAAAAAGGTTTTTTTGACTGGCTAGAAAAACAGAATGCTGATGTGACTTGTATTCAGGAAACCAAAGCGCAAGTCCATCAACTCGAAGATCCTATGTTTCATCCTGGTTTTAGTTATTATAATGATGCCGTTAAAAAAGGTTATAGCGGAACCGCTCTTTATTGTAAAAGAGAGCCCGATGATTTGATAAGTGGGACAGGCTACGAGACATTTGATTCAGAAGGACGCTATCTAGAAGCCAAATTTGGTAACTTGAGCGTTATCTCTTTGTACATGCCTTCAGGTTCTGCGAAAGATGAAAGACAGCTCATTAAATATGAGTGTATGGATTTCTTCATGAATCTTATGGAAGAAATGAAATCTTCTGGTAGAGATTACATTATTTGTGGTGATTGGAATATCGCTCACAAGAATGAAGATATTAGAAACTGGAAAGGTAATAAAAAGAACTCTGGTTTCCTTCCTGAG
Organism: uncultured Cocleimonas sp.; assembly: GCF_947495625.1. Lineage (GTDB taxonomy): Bacteria > Pseudomonadota > Gammaproteobacteria > Thiotrichales > Thiotrichaceae > Cocleimonas. The sequence continues at coordinate 222,269 of NZ_CANLZW010000001.1, forward strand.
GAGCGTGCCTGGTTAGATACTCTTTTTGATGATGTGGGCTTTGTAGATGCGTTCAGAGAGTTAGAACAGGAAGAACATAGTTATACCTGGTGGTCTAATCGAGGTCAGGCCTATGCTAATAATACAGGCTGGCGTATTGATTACCATGTACTGAGTCCTTCATTAAAAGGAACAGTTAAGAAAACAGAAATCTATAAGGATGAAAAGTTCTCGGATCATGCTCCATTGATTATCGATTACGACTATAAGATTTAACAGATTAGTTACTATATTTATTCATTTAGAATAAGAAATAAATGCCCTAAAGTAGGGGGTGACTTAATATTAATAAAATGACACCCCCCTACTTTTAGGCATATTTTAAACAATTAGATATTTTATAAATATTTATAACTAACTGAAAATTATGCAGATGTTGAATAGATTTAAAATTATATTAATTTTTATTGTAGTTCTAATTTCAGCAATGGCATGTCAAACAATTCCGTCTAATAACTCATCGTCATCTTCTAACAACAGTAGTAAAAAACATTCAAATTATCTGAGTTGTTCTAATTCTCGACCTCAAATGTGCACGAAAGAATTTAGACCAGTATGTGCGGATGTTGATACTAAAGTGAGATGTGTAAAAGCACCCTGTCCATCAAACATCAGAAAGACAGTTTCAAATGGCTGCACTGCCTGCAGTGACAGTAATATTTATGGATATAGTTTAGGTGCTTGTGAAAAATAAAGAAAAAATATCAATTACTTAACAAACGAATATTTATAATTACCACTGCTTAATATAAGTTTGTTGTTGTTCAGAAAATCAATTCCATACTTTAAAATAATATCATCACCGTTTATAGGTGATAGATTTGTTACATATAAAATTTGACGTTTTATATGCCAATTTTCAGCATCAACAGAGAATGCATTAGGTATTAAACACGCGTCTCCTACAGATTTGTAATATCTGTTTTTGTAAAATGTTTGTGACCATGATGTGTCTTTACAATCATCATGTTGTCGCTGATATTTCCAGATACCACTTGTGAGTGTTTTTTCTATATTGACGTCTTTCTGTGATTTAAGTGGATGAGATGACATAGTATTAGAAGCAGTATTAAAGTTGCTGCAACCTGTGAATAGAACAGACAATAATATTAGCGGTATAACTTTCATCAGTAAAAATCCATTTAGCCCAATAGAGTGAGATATTGTTATACATTGTTACATAATGTTTAGTGATAAAAAAGGGTTTAACCTAGACAATTAGCTTTATAAAGTGAGTAAGAAATTAACAATATCTTGTTGTTCTTTAACAGTTAAAGATATGGGTGGTAGGTCTACTTCTAGCGCTCTGTTTTCATCAATACTACTGTAATATTTTAGAACTTCTTGTAAATTATTAAACCGGCCATCATGCATATAAGGTGCAGTTTTAGATAAGTTTCTTAAAGACGGTGTTTTAAAAGCACCAGAGAGACCATGCTTGTTTCTATTGATGTAATTTAATTCAACACATTCTTCTTTTTTTGCATCGCTGTACTTGCTTAAACAATTAAATTCATCATGTATAACAGCTTCTATAACTTCTGATCTACCGTTATCGTGAGCGAGAATTCCGGTACCAATATTATGAAATTCTTTATTGGTAAATAGTGGACCGCTATGACAATTTGAACAACCAGATTTTGGATTTATGAAAAGTTTATAACCGTTTATCTCAGATTCATTCAGAAGAGAAGAATGTTGTGTTTTTGCTAACTCGTAAGAAAACTTATCAAAACGTGCCTCTTTTGATTCAAGTGTAGATACATAGGACGCAATTGATTTTCCAATATTAGTAAAAAACTGATTTATTTTATCTCTTTGATTAGGTGTAAGTTTTTTCCATGCTATTAAACCTTGTAAATCTGCATTAGGACCGGCTTTATTAGGTAAATTTACGGGTGTAATAGATTTGGAGAGAGTTTGTTTAAAGCTAGATTCATACAGTGTTTTATAAATATTATCTCTCATGAATAAATTATATAACTCTACTCGGGTAAAATTTTGTTCTGCAGGATTTTCAATAGAACTTAATACTTGTGCCCAAAGACTGTCTTTACTTCCATCAGCAAAAAACCAGTTATGATGTGCTGCATTTAAAAGTGTCGGTGTGTTTCTAAAACCTTTTTGTAAGCCAACAGCGAGATTATGATTATCTGTAAAAGCATTCCCTTTTATATGACAGGTAGCACAGGATATTTTTTGATTACTGCTTAATCGAGTATCAAAAAATAAATTTTCACCTAAGGAAATAGCATTTTTATTTGAAAGATATTTATTTGAAGGATCAACAACAGGATCTAGTTGTTTCAGGGTAAAGGTGTTGATCTTTAGTATGTCTTCTTTAGACCATGAACTTGCATCTACCAAAGAGACGATAAATACTAAATTGAACAAAACTAAAAGATTAAATGAAGTCTTAATCATTGTTCAAGTTTTTACTTAATTTGAAAGTTAAAAGTAACAATGTCTCGAGGCAGATTTTCAGTTTTATCTATTAAAAATTTAAGTTGCCAAGCACCTGACATACTAAACTTTAAGCCATTGATTTTATGTGTCTTTTTATCAGAATCCCAAATTATTTTAGGTGAAGTCGGTAGACCATGATGATGTTCTGGCATTCCACCTTCAATAATGATGTCGGCATTAGGGATTATTACGTTTTTATCGTGAAGGTTTAAACTACATGACTGAAAGCCGCTTAAAGTGGGGGGGTGATCACATTGTAAATCAACTTTATAGTGGTTGTTTGTAGATACCTGAGACATTACCCAGATAGAGTTTTCACCCGCATTCAGTATGGCGTAAGAAACAATGAATATAGAAAATAATACAGATTTAATCATCATTCTTTAACCTGCGACTTACACTTAACAAAATAATACTTAATAAAAAGAACAGTGAAATTAGCGATAATGATCCACCGCCAGAACCAGAACTAGTAGCTGCCTCTGTTACAGTCCAATTGAATTCAGTAGAACTATTTTGTTGACCATCTGACACGGATATTTGTACAACATAAGTTCCTGTATTCGTTGGAGTACCAGTTATTTTACCCGTAGTAGCATCTATATTTAATCCAGGAGGTAAGTTAGTCCCTGAGTAATTTAAGCTATCGCCATCAGAATCATTAGCTTCTACATTGAGAGTAATAGATTTATTGATCTCACTGCTTTGACTGCCGATAGTTGTAATAGTAGGGGCTGAATTACTAACTTGTTCACTTAAAGTGTTTCTAGCCATCCAATCTCGAGGAATTATTTTGAGATGACTCCAGTGAGCATCCATATGCGGTGCATCTTCTGAGCGAGGCATATGATAAAAAGTGACTCCGGCCCAAACTACGATATCGTTATCAACAATATTTTCACCATTTACAAATTCATCTAAATTTTCGCCGCCACTGGTGTTGTGTGATGCAAAGCGTTCGTTATCCTTCTGGGTGGTAACAAAGAAGTCATTGTGAGTAAATGGTTCGCTTGTTGGACCGATGTCTTGATGGCCCATTTCACTAAGAATGACATCATAAGAAATATTATGACCATTCTCATTTTTAGCTGTTTTATCTTTTACACGCCAATGACGCATAGTGTCTGGGTTAACTTTGCGCGCTGCTTCTTTAGAAAAAGGAATAATGCTACGCTGTCGTTTACCATCAACAAGATCAAAATTAATTTCTTCTACAACATCATCTAGATAGGTTTTATTTAGATCAAAGTCTAGTTTCCAATAAAAGTTATGTAAGTGAGCAATACCTACTCTGTCATCAGCTAATAACCAGCCAGTACTTTGGTCTGTTCCAAAACGTTGAAGTGCACCAGTAGCTCCCATCCAAGGTTCTATAGAGCCATTATCGAAGAATTTCCAGGTGGGAATATAATAGTAAGCACCGACTGGAGATACACTAAACAAACTTAGATAATAACCATTTGATGAATTAGTACCTGATTTAAATGAGATATCTTGTTTAGTCGTTTGTTTACAAAGAACATTTTTACCGTTGAATGGCAGTAGGCTTCCGCTTGGGCATTCGTCAGCTTGGACTTCTAACATATTCAAGCCACCTATTCCGAGATCTGATAAATCATGAAAACGGGTGCCGTTATCATCATAAGGAACGTGTATTTGTGCTATTGCAGCTTGATTCAGTACCATTCTACGAGAGCCATTTTTTGGCGTAAAATAGATACTTTTGAAGATAATCCCTTCTCTGTCTTTATGTTCCCAACACATATCCCAGCGAGCACCATTGGGAAAGATTTCATTGACATAAAACTCATCACCGCAATCTTCGGCAGCGTGAGCGTTACTAAAACCAAGTAAAAAAATTGTTATTAGTAAAACTATTTTTGTTATTAATTTATTCAAAATATTTGCTCTTATTATTTTATTCTAAATCTTAAAAGTCCAATGAAACTAAATAGCATTAACCATTCGAATGGCAATGAACCTCCACCACTTGAACTAGAATTGCCTGTGCCTGTGCCTGTGCCTGTGCCTGTGCCGCTACCAGCTCCACTTTCAGATACATTCAAAACAACGGTTTCAACGGAACTATCAAAAGTGCCATCACTGGCTATATATCTAAAGCTATCTTCTCCTATGAAATCAGCATTAGGTGTATAAATGTAGTTCTGTCCACTACCAGACAAGGTTCCGTTACTGGGCTGCACTACTAGTCGGTAAGTGAGGTTATCGCCATCCAGGTCGGTTGCCGACAATGTTATATCAGCAGTATTGCTAGCTCTGACTTCTAATGTAATAGAAGAAGCATCTGGTCTATTAGAAGATTCTGTTGTGCCGCCTGATAACTGATATTCAAAGTAATCTAAAGCATTAGGGTAAGTGTCTATGCTGCTACCACCGAATGCATCATTATCTCCTACAAAGATCACACGTAATTTATTAGGGTTACCAATTAGACTCCTAGCAAAACCGAGTTCGACAGTATTGGCGTTATAGCTTACTGTTGCGGTTGCAAAATTATCCCAGCTCCAACTACTGCCGTCTCCAATATAGCGTTGTATTTGAGTTCCTTCGATAACATATTCAGCACCAACAGTACCTATTTGATATCCAGTATTTTGATTAGAGTCAGTATCTATAAATGTTTGCCAACCCCAATTGATAAAGCTGCCATTATTGGCATCTGTATTTATAGCGTTGTAGCTTTCATACATAAAATAAATATCTGATCCATTATGTGAAGTCGCTGCTCTTTGCCAGTCGATTACGTTATTGATTCCGCCGATATCATTACCATCCTGAGTATACGCGGATAAACTAGCCCATTCCTCGTTGTTACCATCGATAGATATGCTGCTCACTGGGTTAGAGTAAGTGCCGCTTTGGGCACCAGATACATTTATGTTTACTGTTGCATTAGAACTATCAACATTACCATCGCTAACATTAAACGTGAAATTGTCCTGACCTATAAAGTTATTGTCTGGTGTATAAGTTAAATTAGGAGCAATACCAGATAAAGAACCACTTGTAGGGTTAGCTACAACACTGTAAGTCAGAGTATCATCATTAGGATCTGATCCAACCAATGCAATACTTACATTAGATCCTGAATTTACAGATACAGATTGTGTATAAGCGATGGGTCGACCATTAGAACCTGAATCACCACCTGTAATGTCATACTCGAAAAAGCGAATACTAGATTGTGAATTATTTAGACCATCAGGATATAAATCAATTCCAGATCCAGCATAAGAACTACTGTCACCTCTAAAACCCACTCTAATAGAATCAGGATTTCCTATTTGACTAAGTGGAAGTGCTAATTCTGCAATGTTAGCTTGGTATTTAGACTCAACTGAATCTATGTGAGACCAACTCCAATTACTGCCACTTCCAGTGTAGCGTTGAATATGATTACCCTCTAGAACGTAATCAGCACCAATGGCACCCAATTGGAAACCAGTAGAAGCATTCTTATCGCTATCGATAAATATCTGCCATCCCCATGCTAAATAAGATCCAGAACTATCAAAAGGGTCAATATTTCCCCAGTTTTTATAGAGTAAATATAACTTAGAAGTATCATGGGCAAGCGCAGTATTTTGCCAATTGATATTTCCTGAAGCATCATTGGCATCGTTGCTGAAACGAGATAATTCTGACCAGTCAGATTCATTCCCATCAACTGTAATTGGTGAGTTTACGTAGTTAGCAATAGCTCCATTTTCTTGCCCATTAGTGACAGTAATTTTTATGGTTGCTGAAGAGCTATTTAATTCGCCATCATTAGCTATAAATATAAAACTATCGTCACCAGTAAAATCATTATCAGCCGTATATACCAGATTAGGCGCAGAGCCACTTAAAGAGCCATGTTGAGGCTGATGAGTAATGCTATAGCTAATGCTGTCATTGTCTGGATCTGTTGCTGTTAAAATTAAACTAACAGAAGCACTACTACCAACAGTAAATTGTTGATTATCAGCTATTGGCGCAGAATTAGGGCTACTAGATCCTGAAAAAGTATAGCTAAAATACCCACTATCAGGATATCTATCGGTACTGTCTCCGTTATAAGCACCATTATCACCATTAAACACGACTTTCATATTTTGCGGATTACCAATATTTGATCGTGGAAATGATAGTTCTACATCTGCTCCTGAATACATCAAAGAAGCATTATCGACTATATCCCAACTCCAACTAGTCCCGGTTCCGATATAACGTTCGATTACGTAACCATCAATTACGTAATCAGCACCTATAGAACCAAGTTTATAACCGGTATTTGAATTATTATCTGTGTCTAAATAAGCTTCCCAACCCCAAGGAATATATGTTCCAGAATTATTGTTAGGATCGACATTTTGACGGTTTTTATACGTCATAAATACATTTTGTGGGCTATGTGCGATAGCAATTTTTAGCCAATCAATTTGGTTATTTTCACCATCGATATCATCAGGGTCGTCACTGAAGTAATCTAAGCCATTCCAATCATTTACATTACCATCTATAGTAATTGCAGAACTTGATACTTCATTCGCCGTAGAATTATTGGGTGAAGTTACTACCCAATTAAAGGATGTATTAGCTGAAACTGAAGAATCGCTCACGGTAACAGTGACAGAATAATTTCCAGCAGCGTTTAAACTACCAGATATTCGACCTGAAGTAGTATTGATCTGTAAACCATTTGGAAGTCCAGAAGCACTATAACTTAAGCTATCGCCGTCTGTATCATTCGCTTGAATTGTTAGATTTACATTGTTACCCACTAAACCGGTTTGATTTCCGGGAGATGATATTGTGGGTGGTGTATTCGTATTAACAGCAGAAATTAGCCAATTAAATTGGACCGAGCTAGTGTCACTTCCATCGCTTACTGTAATAGTCGTATCATAATCACCAGCTATTGAAGCATTACCTGAAATTAACCCCGAATTATTGTTTATCTGAATACCGTTTGGTAGTCCTGTAGCTGAATAGCTTAGAGAATCACCATCTACATCAGTTGCCTGGATAGAAAGACTAACTGAGCTACCTTGTTGTGTACTTTGATTACTGGGAGAAGTAACAGTTGGTGGTGTGTTTACAGGTGTTGTACCCAAAGGATTAGATGCATGCCAGTCACGTGGAACTATTTTTATGTGACTCCAATGGGCATTCATATGTGGTGCATCTTCAGAGCGGGGCATGTGATAGAAAGTGACCCCAGCCCAGACGACGATATCGTTATTTAAAATTGATTCACCATTGGCAAACTCTGCCAGGTTACTTGCACCACTGGGATTATGAGAAGCAAATTTCTCCTCATTTTTTTGTTTAGTCACATAAAAGTCATTATGCGTGAAGGGTTCACTCGCTGGCCCGATATCCTGATGACCTGTTTCATTGATTAAAATATCGAATGAAGCACTATGATCGTTTGCGTTTTTAAGAGACTTATCTTTTATTCGCCAATGACGCATTGTATCTGGATTTACTTTGCGCGCAGCTTCTGTAGTAAATGCTGTAATAGTCCTTAGTCTTTTGTTATTAACTAATGGGAAATTCAGTTCTTCAACGACATCATCAAGGTGTGATCCATTTAAATCGAAATCAAGTTTCCAGAAGAAGTTATGTAAATGTGCAATACCGACACGGTTATCACCTAATTTCCAGCCCCTGCTTTGATTGGATCCAAATCGTTGCAATGCACCAGTAGCTCCTATCCAGGGTTCTATTGTGCCGTCATCCATAAAACGCCATGTAGGAATATAGTAATAAGCCCCCACGGGCGAAACACTAAATAAACTTAGGTTGTTTGCACTAACCACATTATTACCGTTTTTGTGTGCTAGTGGCCTGGATTCGATTTGTTTACATAAAACGTTTTTTCCAGAGAAATTTAGTAGATTTCCACCGGGGCATTCATCGCTGTTTATGCTAAGTATATTATTGCCACCGATACCATAATCTGAAATATCGTGATACCGAGCTCCATTATCATCATAGGGAACGTGTATTTGAGCAACAGCAGCATGATTTAAAATTAAGCGGCGTTGCTCATTTTTTGGTGTGTAATAAATATGATGAAAAATAATACCTTCACGTTGACGATGCTCCCAACACATATCCCATCTAGAACCATTCGGAAGTGTTTCGTCAATATAGTAACTATCGCTACAATGTTCCGCTGCGTCAACGTTAGTTGAAGAAAGCATCATGATTGGCAAAGCTAAGAGACAACTTAGCAGGATGCGACTGAATAATTTTTCTAAAGGATATTTCATTATTATAAAGTCATTACAACTTGTTTGTTGATGTCCAGTCACGTGGTAACAATATGAAATTGCTCCATTGAACAGCAGCAGGAGAAAAATCTTCATCTCTTGGCAAAGTGTGATGAACTAAGCGGTACCAAACAACAATATCTTTAGCATTAGTATTTTGTGAATTCACAAACTCTGAAACATTACTACCACAGCTATTAGTTGGATTATTTACCGCAAATCTTTCACAAGCGTTATAAGTAGTTATGTAAACATCATTTTTTAACCACGGATAAGAGCTGTTTCCCTTACTTTGCTGGCCATAATTAAGCATTACCATTTCATAAGATATGGGTTGGTTGGCATTATTAGTTTCACTTTGGTCTCTGATACGCCAGAATTTTTTATTAGCAGGTGTAAAAGAAGCAGCTAACTCAGATGATATGGTTTGTGTTTGCTTGGTTTTAGTTAAGCGATCAGTAGATGGAATACTTTTTATTTGCTCTACAACATCATTATCATTGCTAGAACCTATATCGAAATCAAGGCGCCAAAAGAAGTGATCAGTAAAGCTTGTTGAAATTTTATTTTCAGAGGTCACTGTCCAACCTGCTTTAGAATCTGAGGTTGTTTTGGTGAATTGACCCGTAATTCCGACGCCTGTTTCAATAGTCCCATTTTCCAGAAATGACCAGCGCAGAATAAACTCTCTGGAATTGATACTTGATGCACTTAGAATTTCTAATTTGCTGCCTTGACGACGTACTTCATCTCGATATCGATAAATATAACCATTAGCGCGAGTAACTTCACATAACACGTTTCTTCCAGCTTCTTCGTGCAGTTGACCACCTTCACACATGGAAGGGCTAAGGGTCTGCAATCTATTTCCACCTAATCCAAAATCAGTAACAAGAAATTGGTCTGCAGAGCCGTCATCATATTCTGTTTGAATTTGAGAGAGGCTTACTTCACCTAATACTTTCTTTCTCGTTGCACCTACAGCTTTATAGTGAATATCACTTAAAACCACACCTTCTTCATCTCTTACTTCCCAACAAAGATCCCAGGCAGCACCGGAAGAAAATGTTTTTGAAATAGTATTACCTGCAGCACAAGAGCTGGTATTAGGTCTTGCAAAAGAAGCACTAGAGATTAACAGTGATGTCAAAATTAAAAGAGTTAAACCTGCTTTGATTATATTTTTATTCATGCTTAAAAACCGATTCTCTGAGTTACAACACCCGCGGATAAATTAACAATAGGAGAAATTTCAAATACAATATTTTCATCGGTATAAAGCATCAGCTGCGCGCAGCGATGGATACCACATTGTTTGCTCGCTTCGTTGACTCTATTAGGCAAACTATCTGCTGTGAATGTAAATGCTTTGATATTTAATTCAGATGTATCATTCAGTGTGCGTGATGTGATTCGGTTGTATTCGTGCTCAAGAATCTTACGTTCATCTTCATCTTCAAATACAATTTCTTTTGCTCGTTTGAGTTCATTAACCGTCAAAGGAAGCTGAACTCCTTGTTTGGTAACAGAGCTGATAATTTCTGAAGTATTTAGATCAACTAAGGTTTCTTGTAGTTCATCCGTTGCATAATTATAAATATAGACATCGGCACGACGTTGTCCCTTAGGAGCACCTTTTTCTTCATTGCGCTCAATCAATAAAACTTCCTGATTATCATTTGTTCCTATGCCTGTTGCTATACCATTTTCAGATTTAGCAGCGAGCGTCTGAGGAGTGACTAAATTACCGACTCGAGAAATTTCATCAATGGTTAAAGGATCATTACTATGAGCGTAGACATTGCTTATGCTAATAAGGCTTAAGCTAAGAGCACTTATAATTATTGATGCATACATTTTTGTGTTTGTTGGTCTAGAAAAAATCATTATCAACTCACTAAAATAAATTTTTATTATATCTGGTCAAGTATAAACCAGATTCGGCGCATTAAAATGATAATAGTCAAACAGTTACTGCCATCTATCAGATAATTACTGTAAATATCGTTGTTAAATGTAGGTTAACTAATCATCAAAAGCTTTCAAAGGGTTATCAGGTTTAGGCACATTTCTTTACAAGCAACGAAACACACCATAAACTCTCCATAATTTCAAAATGCCCCCCCAAATTTGGTGATTAGCTATGGTTACAAAAAACTATATGTCTGGCCTGTTCGGTAGATCTCCTATAACTCCTTTGCAAGAACACATGTACCGTGTGTATCGCTGTGTAAGACATTTAACACCACTTATAGAAGGTATGGTGGAGTCAGACGAGAAAAAGGTTCTAAAAGCTCATAATTCTATTGCTAAAGGCGAGCATGACGCAGACAAAATGAAGCATGAATTACGTACGCATCTACCTAAAGGTTTATTCATGCCAGTAGATAGGCGTGATGTTCTTGATGTATTACTACGCCAGGACATGATAGCGAATCAGGCAAAAGACATTTCTGCTTTGATTGTTGGACGAAAAATGCAATTACCTGCAGAAATGAATGAACCATTCCAGCTATTTACTAATCGCTGTGTTGATTCGGTAAAACAGGCATTACAAACCATCAATGAGCTAGATGAATTAGTAGAAACAGGTTTTAGAGGTCTGGAAGTTGATCGTGTTGAAGCGATGCTTTCTGAATTGGGAGCAATTGAAAGTGAAACGGATACGATGCAGGATGAATTAAGGGCAACGTTGTTTAAATTAGAAAAAGACCTTGGTCCAGTAGATGTAATTTTCACCTACAGATTGATAGATTGGGTTGGAAATGTAGCTGACAATGCCGAGCGTGTTGGTAGTCGTTTATCTTTGATGCTAGCACGATAGGTATATAAATCATGGAATTTTTAACTGATACAACGTTTATCTATATCACTCTTGCGGCCGTTTTTGGAATTTTCATGGCATGGGGTATTGGCGCAAATGATGTTGCAAATGCAATGGCGACGTCGGTAGGCTCAAAAGCTATCACCATTAAACAAGCGATTATAATTGCAGCAATATTTGAGTTTTTAGGTGCCTACCTAGCTGGAGGGCAAGTTACTAAAACCATCAGAAAAGGTATCGTTGATCTCAATGCTTTTGATGGTAATCCGGATTTATTGATCTGGGGTATGCTCGCATCGTTATTAGCAGCAGGTACTTGGCTGTTAATTGCATCGATGAAGGGTTGGCCGGTTTCTACCACGCATAGTATTGTGGGTGCAGTTATTGGATTTGCTGCAGTCGGCGTAAGTGCTGACGCGGTTAGTTGGGGCAAAGTTGGTACTATCGTAATGAGTTGGGTGGTTTCACCGGTACTTGCCGGTGGTATAGCGTTTGCGGTGTTCAAAAGTATCCAAAACCTGGTTATTAATACCAACAACCCTTTAGAAAACGCAAAAAAATACGGGCCATTTTATTTATTTATGGTCGGTTTCATTATTGCCTTGGTGACAATCAAGAAGGGTTTAAAGCACATAGGCCTAGATGTTAATGGCGGCATGGAATTTGTTTACGCGATTATCCTAGGTTTGTTAGTAGCGCTACTAGGTGTGTATTTAATCAAAAAAGTAAAATTTGATGAAAAAGCTGAAAAACGCTTTCACTTTGCCAATGTTGAAAAAATATTTGCTGTATTAATGGTGTTTACCGCTGCGGCTATGGCTTTTGCTCATGGCTCAAATGACGTGGCAAATGCGGTTGGACCTATGGCGGCTGTTATTAGTGTTGCTCAATCTGGCGAGTTAGCTTCAAAATCTGAGTTGCCAAGCTGGGTACTGCTAGTAGGTGCTATTGGTATTGTTATAGGACTTGCTACCTTGGGTTACAAGGTAATGGCGACAGTAGGTAAAAATATTACCGAACTAACACCCACTCGTGGTTTTTCTGCAGAAATTGGAGCGGCTTCGACAGTAGTATTAGCCTCTTATACCGGACTACCAATTTCAACTACGCAAACTTTAGTGGGTGCGATTTTAGGTGTTGGTCTTGCTAGAGGTATTGCTGCAATAGACTTACGCGTTGTGGGTAATATATTTATGTCTTGGGTAATTACCTTACCAGCTGGTGCAATTCTCTCAATATTGTTCTTTTACATGCTCAAAGGAATATTTGGTTAGAGTAGGTAAATACACAAAAAGTGGCTATAAGTGGGGGGGTGTCTAAATTATTTAATGTTTTTAGACATCTTTCTTCCGCAACTAATTGATTCTAATTTATATCAAATGGAACGTTTTTAATTCCAAAGAATTGAAAATATAGAAGCTAATGATTAGTTTTCAATTTACGGGCGCGTGAATATCAGCTAATATTATCTTGGCTTCAATAATTTAATTGTTTGTAGCTCGGTCTTTTTTAAGACTTTGGGGAATGTGTTCGACAACTTTTTTTAGACCAATTAATGGTTTATTCAATATCTAAGATATTTATATATACAGAACACTAAATTACGCATTGCAGTTCAAATTCGATTAATAAAATATAAGTAATAAGCAACGCGAATTTAAGGGCAGAAGTTAAAGGGCACAGAATCTGCTCTGTCGAACTAAATAAAAATACACGAGTCTTATAGATTAGATGAGTGATATTTTTCTCATTCTTTCTAAGCTACAAAGTTACGTATTTTTTGTGAATTTCAAGGCAAGATGCGGTTATAACTTTTAAAAGCATATTGCTGTTTAAGATTCAAAAAATAGAAAACGTTCGCAAAAAATAAGTACCAGAAGCAGTTTAGATTATTGTTGAATAAAGCAATTATCAAAATAACCTGGGGTACATTATGAGCATCTTTGACAGTTATCAGTCACGTTACGAGTCATTTCTCGAGGAGGAATACTCACTTCAAGAATACCTTAACCTGTGTAAGGAGGATCCCTCTGTTTACGCATCTGCAGCTGAAAGAATGCTCAAGGCAATCGGTGAGCCGGAGCTCATAGACACTGCCAATGACGAACGCCTCAGTCGTTTATTTTCCAATAAAGTTATAAAACGCTACCCTGCATTTTCAGAATTTTTTGGAATGGAAGATGCAATAGAGCAAATCGTTTCTTTCCTACGTCACGCTTCTCAAGGCCTTGAGGAAAGTAAACAAGTCTTGTATCTATTAGGTCCTGTGGGTGGTGGTAAGTCCTCTTTAGCAGAGCGCTTAAAAGTTCTGATGGAGAAAATGCCAATTTATTGTATAAAGGGTTCTCCTATTAATGAATCACCGCTTGGTTTATTTGATGCGGGAGAAGATGGAGCAATACTTAGAGAAGACTATGGTATTGATCAACGTTATTTAGGCAACATCATGTCTCCTTGGGCAGTGAAACGTTTAAACGAGTTCGGTGGCGATGTCACTCAATTCAAAGTAGTAAAGAGATTCCCATCTCAATTGAATCAAATAGCTATTTCGAAAACAGAACCCGGAGATGAGAACAACCAAGATATCTCTGCTTTAGTGGGTAAGGTTGATATAAGAAAGCTTGAAGATTTTTCACAAAATGATACAGACGCTTATAGTTATTCAGGCGGTTTGTGCATGGCGAACCAAGGTTTGCTTGAATTTGTCGAGATGTTTAAAGCGCCCATTAAAGTGCTTCATCCTTTACTTACTGCTACTCAGGAAAAGAATTATAACGGCACTGAAAACATAGGTGCGATTCCTTTTGACGGAATGATACTGGCCCACTCGAATGAATCTGAGTGGCAGTCCTTCAAGAATGACCGTAACAACGAAGCATTTATCGATCGTATTTCTATAGTGAAAGTACCGTACTGTTTAAGTGTCAATGAAGAGATTCAAATCTATAACAAATTATTAGAGGCTAGTTCACTCAATAAAGCACCGTGTGCCCCGGATACACTTAAAATGCTCGCCCAGCTTTCGATACTTTCTCGAATCAAAGAGCCTGAAAACTCAAATACCTTTTCTAAGATGAGCGTATACAACGGTGAAAATCTAAAAGACATCGATCCGAAAGCTAAAACGTATCAAGAGTATCGTGATGTTGCGGGTGTGGATGAGGGTATGAATGGTCTATCTACTCGTTTCGCATTCAAGATCCTTTCCCGTGTATTTAATTTTGATTCACAAGAAATAGCGGCTAACCCCGTGCATTTAATGTACATCCTGGAAAAACAAATAGAACGCGAGCAATTTCCGCAAGAAATACAAGATCGCTATATCGGCTTTATTAAAGAATATCTAAGTCCACGTTATGTAGATTTCATAGGAAAAGAAATTCAAACCGCATACCTGGAATCATATTCTGAATATGGTCAAAACCTGTTTGATCGTTATGTAACTTACGCAGATTTCTGGATTCAGGATCAAGAATATCGTGACCCAGAAACAGGTCAGATTTTAGATCGTGCAGCACTTAATAATGATCTGGAAAAAATTGAAAAGCCAGCGGGTATCAGTAATCCAAAAGACTTCAGAAATGAAGTGGTTAATTTTGTATTACGCGCCAAAGCACATAATGATGGTCAAAACCCAGTTTGGACAAGTTATGAAAAGCTTCGTCATGTCATAGAAAAGAAGATGTTTTCTAGCACGGAAGATTTACTACCAGTGATTTCTTTCAGCACAAAAGCATCTAATGAAGAGCAACAGAAGCACGATAATTTTGTTTCTAGAATGGTGGAACGTGGCTATACCGAGAAGCAAGTGAGATTGCTTGCAGAATGGTATTTAAGAGTAAGAAAGTCACAATAATTATCACAGATTCTTACGAAGACTATGGAAGTTAAAGGAAACTAACGGAGACAAAATGTCATCTTACATCGTAGATCGCCGGCTCAACAGTAAAAATAAAAGCACGGTTAATCGACAGCGTTTTTTAAAGCGCTATCGTAAGCAAATACGTAAAGCTGTATCGGATGCGGTCAACGAGCGTAAGCTGGAAGATATGGAAAATGGGGATAATATTAGTATCCCCAAGAAGGATTTATCTGAGCCAGTCTTTAGTCATGGCAAAGGTGGCAATCAAAGCATTGTGCACCCAGGTAATAAAGAGTTTGTAGTTGGAGATCGATTTAAACGACCAGAAGGGGGTCAAGGAGGGCCCGGCGAAGGGGAAGCATCGGACTCAGGTGAAGGCGAAGATGAGTTCGTCTTTCAGATCTCTCAAGCAGAATTCTTAGAGTTCATGTTTGAAGATCTGGCTCTTCCTAATATGGTCAAACTTCAATTAAGCACAGACGATTCATTTAGTTATAAACGTGCTGGTATTAGTGAAGTAGGTAGTCCGAACCAAGTTAATGTGGTGCGCTCACTTCGCAGCGCACAAGCACGAAGAATCGCATTGGGAGGTAAAAAAAGAAGGAAGCGCAGACAGTTGCGAGAGGAGCTTGCTGAATTCCTGGAAGCGACACCCAAGCCGTATGACGAAGAGCAGAAAAAGAAGAAGCTATTACTCGAAGAAGAAATAGCGTCATTGAGTGCTCGTTTAGATGCGTTGCCATATATTGATGAATTTGACCTGAAATTTAACCTGCGAGTAAAAATTCCACAGCCTTCTCCAAAGGCAGTAATGTTCTGTGTATTGGATGTGTCAGGGTCGATGACACAGGAAATTAAAGACACAGCTAAACGCTTTTTCTATCTACTTTATTTATTTTTAAACCGTAGCTATACCAAAATAGAAGTGGTGTTTATACGTCATCACACCAAAGCGGAAGAAGTGAGTGAAGAAGACTTTTTCTATTCCCGTGAAACAGGGGGAACGGTCGTATCAAGCGCTTTAGAGTTGATGAATGATATCATCAAAGAACGTTACCCTGCTGATCAATGGAATATCTATGGTGCTCAAGCATCTGATGGTGATAACTGGCAGAACGATACAGCTAAGTGCAGTGAGTTAATGACTCAGCAAATCTTACCAGCAGTGCAGTATTTCACCTATATTGAAATTGGTGAGCAAGATCCACAAGAATTGTGGCGACTTTATACAGACTTAAAGGGTAGTTTTGGCGATCGTTTTGCTATCAGTAAAGTACGAAATAACGGTGAAATTTTCCCTGTGTTCCGTGAGCTGTTTAAAAAAGAGGGGCAACGGGTATGAGTAAAGCAACAAAACAAACACCATTTTCAAAATTTGATGTCGATGGGCGATCTGAACCCGCTCAACCGCATGGGCCGCACAGTGATAAGAATTACATCTCGACCAGCTCGGAATGGACCTTTGAATTACTCGAAAAATACGACAAAGAAATTAGTCGCATAGCCAAAGAGAAATTCAAACTAGACACCTATCCTAATCAGATAGAAGTTATTAGATCGGATCAAATGATGGATGCTTATGCCTCGGTTGGTATGCCTATTAACTATAATCACTGGTCTTACGGTAAATCTTTTCTCAGTACAGAGCAAGACTATCAACGTGGTCGCATGGGGTTAGCATATGAGATTGTTATTAACTCAAGCCCTTGTATTGCCTATTTGATGGAAGAAAATACGCTAACAATGCAGGCCTTAGTTATCGCGCATGCGTGTTACGGGCATAACTCGTTCTTCAAGGGTAATTATCTGTTTAGAGAATGGACAGATGCTGAAGCAATCATTGATTATCTGTTATTCGCTAAAGGCTATATCGCAAAGTGCGAGGAGCGCCATGGCGTAGAAGAGGTAGAAAAGATACTCGATTCTTGTCATGCATTGATGAATTACGGCGTCGATCGTTATAAGCGCCCTACTCCTATATCTGTTGTAGAAGAACAAAAACGCCAGAAAGAACGTGAAGAATATATTCAGAAACACATCAATGATCTGTGGCGAACATTGCCCGAGGAAAAGGATAAGGTTAAAAAGAAAAAGCGCTTTCCAGAAGATCCGCAAGAAAATATCCTCTACTTCATAGAGAAAACATCACCAAAACTAGAGAATTGGCAGCGAGAAATTGTGCGTATCGTACGCAAGGTATCACAGTATTTTTATCCACAGCGTCAGACTCAGGTAATGAACGAGGGTTGGGCGACCTTTTGGCATTACACTATTTTGCATGAGCTTTATGATGAAGGCTTAGTTTCTGAAGGTTTTATCATGGAGTTTTTGGTGTCGCATACCAGCGTTGTGGCGCAACCAGATTTTGATAGTCCCTATTATTCAGGGATTAATCCGTATGCATTGGGATTTGCGATGATGCAGGATATCCGCAGAATATGTGAAAATCCAACCGATGAAGATTACGAATGGTTTCCTGATATTGCAGGTAGTGATTGGTTAGACACGATGCATAATGCTATGCGTAATTATCGTGATGAAAGTTTTGTACTGCAATTTCTATCACCTAAAGTAATGCGCGATTTCAAGTTCTTCCATTTAAGCGATGATGATAAAGAAGAAACCATTGGTGTCGAAGCGATTCATAATGATCAAGGTTATAAACAGATTAGAGAGCAGTTATCACAACAATATAATTTGAGTTATCGTGAGCCAGACATCCAGGTGTTTAATGTTGATATTCTTGGCGATAGAACACTGACTCTCAATCACTTTATGAATAATCGCAGACCTTTAGGACAGGCGACTACAGAAGTGGTTAAGCATATTCGCCAGTTATGGGGTTACGATGTGAAACTCAATTCTGTCGATGAAAATGGGGAAACAGTGACGAGTTATTCTTCGTATTCTTAAAAAACCCTCAAAAGTAGGGGGGTGTCATTTTAATTAGTAAATATTAGCGAACACCAAATGCACCAAGAATACGTCTGTCTTTATTAGCTTTAGCTATATCAATTGCGCTAACACCGTCAGAAGTTTTTGCGTAAGGAGAAGAGCCGCGCTGTTTTAAATAATTGGCAATCTGCGCATGGCGAAATCTCGTAGCGTGGTGTATTGGTAACCAGTTATTAACTGTTCGGGCGTTAATATTCGCTCCATGATTAATTAAATAGATCACAGTAGAATATTGTCCCTTTGCTGCAGCCATATGTAACGCAGTTTCTCTTTCAGCGTTACCTGCATTTACGTTAACGCCACGATTGATTAGCTGACCAATCTTTCTTACATCACCTCTACTTGCCGCATCAAATAATTCATTATTTGTAGGGGGAGTAACAGCTGGGGTTTTTGGCATAGCTCTTGCCTGAACAGCCTGCGCAGGTCTTCTGTTTTGGCGTTGAGACTGTTGCTGTTGTAGCTGCTGAATTTGTCGCTGCTTAGCCAATTGTTGTAATTGCCTTTTTCTTGCTTGAAGTTGCTGTTGTGACTGCTGTTGATTAGTCACAAGCCTAGCTTGCTCAGCAAAACTTAACTGAGACCTTTGGCTAGTTTTAGCTTTTGTTATAGGTTGAGATGTCTGTTTTTTAACAGCTCTTTTCTTAGCTGCTGTTGCCTTTGGTTTTTTAAGCTGATTTTGATATTCACTTTGTAAGGCACCAATCTCAGACATATCATAAGCATATTCTGAATCAGCTGCTGATAGGTTGCTTACCAAGAAAACAGTGGCGACTATAGTGTATAAAGTGATGTTAGAGCATGACATATTAATTTCCTTTGTAAGCACATCTAATCACTTGATTATATGACAAAAAATGAATTCACGTTGCTTGATGATTAGGCAGCTCTAATTCAGCTGGAAGTCAAATATAAGAAAGTAAAGTCACCCCCCTACTTTTAGGCATTTTTTAGCGGTATTTGGTAGCGCTAATGAATTCTCCAAAAGATTCGCACCAGACCACAACCGTATTAAAATTTTCTGGATTGATAGTTTCTGGAACCGGTATAACAAAATTCTTAAAGGTTTTCACGTCGCCTACTTTTACCATTTTGGATTTCAGTTGATTGAATGAGGCCTCTGTATCGACAAATTCTGGTGACAAATAGAGTTTGTAATCTGGTCCGGGAGCAATCTCTCCATCAAGTGAGATAAACTGATTTCCCACAGAAACTGTGCCTTCACCCCAATGTAAGAAATCGCTGCCTTCAAGATCTTTTTTGAATTCGCCTTTATAGCTTGCTAGAGCTTCTGCCGTTTTCATGGCATCTATGCTGGGAGCTTCAGGTGCAGTGAGAATAGGTAGGGCGTAGATTCCTAATGCGAAACCAATGGCGGCAAAGATTAAATGTGAAACCAATAAGACAAACTTTTTCATGAGTGACTCGCTAATGTATACATCAATTATGGGATTCCATTCATAAAGCTCATCGAGTATAGGATTCTATAATGACAATTTCATTATTTTTTATGGAGTGTATGAGTTTATCGTTGTGTAAAAATCATGATAAACCAAATTTCAACTTCTACTAAAACGTTCTTGATACCACTCGTCAGAGCAAGCTCTAACTTTAAGTAAGATGTGTTATTTTTAGTCAATATAAATAATTTGCACGCAAATATATTGTAATTAATTATATATGCGCGGCTTTAGTTGTAAGTTGCTGTTAATCATTGCCTTTTGGCATTACTAACAGGCTGCTCATGACTAAATAGCTTATACGAATCTTATGTATATTAAATAATAAAAATTATTACATACTTTTGTACAACAGGATTGGATGAAAAAACACTCAAAATAATCTTCAAATTTTCCTGTTTAAATAAGCGTGCTTAACTCGTTAATGGAAATGTGTTTTGCCACTAATTTCAAAAAATTTTATTTGAATGTATCAAAATTTACCATAGGACATCACATTGAAAAACTCATTTGTTATTACGTTTAAAACTCTAGTATACATTTGTTGTTGGATACCTATATCTCTATCGTTAGCAGTACCTTCAGAAACTTTATCCACACCAGATTTAATAAAAGCTTTGCAATCTGGTGGACATATTATTTACATGCGCCACGCAAATACGGATCGCACACAGATGGATACGGATGGGGATACTTTTGATGATTGTGATAATCAGAGAAACTTGTCTGCTGAAGGTCGAGAGCAAGCTAAACGGATAGGACTTATTATACAAAAGCTTAGAATCCCGATAGGCACTGTTTTATCTAGCCCTTATTGTCGAACTAAAGAAACGGCCAAGTTAGCATTTGGCCAGTTCGGAGTTGTATCTAAATTGCAATATTCATTTACTAAGAATAGTGAAGAATTTAAACGGCTAGGTGCAGATCTACTTACAATGATGAAGAAAACAGAAGCGGAGGAAAAAAATGATGTGTTTGTAGGTCATTCAGCGAATCTTAAAGATGGTTTGGGTGTCTGGCCTAAGCCTGAAGGGGTATTGGTTGTTTTTAAGAAAAGCGGAGAAGACATTATATTCAAGGGAATGATTCAGCCAGATGAGTGGCCGAAGTGAATATTAAAACCATCGTGATTAAGAGTTGAATCAATGAATTGTTTTAATAGGCTTTCCACACGTAGTCGTTTCCTGGTTGCTCCATTTATTGGCGTGGTTCTTACACTGCTTATCTTCTTTAGTAGTAATAGCATTATTCAAAAACACACCGACATATTCAAACAATTACACGAAACAAATTTAACCCAGGTCGGCGAAATAATCCGTACGACTGTATTACTGTCAAAGAATAACGAAAAGCTCGAACATCTTTTGATTGCAACCGAGACACAACCGGACGAAGAGACAAGCTTTCTTAATGGAAGAGACATACTGAATGACCTGGAGCTTCTGGAGGAACAACTTAACAAGAGCCTTGGTTCCACACATAAGATCATTAATGGTGTAGATATATTCGAAAAAATCAGGGTTAACTTTAGCTATTACCGTGAAAAAAGTCTTCTTGCTATTCAATTGTCAAGTTTCAATCCTAATCTTGCAAAGCAAGAATATCTTAAAGCCAATATGGTTCTGCAGCAGTTAGACAAATGGTTTTTAATTTTATCTGACTTTTATGTAAAAGATCTGACCGAGCAATCTGGAGTAGTCGAAAGTACTCTTTACGATCAATCATCATTGACTATTTTTACAATTTTATTGTTAGCGGTGATGGTATTTTCTGCCTTATTTTTTTCCAGGCGCATGTCATCTGAGATTGATTTAGTTAATAAGTCATTGATTGGCCTTTCAAAAGGTAAAAAAACGATTAATCTACCTAAACAGTCAAATGACAATATGCATCAGTTATACAATGCTGTTTACATGTTCAAACGAAGCATAGAACAAAACGAAAAAACTCAGGAAAAACTTAGCCAAACCATTGGGGAATTGACTGATAGTAAAGAGCGATACATTAATCTTTTAAATCTAATACCGACCGCTATTATCGCTATCAACGATTCACAGAAAATAGTTTTGTTTAACAAAGCTGCCGAAAAAATACTGGGTTACGATAGCCGAGAGATTTTTGGTAAGCGACTTGAGATACTGATGCCAGAACAATATCGTCAATTTAACACGCAATATGTTGAAAAGTTCAAAGAATCAGAATTAGATAATACTCTTATCACAGCTATAAGAAGAACACCGGTGACAGCGCAGAAAAAAAATGGTGACAAAATCTACATTGAAGCCAGTATTGCAAAATTACAACTGGAAAATGAAAATATGATGACTATTGCAGTTACTGACGTCACCGATCGTATGCAAGCAGAGAAGGAAATCCTGCATAAGGCTCATTACGATGCATTAACTGATTTGCCTAACCGTTTTCTCGCTCTCGATTGCTTGAATAAAGGTTTAAAAGAGGCACGTATTAAGAATGATATTTTAGCCGTGCTTTTCCTTGATTTGGATGGTTTCAAAAAGATCAATGACACATTGGGCCATGAAACAGGGGATAAACTCCTGATTGAAGCAGGAAAACGATTACAAGATGTTGTTCGTGAAGGTGATACTGTTGGACGTTTAGGAGGAGATGAATTTATAGTCATACTCTATGGGCTTATGCATAGCGTAGAAGCAGTCCCCACGGTACAAAAACTTATTAAGCAGTTTAGAAAACCCTTCGAGGTAGATGACCGCGAGCTGATACTTACCGCCAGCGTTGGTATTTCATCTTATCCGGAGGATGGTGATAATGCTTCAGAATTATTGCGTAAAGCAGACGCTGCTATGTACAGTTCTAAGGATAGAGGTCGTAATACATCCACCTTCTTTACTGAGTCGATGAATCTTGCAGTATCACGGCAGCTAACTCTGGAAGAACAATTGCACGGTGCATTGAAGCGTCAGGAATTCAGACTTGTTTATCAACCCCAGATTGATATTAGCAGCGGTCAAATAGTTGGTGCCGAAGTCTTGATAAGATGGAACAATAATATTCTCGGTGAAGTTTTACCCGAGGAGTTTATTCCCATCGCTGAGCATACAGGTTTGATAATACCTTTAAGTCAATTTGTTTTGAGCGAATCTCTCAAGATGCTAGCCCTATGGCAAGTGACCCATGAAAGTACATTCCGATTAGCTGTAAATCTTTCGCCACGCCAGTTTAGAGACCCCAATTTCATTAGCTTTATAAAGAAAACATTACGAGACAGTGGAGTTGCTGCTAATACCTTGGAACTGGAGATAACTGAGGGAGTGCTAATGAGTGGTCATAGTTTTATTGATGATGCCTTATCGTCCTTAAGCAAGCTGGGTATAAGGTTGGCAATGGACGATTTTGGTACAGGATATTCATCTTTAAGTTATCTACGTAAATATTCCTTTGATACTTTGAAGATCGACCGTAGTTTTATTAATGATATTAACCTGAGCTCGCGTAACCGGGAACTGGTCAATGCTATTATAGCCATGGCTCAAGCTCTAGGGCTTGAAATAGTCGCTGAGGGTGTTGAAACGAAAACGCAATTAAAATATCTAGCCAAACGTAATTGTGAGTATGCACAGGGATATTTTTTCAATAAACCGATAACCTCTGAAGAAGTCACTGTAATACTTGAAAGACAGAAGAGGCGTGAGAAGAGGAAAATAATAGGAAAAGAAGGTATAAAAAAAGATCAATACAGTGAGCTGGTTAATTGAAAACGTCACCTTTTTATGGACTTATGCTCTTCGGGTATAGGGATCAAGAATTACAATTTCGTTATTTACTGGGCGTATCATGAGATTGTCGCCATGTAAGTCCCAAGCTAATACACCTTCATACTGGTTATAGAATTCAAAAAGTTTCATGATATCTTTGGCGAGTTCTGAGTTATATCGTTTCTCAATTCCGGCGAATATTTTTTTTCTATCTGATTCGTTTTGCCATTCTAAATCTTTAACACAGCGATCAAAGTATTTAGAGTCTTCTTCATTTAGATGTTTCAGTTTTTCCATGATATAGATAAAACGATGATCTGTTTCTTCACCTGAATAAATAATTTCGTTGCTAGGTTGTTCAACAGGATTATCATCTTCATCCAAAATACCGACTCGTTTTATATTTGGAACCTTTGTTAGTTCGTGCTGATGAATAGCTCCGCAGTAATATTCCAAACCTAGTGAACGTTTTTCTAACAACACATTATTTTCATCAAAATCATACACATTAGTTAGAAATGTGTTTTCACATTTCTCGCAATGAATTTGGGGGTATTCATCCGCTATGAAATTATCGAGCACCTTAACCGTCATGAGATGCAATTCCTTTCTAGAAGTTTGCATGAATCTAAACTTATTCCGGGATAAAAATCATCAATCCAAATGTGGATTGAGATTCCTAGCTTCTTTAAGTATCTGCGTTTTGGTTTTCCATCTGTAAAGTAAATGGGAATTTGTAGTTCTTCAAGAAAACCATAGATTTCTTCACGGTCTTCTATATCAGGAGCGCGTAAGGTACATATGCAGGGTTTAAATCCAGAGTTTTGCAGTTTAAGAATCAGTTGTTTGAATAGTGGTTTATCTGCACTGATGGTGTTATCCCAATCTATCGCTATTTCTTTTGACTTTTTATTATCCAGAAGAAGATAGATATCGATAAGAAACTCATTGTATTTATCTACAAGGTCATGTTCTTTTTGTACTAGGAAGTGACTGATTAGTTGATAAGCAGGATATGTTTGTTTCTTTTTCGTACAATAATAAAAAGTTAATTTGTCGTCGTCATCAATCATTATCTTTCATCAACGTTACTTTTATTTTTGGGCTAAGTGAATCGTATATGCCTTGCCCTGTTTTAATTTTTTGTAATTACCAAATATTTCTTTAAGATTACGTTTCATATACTGACGTAATCCATTTACTGTAACCAAGTATAAACTACCGTTCTTTTCTAAATGATGATGTGCGTCATGCAACATTAAAGACATCATCTCTTTTCCAACTTTTGCAGGAACATTAGAAGCAATCACATTGAAACGTTTTGATCTTTCGATATGCTGAAAGCCGTTACTGAGTTGTGCTGTTGCATTCGGAATTTTGTTTAATGCGGCATTTTTATTGGCGTATTCAACAGCCATAAAATCTTTATCAACCAATATCGTTTCTCCATTAGGAGCGAGTTTTGCCATAGTCAGACCAATAGGTCCGTAGCCGCAACCTAAATCAAAACAATTGTCATCGGGATTTATTTTGATGTATTGCATCATCAGCTTTGTGCCGTCATCTAATTCACGCGGAGAAAAAATTCCCCAGGTACTCTTGTAGTTTAAAGTGGTGTCACAAAGTGTTCCACTAAACGAGATATCCTTACGATATTCATCTAACTGTTTTTTATCTAACATGGTTTTTTAATCTTGTGGTTGATGCTTATAAAGCGAAGAAAGGTTTATAAGGTACATTTTTTATAAAAGTTACCTAGAAAAGTGGTGCTATTGTATGTGTACCAATTAAAGCGGCATAAACAAATGCAAAAAGTCCAAGCAGCCATAATCCACTTGCAACAGCTTTTGATAGACCTTGTTTGAGAGCGATTGTGCCAAAGGCGACAAATAACAATAAACTGATAATTTTAGTTAGGATAAAGCCATCAGCAAATGAAAGCTTTTGTGCAAAACCGATATAAACACCTAATCCGAAAAGTAATATGGTGAATATAGAGGCTATTGATAAGACTATAGCTGAATTTGTCTTGGTTGAACTTGCCAGCATCATAACCCCACGGACGATATAGATTATCAATACGACTATTGCGATGCCAGAATGCGCTTTTATTAATAGCGTTAAATCCATAATTACTCCTTACTGAGTCTATTACTTTATGGAGAATGACTTGGTCTAACAGACTAAGCCGATAATTGATTAAATATAGCGTCAGCTTGCTGTTGAGCATCCGTTAAATTATCTGAGAGCGTGCAGAAATGTCCCATCTTACGGCCTACTCGGGCTTCCATTTTTCCGTAGAGGTGTAACTTGGTCGATGAATTTTCAAATAATTTATTCCAATGTGGTTGTGTATTTTCTCCTGAACCCCATAAATCGCCAAGCATGTTTGTCATCACTACAGGACTCAATAAACGAGCATCACCAAAGGGTAACCCACAAACCATCCGTACCTGTTGTTCAAACTGTGATGTTACACAAGCATCAAGCGTGTAGTGCCCACTATTATGTGTTCTTGGTGCCATTTCGTTAACCAGCAATTCGCCTTTTTTGGTCACAAAGAATTCAATGGCCATCACACCCACATAATCAAGTTTATCAGCCATTCTCTTGGCAGCTGCTTGTGCAGCATTCGCTATATCATGATCAACTCTAGCGGGTGCTAGTGTTTGATAAAGAATACCGTCACGGTGGATATTTTCTGCAACAGGGAAACATTGTGTTTCACCTTGCTCGTTTCTTCCCAGAATCACAGAAACTTCACAATCAAGATCAATGCGTTGTTCTAAAACGCAAGAAACCTGACCTGTTTCTTTAAATGCCACTTCTACTTCATCTGCACTTTTTATTGTTTGCTGGCCTTTACCATCGTATCCAAAACGTGCTGTTTTTAAGATCGCAGGGAAAGTGATATCTTTAACTGCTTTGGCGATATCAGAACTGGTGTTAATCACACCATAAGGAACTGGTAACAATCCACAGGATAGAATAAATTCTTTTTCTACAATACGGTCTTGTGCTTTTTCAACGGCGCTAGCGGATGGAAAAACAGGACAATATTCGGTGAGCTTATTCAGAACTTCAGCAGGAATATTTTCAAACTCTGTTGTGATTACATCACATTGATTACCAAGTTTTACCAATGCTTCAGCATCATCATAAGCAGCAATGATATGTTCGTTAGCAAGTTGTCCAGCAGGACTGCCTGTATCAGGCTCTAGAACAATAACGTTATAACCTAGATTTCTAGCGGCGATGGTAAACATTCGACCTAATTGACCGCCACCTAGCATTCCGATTGTTGCGCCTGGTAGTAACATTATTTTTGCTCTGGTGGGAGTTGCATATTCATCGCTACTTGCTTTTGTGCTTCCCGAAACTCTGTGAGTTTTTTAGCAATAGCATCATCTGAATTAGCTAATAAAGAGATAGCAAATAAGGCTGCATTGGTTGCACCCGCTTCACCGATAGCAAATGTAGCCACTGGAATTCCAGCAGGCATTTGTACGATTGAGTGAAGTGAATCTACGCCTTTTAAATAGCGCGAAGGAACTGGTACGCCTAGAACGGGTATTTCAGTTTTAGCTGCAAGCATACCAGGTAAATGCGCTGCACCACCCGCGCCTGCGATTATGGCTGTTAAACCACGTTCTTTCGCAGTACTTGCATATTCAAAAAGTAGGTCAGGCGTACGATGAGCCGACACTACTTTGTATTCATGTGGAATACCAAAAGCTTCTAATTGCTCAACAGCTTTGGACATAATATTCCAATCGCTATTGCTACCCATTACTACGCCAACAAGGACTTGAGACATTGATACGTTCCTTAAATCTCACGAAACGGCGCATTATAACCGGAATAACGCTGTTGTTGTAAGGTTATTACACCATTGTAGCTTTTCGCGTTTGTTATCAAAAAGTCAGTTTTTCAATAACAGTGTTTAATCCAGGACTTGTTTCAATCATTAACCTGATTGGAGGGCCCACATAACGACTGATATCTTCCTCAAACAGCTGATCAAAGTTACCAATTTCAGCGATATCTGCCGCAGGTTGCTCAAGTAATAATTTACGTCCACCACGGTTATCCATGGCATATAAACGTAAATATTGATTTCCTGAACGCTTTGCATTGGTGTAATGCCACAATAGTGATAGCTTGTTTCTGGCACCGCGTTTTAGTGTAATCGGTGGAGAGATAGTTGAATTGCCAGTTCTTGCCCATCCTTGAATACCCGCTCCGCTTAAGGGTGAGCCAGCCTGTGGCCTAGCAACGGGGGCAGGTTGTCTTACAGCTTGTCGTGGAGCTGGTTCCAGGAATTTATCCCAGTTGTTTTGAGCGGGCGCCTGCCTTTGAGCTTGAGGGGCATAAGTAGGTGCTGGAGCTTGCCGTTGTACTTGTACTTGTCTTTGAATCTGAGGAGCAGGTGCGCGAGGTGCTTGCTGTCTTTCCACTACAGGAGCAACATAAGCTTTTCTCGGTGCCACATAAGTCGAACCTGTTCCTAAATAGTCCATTAATGCTAAGTACTTAGGAGTAGAAGGCTGATGCAAATGATCAAGCATACTAAAGAAGTTTTTAGGTTCTGGCTCACCAATACCGTAATAATGCAGTATCAATCCGCCGCCACCTTGTTGCCAGGCTTTCAAGTACTGCTGATATGCCGTTCTCATACGAGGGTCTTTTTGCGCAGTCATAAATAAGTTAAGTACTGCTGGATCTTTAACGGTATGTGGAGGATCAAAACGAATCAGATGCTGGCCGGCTTCATACGCTACTAATTGAAGATTGTATTTATCCGCAAGCGCCTTGTTTTGAGCAATTTGAGTACGTAGCAAACTCATTGCCCCACCTTCAGGGCTATTCTTTACCATACCCCCGTGAAGAATTTCCTGGAAGAGTCGAGATTTTCCACCATCACCATCTCTGGTCCAGCTTTTAACCGTTTCACGGTTCTCTTTACGTGCGATGTAATCGCCAAAATAAGGGCCAATACCATAAGCATCAACATGACGACCACAACCGTTAGCGGCTTTCCATAATGGGCAATCCAGAATTTCTTTACCTACCCAAGGTACTGAATTCAAAGAACCAACCGCACAAATCACGCGATTACGCTGTCCGCCAAATTCTTTCTTAAATATCTGACACATTTGAACACTGCGCATTGCGTACCAATTGGCTGCTAGCAAAACACGGCGTTTTCCTTGTGGAACTTTAGGATAAGGAAATTTCCATAACTTATCGGCTTTTCTTGCGGCATAGGTTGCTGCTGGGAAGATGGTATTCCAAACTTCATTTGAAAATTCTACATAGACCTTTTGATCTTTGCGTAAACGATTTTTAACCATACGTGCATATTGCTGCATGTAATCGTCACTGGCTTGATAGGGAATACTTAACCAGGGTGTCGCATTGATCGCATTGGCTAAATCCACCATGCGTTCTGCTGGAACGCCATTTTCACCGGTGTAGTGAGAAGTACCAATAGTTGCACGCTGATTCCACTCTACAGCATTGTTGCCTCTTGGGTTTGACCAAGGCATAAAGCGCAATGCATGCATTTCTCTTATTCTAGCGATGTAATCAGGGTTGAAAACCTGACGTTGATAAGTACTTTCGTAAGCTTTAGGAACGATACGAATGTTGCGAATATAGTTACCGTTTCTTCGAGGATCTGTTCTGGTAATTTGTAGCTTTAAATTACGTTTAGGAGAGAGTAAATCAAATTCAATATGCCCAGGTCTTTGATAACCCATGCGTAGATCACCGGTGATTTTCATCACACCTTCACCATCATAAAGAACCACATAACGTCCCGTTGGGAAGTGCTTAGAAAGCTTCCAGGTGCTGGTTACACTGGTAAATATAGGAGATTCGTTTGGTGCCGGAAGTGTTCTTACCCAGCCGTTGCCGTCTAGCTGTAGTAAATCCTGTTCTTGTGAATTTAATGACTTCTTTTTTGTACAACCTGGATCAATCGGAACACCAGCACGCCAATCAAATTCGCATGAAGTAAACCAGCCACGTGATATTTTAAAAATATCTGTGAAAGGTACAGAAGTAGTCATTTTACCGACACCTCCGACATTAATTCCGAGTTTTGGATTAGTGCTGTAGCGAGCGCTACCTGTTTGAGTGAGTCCTAGTGTTAATGTCAGTAGAATCATTAACTTAATAAATCGGGATAACACCTATTTCTCTCCTTGAAATACATTTACGTCGTAAAATTGTAGCGATTGAGCTTAACGATAAAACGACTATATGGCAAACCACCACATAGCTGAGTTCACTATTCTAACTGACAAGTGGCAAAATCACCTAAACTCTTATTTAATAGGATAAAATTAGATATACGAAGATCACCCCCCCACTTATAAGGGGTTTTTCTTAAGCTCTTGTGCAAACTTAATACTATTCAAAGGGAAACTTTTTTAACTGTTTTGTTTCAGCTCTAACTTCTTACCAGCAATTATTATTAATAATAAAACAGGTATACCCATTAGTGCAGTTATCAGGAAAAAGGTTTGATAACCAAAGGCTTCAACCATAGAGCCTGAATAACCTCCCAGTATCTTGGGTAACAGAGTCATTAGCGAGCTAAAAATAGCGTATTGAACAGCAGTGAATGAAATGTTGGTTAAACTAGAAAGAAATGCAATGAAAGCAGCACTGGCCAGACCCGCTGATAAATTATCTGCAGAAATAACAAGATAGAGCATAGGCAAGTTGTAACCTGTATTTGCTAAAGCCATGAAAAGCAAATTCGTTACTGCGGATAATAGTGCGCCTAAGAATAGAATTTTAACAACGCCAAAGCGCACTGAAAGTAAACCGCCTAAAAAACCACCTGCAATAGTCATAAACAAGCCGAATGTCTTAACCACACTGGCGATTTCTACTTTTGAATATCCCAGGTCTTGATAGAAAACATTGGAGATAACGCCAAGCACAATATCTGCGATGCGATAGAGTCCTATTAAAGCTAATAGCAAAAAAGCCAGTGAAAGCCCGTAGCGCATAAAGAAATCTTGCACAGGGCCTACATAGGTTTCTTTGACCATGGTTTTGTTCACTACATTAGCTTTCACCAAGGCAAAAGCAACTAAAGCGGCAAATGCTATCGCTGCAATAAGACGAATCAGAGAAACAACAAAATTGGCCAGATGATTATTGGCAAAAAGTTCTTTGAGAGTGCTTTTGAAATCATCTGATATATCGCTACTGAAATAAAATGTCAGGATAAAGGCGATCACGATTGCAACAAATAAGAATAAAAACCTTAGATAATCATTCGCAGTGTATAGAGTGGCTTTTTCTTTACTGACTGTAGGTTCGGGGATAAGTAGCGTAGTAATTACACCAACTAACATCACGCCAGCCATGATCATGTAACTGTATTCCCAGGCCTGATAATTATAGGAACCTTTATCAGAACCAAAGTAGCTGGCAAGGAATAAAGCACCAGCACCAGCAACCAGCATGCCAATTCTATAACCGGCGATATAGGTTGATGACATCAGAGCTTGTAAATCTGTTTGCGCAGATTCAATACGATAAGCATCGATCACTACATCCTGGGTAGCCGATGAAAAACCTAACAGAACAGCTGCAACAGCCATTAAGGTGAGACTTCCGCTATCAGTAGGATCAGTCTGCGACATCCATAAAATTGCGAGAATAATCGCAAATTGTGATAACAACATCCAACTACGTCTTCGCCCTAAAAGCCTTGTTAAAAAAGGCAATGGCAGTTTATCCACCAGTGGCGCCCATACAAATTTAAATGAATAACCAAGTGCCGCCCAACTGAAGAAAGTAACGGCCGAACGCTCAACGCCAGCTTCGCGCAACCACAAGCTTAATGATGAGAAAATAAGTAAAATAGGAATGCCAGCAGAAAAGCCTAGAAATAGCATTGTTAACACGCTTGGATTCAAGAATGCTTTTAGAGTGTCTCCCCATGATTCTTTTTTATTAATCGTTTTAGAATCACTGATTGAATCAGACATATTTAGCCCATAGTCGATTGAGTTTGGTGTGAATCATACCTGAAAAGTCACCCTGTGAATTCACACCCCCCTAGTTATAAGGTGTTTTTTCTTATTGATTCAATTTTAGAAAGTAATATTAGTTATCATCACTTGGTCCCCACAACACCTCATCAAGCTCTCTATTCTTATCGGATGTTATAGGAATAACTTTCCCTTCTTTTAATTGAACACCTTCGTTTAATAACAGTGCTTGTTGTTTTTTATAGGGTTCGCTACCTACTTCGAATGCGATAGTACGATCTGATTTAACTACACGATGCCACGGTAGTTTTTCTTCAGATCGACTCATCGCACGTGCTACCATTCGAGCATGTCTGGGATATCCCGCAGCTCGAGCAACTTCACCATAACTCATGACGCGCCCTACAGCTATTTGAGAAACAACTTCCCAAATAGATTTATCGAAAGATTTTTGAAAGGCGGTCATCTTTTTTAATTTTATACACTCTTATTCGAGCAAAAAAGTAAAGGTCATCCCCTACTTTTAATGACATTACGTTTTTGTGGTTTAAAAACGTAAATGGAATTTATGCAGAGCTCAGGCTGTTTTTTTTGTTCTAAGTATATTGAGGTTCGTTACCCGCTTTCCATTTGATATTACAGCCCATTGAAGGTTTTTGCACCACTGGTTGGGGATCACCAGCTAATAATGATTCAGCTGCTTTTATCATATCTTCGCCCGTAACCGGAATCCCAGAATTTGGACGCGCTCCATCAAATTGACCACGATAATATAGTTTATGATTCTCATCGAACATAAAGAAATCAGGCGTACATGCCGCTTGATATGCTGCTGCCGTTTGCTGTGATTCATCGAACAGGTAAGGGAAGGTGTAATCATAATTTTCCACATCTTCAACCATTTTTTCCGGACTATCGTCGGGATAATTTTCTACATCGTTAGCATTGATTGCGATGACTTTTAGACCTCTATCTTGATAATCTCTGGCAAATTGCGCCAGCGCATCTTTAATCAGAATGACATAAGGACAGTGGTTACTAATAAAAGCAATCAAAACGGCTTCATTCTTATAGTCAGATAATGAAACCATATTGCCCGATGCAGGTTCGATTAATGAAAAATCAGGTGCTTGCGTACCAAGTTCTAGCATTGTGGATGGGGTTTCAGACATTGCATTACTCCAAACAAATTATTCAAAAGAAATAAGATAATATATTAAAGAGTGCTTTGCACGAGATTGATGAGAGGCGACGATATAAAAAAGCATAAAAAAAGCCCGAGGTCTTTCGACATTCGGGCTTTTAAGATAATTAAGAACTGTTATTTAATCAACAACGCATTAATTTGATCATTAGACAGTTTCGCTAATTTTACATTACCGTTCTTTGCTTTTACAACCGGACCGTTAGCGCTATTAAGGCTCACGACACTTTCCATTAACTGAGCATTTGATAATACTCTAGGCGCTGCTGCAACTGTTTGAGGAGTTGCTTGAGCCGCTCTTGATTGAGTTCCAGTACCTAGAAGGTTAGCTGCTTGAACTAATTGAGCATGAGTCATTTGGTTTCTGCGAGGCTGAGCTTTATTTGACGCATAATAAGTCTGCGGTGAATTGCCTACGTGCGCTGATGTATAGCGATAGTGGCCAGTGATAGGGAATCTGAACAATACATCTTCCATCTGAGGACCCTGTGCGATGTTGTGAACAATCATCATGCGATTTGGATCCGCGCGACTTGGTCTGTCAACAACCATGCCAATATGTGGTAAATCAGGTCCGACCATCCAGGTAACTAGATCTCCAGGCTTATAATCGCGAGGATTACGTGTGATAGGTAATGCAGCACCTTTACGCTGGAAGAATTTTCTTAAATTGTAAACGCGACGATGATCGATATTGGTATCAGGACGCGATAAACCCCACTTACGTGGATTAGGATAAGAGTTAAAAGCAGTGGTCATATCTTTATGCACTTCTTTTTGTAAATCGATACCCAGTTTACGGTAAGAACGAATTACAACATCTGTACATACGCCAATATTTGCAGGAACATCACCCCATGGATATGCAATTTTCACATAAGAACCATCGTATCTAACGCGTGATTGCAAACGCTGCAAAGCCGCACTAGATAATTTGCGCGAGAAAGGACTTACACTATTATTATAACTCCGTTGATTAGTTGCTTTACGTATATTGCGTTTTGGGGAACGCTTTTCATAAACAACTTGTTCTACTTCAGTTTCTGTCTCAGCAACAGTAGGAACTTTAACAATTTGTTTTGGTGCTACAGTGCTTTTTACTTGTTGTGGTTTTGTGCCCGAACATCCAGTAATGCCAGCAGATATGAGTACAATCGGCATTAATACCGTGATTTTTTTTAACATGGAAAGACCCCTTTTTATTGTTCTTTTTTACAGGATATATCAATATTACTGAGCACAGGCTTAACCATAGAGAATAGTTAAAACAATTTGATATTAATTTCTCATCGAAAGAACGCGCTAAAAGTAGCACGTTATTACGAGATCTCATAATAAAGTTGATTTGAATTATTAAATTTAAAACTATTTCCGTAATTTTTTCACAAAAATAATACGAAAGTTATGCCATACTTTAAACATCCCGATTGTTGGAAAGCTTATGCGTATCTCGTGGTTTGTGTTGGTCTTGGTTGTTTTATTTACCTTGGAATTGCTCGGTCCTGTTCGTGAATACGTTATCTTGCCTTTCACCGGCTTAATCGCATCTGTCAGCGCGGCAGTTACCCAACTATTTGATAGTTCAGTCCAATCTCACGGCATCATTCTTCAAAATATAAATAATGGTACCGCTGTCTCTATCCAGCCCGGTTGTAATGGTGTTGAAGCAATGATCTGTCTGACAGCTGCCATCGTTGCATTCCCTGCCAGCTGGAAACATAAACTCTACGGTTTACTATTTGGTTTTTTAGCGATTCAGGCACTCAATATTGTTAGAATTATCAGTCTCTTTTATCTATTACAATGGGATAAAGAATGGTTTGAATGGGCACATTTATACTTGTGGCAAGCACTCATTATTCTTGACGCATTAATCGTATTTATTGTTTGGGTACGAATGCTACCGGAGCCAGAAGATGATCAAGTAGAGCCTCAAGCGGCTTAAAATTAACATAGTACTGCTTTTAAAAATATGACAAAAGAATCAGACCAAATAATCTCAGTCAAAGGATTTTTACTTAAAATTCTGATTTGGCTGCCGATTACTTTTGTACTTTGGTATTTCTTAACACCAGTTATTCTCTACGTGCTTTCATTTTTGTCAAAAGCGACTTTATCGTTAGTGGCAGGACAGTCTGTTGTCAATGTCGAAGTTTATGAACATGTTCTGCATATCATCACGCCATTTGCTGCTGAAAAAACAAATGATGTGAATCAAGGGCAGTTAGTGTTTGCCATCAATGCCATGAAGTACGGTTATGGTATCGCTTTATTTATCGCGATGTTGTTAGCCACTCCCGACAAACTAGGCAATAAGCTACAGAATTTATACATAGGTATTCTGATTTTACTCATCGTGCAGGTTTGGGGCATAACCTTCGACACACTGCAAACCTTGGTATTTAAATTGGGAATGGGTATTGCAGAAACACTCAACACCACCGCATTTACTCGAGAATTGATCGCGCTTGGCTATCAAATGGGCTATTTAATCTTGCCTGCGGTAACACCAGTTTTGATGTGGTTTGTGATGTATCAAAATCATCTCGAAAAAATGGCGCCTAAATTCGCAAAGATTAAAAAGCCGAAAAAGAAACCTTCTAATTAAAACGATTACTTAAGTTTTAGCTGCTATTTTTTCCAACACATAAGCCACCGCTACAAACCCAAATGTCGCCGTAACCATTACAGATGAGCCTATTCCTCCGGCACAACTTAAATCCGTCAATGCCGCTTCCCCTGTGGGTTTATCGTTGGACATTTCACCAGAGCTGAGTGGGTATTTCAACTGCTCGGAGGAAAACACACAGGGAATTGAAAAACGACGTTTCGTATTTTTTGTAAAGCCATAATCCTGACGTAATAATTTTCGTGTTTTAGATAATAAAGGATCATGTATCGTTTTACTTAAATCAGAGACTTCTATCAAACCAGGATTTGTCTGACCGCCCGCTCCACCAAGAGTGATGATTTTTATTTTATTGCGTTTGCACCATGCAATCATGGCTGACTTAACCCGTGAATCATCGATGCAGTCGACAACAAAATCAGCATCGGTCGATATCATCGCTTCTATATTATCTTGCGTAACAAAGTCATCAATCGTGACAGTCTCACAATTAGGATTAATATCTTTGATTCTATCCGCCATTACATCGATTTTATTTCGGCCCAAAGTGCTTGATAAAGCAGGAAGCTGGCGATTGATATTTGATTCTGCAACGACATCCATATCGATCAATGTAATTTTTGCTATTGCGTTTCTGGCGAGGGCTTCAGCAACCCAGGAACCAACACCACCCACACCAACCACAATCACATGTGCTTGTTGAAATTTTTCTAAGGCAGCCTTTCCATATAAGCGTTGTACGCCACCAAAGCGTCGATTCATATCTACATGTTGATCTGATTTAGTCACTTAAAATAGCTTAAATTATCAAAAATAGAAGCTTAGCCTAGTCCCCATCAATAAAAAAGCATTTGCTGTGTCAAAAGCACTTTGAAAACTCCTGCAAAAAATGCACCAAAAAGTTGCATACAATACTATTTTCTATAAAATAACGACCATACAGTTAATAACTGGGAAGCAATTCATAGCAAAAAGGGGAAGCTTTGATGAATACTCACACAATTAACCACAATGCACTAACTCACTTAATAGAAGCCGGAGCTGTTGCTAAAGCTAAAGCAAATGCTGAAGGTGATACCTGGACATTAACCATTACTGCTGGTGAAACAGATAAAATCGTAATGGCTAAAAACAGTGGTAAAGCACGTGTCTGGAGAAAGCTCGATACGCTCGCTAAATACCTACTGGATATCGGCTTAGGGAATTTTGAAATTAATTTATCCGATTACGACCCGACAAAGAAAAGCCTAAGACGTCCTGATAGCGCGAACACGCTGAAAAAAACCCATGAAGCGCACAAATCTTTCCAAAAACAGAAGGAAGATAAATTAGTAGAAACTACGTCTAGGCTTTCTCCATCTTTAGCGATCAAAACCCAAACACCCACTCCTGAGTTTACCAACAATACGGACAGAGCTATTCAAACGGCAAAAGAAAGGTGGGAAGAAAGACGTGCCAAAATTCTTCAGAAAGAAGATCCTAGAGCTAAATAGAACGGCTTAACATTTAAGATAGTTTATAACATTAACCAAACCCACCCCCCTACTTACAGGGAGTTTTTTAGGCTAATTACATAAACATCTTGATTACATTCGCCGTTAACATAACGGTTAGTACGATAATTAATAGACGGCGGATAAATTTATCTCCACCTTTAATGGCAGAATGGCCCCCTATCCAGCCACCTAAAGAACTTGCGGCAATCATCGGAAGAGCGATTGCCCAAATAACCTTTCCCGCCAGTAAAAATGCAACAGCCGCCCCAATATTGGTAAATAGATTTAAGGGTTTGATGGTTGCGGTTGCTTTAAGTAAATCGAATTTCAGTATTTTTCTTACGGCAATTGCCATATAAGTACCGGTTCCCGGGCCTAAAATTCCATCATAGAAACCAATCGGCGCAAGCGCTGCTATTGCTTTAATCGGTCGATCT
The DNA here is from genome assembly GCF_947495625.1 of uncultured Cocleimonas sp. Classification (GTDB taxonomy): domain Bacteria; phylum Pseudomonadota; class Gammaproteobacteria; order Thiotrichales; family Thiotrichaceae; genus Cocleimonas. The sequence continues at coordinate 259,677 of NZ_CANLZW010000001.1, forward strand.
TCCGTAGTGCCCAAGTGTGCTTCTGGTTTGTCTCTCAGTACAATAATCAGCGCAATCGGAATACAAATTATAATAGCCCAGGCCAAAAAGGTAGCAGAGAGTTTTAGCGCAAACATCCCACCAACATAAGAAGCCAATAGACAAGGAATTGCAGCATAAGCCACTATTTTCCACTGCACTCTTTTACCTAACGCGTATTTGGCAACCGCAAGTGTAGTGCCAGCAATGGCAGTCACTTTGCTCACAGCTAATGAAGAAATTGGTGGAACACCCGCGAATAATAAAGCGGGAAGGTTAAGCATTCCGCCACCGCCCGCAACAGCATCAACATAACCCGCGCAAAAAGCGACAAGGCTCAAGGCTAATACCCAGTAGATACTGAGCTCAAAAATAGGATCCATACTTAAAATTGGGTTGAGATAATGAAGCAAGAGTATAGGTTATCTATTTGAGAAAACCCTGTAACTTAAATAAAAATACTTAGCGCTCAATATTCTGCTTAAAACAGTTCTGAGTTATTGCCTAATTAACATTACAGGATATTGACCACGAATATTACATAGGGGCTTTTCAAGTATTATAAAAACCTCATGAAAGTAGGGGGGTGGATTAGCTTTTTGGTTTGTAAATAAATGGTGTAATGAACAGTCTGTCCAGACGACTATCTTGATTATCGCGCAATGTTTCTAGACCAACTTCCATTGACGCAATCTCTTCATAAGGCTTTTGCGTGTACGTCCTGAAAAAATAATCAAACCACGGAATCATGTCGCTGTAATTACTGTTGGTGAATTTTTTATCGCTGGAGTGATGCATACGGTGAAAATCTGGCGTCACAATAAACAGTCTTAATACCTTATCGAGCTTTTTAGGCAACACTATATTGCTGTGAGTAAATAAACTAAATGCAGTGTGGGTTAGGTTATAAAGCGCAATAACAATAAAAGGAGCACCTAGAGATAAAATAACAGGGGTTAAAATAATGACATTAATCATTGGCTCAAAAGGATGATGCCGATGGCTTGTCGTCACATCAATTTCGGTATCTGTATGGTGTACCGCATGTATTTGCCAGAGAAATGGAACCTTGTGAAATAGACGATGAATCCAGTAGACCAAAAACTCCATCACAAACAGCAACAGAATAAATACAGGAAGATCAGAAATTTTAAAATGTGATAGAAGCGGAGATTCTGGGACAAAACCAGATATTAACCCATACACGACAATCGAGAAAAATAAGACAAAGAAGTGATTGAATAGCGCCAATCCAATATTACCCAGCCAACGATTGGTCTCGTTCTCATTCGATTTTCGCCGAGGAATAAATCCCTCAATTAAAAAGAAAAGAACCATGCCGCCAAAAATGGCAGCAAATTGAATTTCAGTAAAATGCGTCTGAAACCAGCTTTGGCTTAAATCTAATACTTGGGTTTCCATCGGTTTATGGATGCTCTGTTATATATCTATCATTCACTTGGTCACACCATAATCAACGATAACAAGTATGATTGCAATTAAGATTAATGGATAAAGAAGATCGAAGAATTTTTACCTATCTGGTACCCAAAATTATTTTGCGGGTTTTGTTACTTGCACTTCGCCAAGGTTAACTTAATCAAATTCTAACCTGCAATCCACATGGCAACTCATGTCATCTGAAAGCGGCAGATTTATTGCACATTCTGGTATTCCCTCGATCATTCCAGCTCCAGGAAAATTCCCACAAGAGTTACCTTCAAAATTTAAAATTATGTCTTTTACTTGTTGTGTAACGCCAGAACCATTTTTAATAATAGTAAAAGCTCCTTCATTAAAAATGACATCTCCACCTGCGGGGTTGTCCATCGTTTTGGTTGTACCTACAGCAGCCTGTAAATCAGAAACCGTTTTAAAACCACCAGCCGCCATTAAGGCAGAAGCGCCAATAAGCGCTATGAAGAACTTACCAGCTCCATTTTTTGAGTTTTTAGATACTCGGAAAGCAACTACCATTAAGAGTAAACTTAATAGGATAAGCATTGTTCCACTAAGCGTAGGAACTGCCGTTGTAGCAGTCGGCGACAATGTCACTGTACCACCAGGAACAGCAATTCCCGCAAAAGCCGCTGAAGAAGAGAAAACCATTAAGGTAAAAATAGAGATACATTTTGCTGATAAATTTTTAATAGCAGTCATGGTAGAAATCCTTTTGAGTGTAACAAGCTTTAAATAAAACAAAGCCCGGCAATTCACCGCAAAAACTAACACACACTCTCTATTAAAAGTATTATCCAAATATACTATTGATTAGGTCATCAACTGTATAAGATATACCCAGCCTCTTTAGCAAAAAGGAAATATCTGATGAGTAGAAAACCAATCATTTGTTATAGCGTCGATCAACTTCCACCTGTCGATACTGATTTTTATAACAAGGTCCGCACCAATATGACTAAAGTCGACGAAGTGCTAATACCACCTAGAGATGCGAAGACATTTGAAGTACCCGCAGGTCATGTATTTAGACTCGTCAGTGTTGAAGGGCCGCAAGTGGGCGATTTAAACTTATGGAATCAACACGATTTAAGCGAACGCTTTTTCAGCGGTAAAACACGTCAACTACACGCTAGTCATGTGACCACAGGTGATCGTTTATGGAGTAGCTTGCCCGGTTTACGCCCACTGGCAACTATCACTCACGATACATTGGAATGGTATGGCTGGGATGAAGATGGCGCAGGCATTCATGATGTGATTGGTACACGCTGCGATCCATACACAAATTACATGTTAAACGGTGTAGATTATCATTATTGCTGTCATTCAAACCTCACCAGATCGTTGGCAGAAGGTAGAAATTTAGCGCTTGAAGAAGCCGAGCTGCACGTACACGATGTGTTGAATGTATTTATGTGTACCGGTTTCACCAAAGATACCCATCAATATTTTATGAAAGCCAGCCCCGTAAAACCCGGCGACTTTATTGAATTTTTTGCAGAGATTGATTTACTCGGTTCGATGTCGACCTGCCCGGGTGGTGATTGTGGTAGTAGCCATTCAGACGATGATGCCGCCTGTTTTCCGCTTCTGGTAGAAGTATACAAACCGAATGAAGGAGTTTTGGGAGATTGGAAGCCGGCAGAACGAAATGCTTATTCTGGGACTCATGGCTTAGAAAAGTGATGTCACCCCCACTGCTGTCCCATAGTTATTCAAACTAAAGAAAGCCTGAACTTCAATTGTTATAATGTTTGTACCACCAAGCACTACACATAAGGAGTTCAGGCTTTGGCACATAATAACACTGCGTTTCAGCAACTACTTCAGCCTCTATCGAGACATGGATTTGAGCGATTAGCAAAACAGCACCATACAGGGCAAAAATTACGCTCAGTCTCGCGCTGGGATCAATTC
>NZ_CANLZW010000002.1 GCF_947495625.1 uncultured Cocleimonas sp.
GAGAGATTCTAAAACCAGATCCTCCCAGACATAAGAAAAGCGAGCCTCAGATGAAGTTCGCTTTCTAATGGTAAACTGTGGGACAGTAGTGGGGTCACCCCCCCCCACTTTTAAGAGGTTTTGCAAACTTTACTCTTCTGGTAGTCGTCGCAAAGCTCCAACACTGTCTCATCTAGTATGTTTTAGTCTTCAAACATTAAGCAATTGTTGCTGACGACTTCCAATAGCACTTGTTTCAAATAACACTCCATCTGCAGTCATCAAAGCTAATTCCATGGCCGCTGCTTTACGTTGTCTCTGCATACCAGTTTTTAAAATGGATACACAGTTCTGATGGGTAATTTCCTTGCCCATTAAGTAACGAACACCTGAGCTAAACTGATTCCGATTTGTCTCCCACCATGCTCTGACCAACTCAATATCAGGCCATGGTAAATCCTCATCCTCATCAAGATCCGTGTTTTCATCTTCGGGATCTTCAGTAGGTCCCGCTTCAAAGCCTTCGGGTTGATCAATTTCCAAATCATCGTATGCCAGATCCACACCTGTAATTAAAGTAAAAGACTCACCTGCTAAACGAGATAACTCAGGGATACTCATTTGATCGATTAGCCATGGAATATAGTCGGCTTCACCTCGAATACCCATACCTTGAATGACAAGCCTCATCTTATTTTGATCTTTTAATAGAGCTAATAGTTCTTTGGCTTTTTTGGAATCATAGACACGTAGAAGCAGATTAATAGCCTGTAGCCCATAACTAGATTCAAGTTTTGCGAAGGCTAACATCGCACTTAATGATTCTGATCGGTCTGCACAGAGAATGGCAGACCAAGCAGACCAAAATCTGACGTTTTCATCTTTACTAGTCAGTTGTTTTTTTATCAATTCAAGCAAATCATCGCGACCTAATTTTCCAGCAGCACGTAATGATTGACTGCATAAGCCGTGATTTTTACTTTGGATGCCCCGTTTTAAATGATCACCAGGGTCTACACGCTGTACTGTACATGCAGCAATACCAATCTGACGCCAAAAAGATGATTTAGAAGCCAAAAAACCACTAACTTTCCCTTCCAGAAACTTAGGATTAACCCAACCTAAGGCTGAAACAAAACCATTCTGTAACTCAGTATTTGCCTTTAGAACTTCATAAACGATTTTAAGTTTTTCTGCATTATTACTCTCTAAGGCCAGTACAGTTGAAATAAATAGCTCCCCTGCTTCTTTGAATTCAAGATTAGCTTCGCAAACTTTCCAACCATAGTCACCTGTAACTCTAAGACCATCGATATGAGCTTCTACACGATTATCCAACTCGGCTAAATCATCTAAATCATAGTGAATAGCTGATACAGCATTACTGCGCAATAACCAGAGAAATGCAGCTTCTTCTGCATGTTGATCTACGATGTGCGGTATTGGTTGTGGGTTCATAGCTTGGGTTATATATTCTTATTAAATAGAGGATTATGTTACTTTTAATATTATGATGGCGCCTTTGTGTAAATATGAATTTAGGAAGACGTGTAAATTATAGGTTAGAGTCAGCTATACAGTTGCCATTTCTAGGTTGGATGAAGTTCCTTTTCCAACCTACATGAATTGCTTATCAACAACTTTGTTAAACTTTTCATAAATATTACTTTTTATAATTACTTTGGAATTTCATTAAACTCACCATTTCTGTAATCGTATGTAACTTTTTCTGCAATTATCCAAAAACCCGTAGGAGTTTTCATCATAGATGAATAAACTCCTCCTTCAGGTAAATACCAGCCAACGACGGGGATCAACTCCCCGTCTGAAAGTCTAAAAATTGTTGTACTTGCACATATAAAAACTTCATTTTCATACTCAAAAACATCCCAAAACTCCATACCCTTGTGTGAGTGTTCTATTACCTCTAAATAATTATTCTTCCCTTTTATTATTACCCCAGATTTACCACAAGCATAGAACAAACCACTTTCTAATATACAACATGAAGTTAAAATTGAATTGGTAGGTGAATCCAAATCTATCCACTTATTATCTTCAAATATATATATTTCTCCATCCCAGCCTACACAAACCCCATTACCCTTATTATTTACAGATAAACCCATAACCCCATATATGTTTTTATCGATACCTTTATTAAAATTTCCCCAATCAACACCATTATCCGAACTCAGGATACAATTACTCATTCCATGTGCAAAATAACTTTTCGAATTTTCATAGGTCCCAGTAAGAATACAATCAAAATTAATTTTACTTTCTTTGTCGAGTTTTCCTTCCTTTAGAAAGACCAGCTCACTATCCTCTCCAATCAAAAGTAGTCTCCCATCCACATTATGCCAACCAGCCACTCTAAACATAAGAGTTGTAGCAATAGGCTCTTGCTCTTTTTCATAATAAGTTATTATTATGTGGTCTTCATCATTATGAGAAGTTGAGTTTGAAAGCTGATAAAAAGAGGTTGGCCCAATTGCACATCCTCCTCTAAATGAAATAGTAATATCCATATCTTGTCCCTTACAGCAGTAAAAAATTTTACGAATTAATTATTTTTAGATATCTAAACCCCATAATAATTTGCCGTACCTTTACCTGCTTTGATTGCTTCATTTTCAATTAGCTCTTTCAAATGAGCCAGACTAAACTCAGAACTCGCTGCTGAACCATACTTATCTCGACTATAATCCGTGATTTCACTCAAAGGAGTACAATTCTTTTTAGGTAAGTTGTTTTCTTCTCTCTTTTTATCTAGCTCTTTATTATTTTCATCTATCGCTTCATAAGATTTATCAAGGTCTTCTTTTAGGCATTTCTCATCACATCCACTCTCATTAAATACTTTTGAGTGTGCCTTAACACAGGCAGCACTAGTTGTTTCATAATCCATATTACTACCAGTACCAAACTCCTTTTTTGTAGCTAAATGCATTAACCCATGGGTGCCAACAGAATGACTAGACCCCGCAACACAGACTGTTAATGCTTTATTATGGTTATCACGATTTGATATGCCTTTTACACCTATTAAGTCATCATTATGATAACAATCACTAGCCTCTCTGAACAAAGAACCCGGTATTACGTGATGCCCAGTTTGCCCAGGACAGCACCCTTTTTTAGCTTCTGAATACGGCATAAGATGACATTTACTTTTAGTCTGACACTCACTTCGTGTTAATTCGCACTCTCCTATATCCTTGCCGTTCTTATCTTTTTTAGTCCCATTAGTATCTGTATATTGTTTCTCACAAAGTAATGTTACAAAGCCTTTATCTAAAGTATAAGGGTAGTTGTATACTTTACCTTTTGCTTTTGCCTCTTCGATTTTCTTATCTATTTGTTCTTTTACACCCTTATTGTCTTTAACATAGTTCTCCCTAAGAGATTCATACTCTTTTTCATCCATACACTTACATTCTTTAGGGCAACAGTTTTTATAGTTTGTTTTCTTATCAGTACAGCTGCAGCCTTTACAATCTATAAGCTCTTTATTACAGCTCATATTATTTATTCCTAGATAATTTTATTTGGTACAATCGGATGAATCTGGTATTGCCATCCCATCAATAAACGGAAAAGGTGGCGTATTATCTGGATTACCATTACCATTTGAAGTCACTATATCTAAATGTCGACAGACAGCTTTTCCTTCTACTTTCACATTGGATGCTGACATTCTAAACTCTACTTCTCCTCTATTGCATCGGGAAATTATGCCTTTCTTTAAAGGTGAACCCATTGCACATCCTGCCTCGTCTCCATAACATTTTTTGAAAACAGACTTACTCATTTTGTAGACTTCTTTATTGGTTATTTTTACCTTTTTAGTGCCTTTTGTAGTATCTGAGGCCTTTCCTATTGATGGGTATGGAATTGGCACACCTGGGGGTTGTGGTGATGGAGGTGTTGGAGGTGGGGGGGTGAAACAAACATCACCAATAGGTAGAATCGCGGTTCCTTTACCTGCTTTGCAAGCTATCTCACGTCCATTTGCAAATACTTTATTAGCCATAACTACTTCACCTCACACATTATGGCAGCACGCCTTGATCCAAAATTAGCCATTGAATTTAGATTAATGCTTCCTTTGGGTAATAAACTGTAACTTAAAGCAATCATTAAGAGGCCTGCTGCTGAGCCTACTTCCCCAAAATAAGGTGTTAATGAGTGACGCTGATAACGTAATTCTTCACCTCTTAACAGCTTGAGTTCCGCTAATGTGCTTTCTTTAGCCGATAAATATGATGTTCCGTTGTGTGAAAACCATAGTTTTATGTTCGCTAATTCCTGTTTTGCTGAATTCAATGCTGAGCCTACAGCTTTAGTCATTCCCTCTGCGAGAAAGGGTGCTTCATCACCTTCACTGTAAGGTTCTTCAGCCTTGCCAATTCCAATAATTGTAAAACTACTCACTTCAGAGCTTTTGTTAACGATCAAGCAAACAGCAGCTTCTCCGGGTATGAACCCATTTGAAGTAGTCCTTGTAAATAACCATCGTTTTTCTGTGTATGAGTTCACTAACTTTCCTGTAAGAAGAGTATCCGTAGCAACTACCACAATATTTTCTATCTGCTGTTGATATATCAATTCTTCTGCATATTGAAAGGCTGAAACACAACCTGATTTACCTTTCCTGATAATTACAGAATTGATTGAAAAGGAAAGACCAGACCCTTCTTGTAATTCTTCAAAAAACTGTTGTTCATCGACGTGTATCCCTATACCTTTTTCAGGTAAACAGACGAGAATAGTAATTTCACCCTGTATATCTACACCAGCCTCTTGAATCGCTTCATTTATCGCCATAATTGCCATCTTCTGCATTTTCACTTTTCCACGCCATGGCTTTTCTAAAGGCGCTTCTGCGACGAGTAAGTCTTCACCATTACCATCAAGAAAGTGACTTTCCTGAAAGTTATCTATACCTGCTCTAAAAGCTGCAGATGTAGACTTTCTGCAAAGACCTAATGCAGTTACTACACCCATGCCATCAACCTGCAACGGAAGCATCGCTATTCTCCTGTTGTTTTTTTAGGTAATCTTTAAGTTCTGAGATACTTGGTATATATCGTTTACCTTTCTCTAATGCGTGTTTCCAAGCAGTAGTACCCCTACCTATAATTACCTTCGAGCAGTTGAATGGATCACCATAAATTGGAATCGAAGCTCTAGCTGTCATTGTAAAAACATTATCTTCAGGGAATATATGTAATGTATCTACCTTAAAATCTGCAATTTGATATTTCCCATCATGAAAATAGAAAACAACCTTTTTCTGCCTAATTGAAGGAATCCTGAATTGAGTTTTACCGCTTTCAGTTAAATTGACTAAATGAACGATCTCTCCTCCTTTTAAATATTCTGTTTGCTGATCTTCAGGCGCTGCTTGAAAATAACGATCATCAAAATCCTTAGGTAAAAACGGAAACTGTTGATCCACCCATTTTTTATCATATTTGCCTGCATGAATAGCTCTTGATGGACTACTTCTACTTACAGCTCCTAAAGACATTGGCCGATAATTCTCGTAGGGATGGTTAATAGGATTATTAATTTCTTCTGTGTTTGGTAGCGGTTTCCCGTTTACTACCTCAAGGGTTAAAACTTTGTGATATCCAACACCTACCGGATTATGCAAATAGGCTGTATGCTTTTCTTTATCAATATCAAAATAATCTTTCCCACCATACGCAGCATCATATGAAATCGATTTCTTTACAAATGGTTCAGGTTCGCTGGGTTTTATTTTTGTAGGATAATGTTCCCAGACCCTATCCCCTGTTACTTGAAAAATTTTCCTTACATTTCCAACCTTGAGTCCGACAGATACCTGTGTAGTAGGTTTCCCTTTGGGTGCATAGCAATATCCATTTAACAGCACATCACAAAAGGGTTTATTTAAAGCGTAATCACTTTCAAAAACGACTGAAGAATCTTCTGGGTCACCTTCATATATATCTTCAGCGATGATCGGAACCGGTTGCTCAGCAAGTTCAGCGATCTTTCCTAAGGTAGGAATTTCAAAGGTGCCTTTTACAATTGCTAATATATGCTCCTGCCCATGCTTGTCTGTACTAATTGTACAAGTTGCAAGGTATTGGGTTGTATTCACGATTTCCATGGTTAGTTAATCTGAACTGACCCACCCTTTATTCTATTAACTCCAGAAGAACGAGTGAGAACGTACTCCCCCCTAATCAAAATTTTTCCAGCTTTAGTTAAAGTAATACTAGATTTTCCACAACTTAAAGTAATTTGTTTTGATGCCGATAAGGTAATTTCTTGATCGTCCAACTTAATATCTAACAGGCTATTTTTCTTTGGTTCAGTTTTTGGTTGCTGTATTTTTCCGATAATTAATGGTTTAGATTTATCTCCGTTTTCAAAAAGCATTGCAACATCGCATCCAACATCATCACTTGTAAATAAGGTGGTACTTTTCGCTACCACTCCAGATTCAATTGGATTATCAGGATAAACAATTATTGGTTGGTTTTTCTCATCAATACCTACAAGAGCTCCAATAATCACACTTCCTTCATTTTCTCTATCTACTGGGTATTTATTCTTAGCTTTCATAATGCACCTATAATTAATTCTGTAAGATGTTTTTCCCTTTCATCACAATATTCTTTGAGGCTTTAGCATTAATTTTTCCAGAACCTTTTATTGTAATATCTTTGCCCTTAATATTAATCGTTCCATCTTTTTTCATCGTTATACTGGCTTTACCAGTCGTTAAAGTAATGGAATCTTCTGCAGTCATGCTTATTGTCTTAGCTGTTAGTGAATAGTCTTTTACAACTGCCTCGGAATGTGAATCTCCGATGTTTTCACTTAAATTCTCACCAATGGATATTGATTTGTTTGCACCAACTTCTTCTGATTGGTCAGAACCTATTGAGACAGTTTTTGACGTTCCTATGGACTCTGATTTACTTGTTCCTAATGTTACTGTTTTACTCAATCCGACTGATTGTACATACGTAGCTCCAATGGTTAATTCCATCGCAACACCAACTGTTTCAGCGTAGTTAATTCCTACTGTTTCGGTGAGATTACTGCCAACACTGATAGTCATATTTGAACCAATCTGCTCGCTATGATTGACACCTACTGAAAGCTGTTTGTTTTTACCAATTGCTTCAGTATGGTCTACTCCGATAGTAATCGATTTATTATTATCTACGGCTTCGCTTTTATCGTGTCCAACATGAAGTGAACGATCGTGGCCAACATCTTCATTCCGATCATTTTCTGTAATATTGGTATGGTTCTTTTCTGCATGGAGATAAAGCTCTTCACTACCCTTCTTATCTTCCATGCGTATTTCATTGAAGTTAGCTCCTGTTCCTCCCTTCGAACTTCGACTTTTTATGCCGCTTTGTGTTTTATTAGCGGGCAGATCATACGGAGGCTTCTGCTCACCATTGTAAACTCTGCCTGTGATAATGGGCCTGTCTGGATCTCCTTCCATGAAATCTACAATAACTTCTTGCCCTATACGTGGAATATGAATTCCTCCCCAAGCTCTACCAGCCCACAATTGTGCAACTCTTACCCAACAGGATGAGTTTTCATCTGATTTTCCGTATCGGTCCCAATGAAATTGAAGTTTCACTCTCGCATGTTGATCGGTATGAATTTCTTCACCACTTGGGCCAACAACAATAGCTGTTTGAGAGCCTTGAACGATCGGTTTTGGAGTTATTCTTGCGGGTCTATAAGGTGTATTACTTTCTATAACTGAAAACCTATTACTGTAAATATCCTCTTTATCTCCATCACTAGAGTCATAAGCATATGAATGAATGTCATGCGTTATACCAGTAATTAGATATTGTCTGTTTTGATCTGAACGTGAAAATTCGTCTAAAGTGAATAAGTCACCAGTTTTCATCACACGAACACCACTTTGTCCTTGTACTTGCTCGTATTCACTGTGCAGTTCTTCTATTCTAGCTTGAGCATATTTATCCCCATCATCAGTCTTAATATATTCACCAGGATAATCATAGATTTCATAATCAGATTTTTGATGTGACTTTATATCATCAAATTTTGTAATTAGATCAGCTGCTGGCTTTTCAAAATCAAACTCATTAAGCACATATTTACCTGGTTGAACACTTTTGGAGATATGCCAACTATGTATGTGTTCTTTTTTTCTTACTCTTGTGTTATCAGGAGGATAAAAAGTAATTGTAGAATAGTCGCCCGGTAATGGCTGGTGCGCAGATATTCCATCTGATAGTACAAGCTCATGGATGCCATCTTCATGAGTAAAGTAATAATAAATACCCTCTTGCTCTAACAAACGACTGACAAAATTAAAATCCGTTTCTCGATACTGGACACAATATTCCCAAGTTCGATAATTCTTAGTTAGCTTGTCTTTGAAATCTGTATATCCCAATTCCCTAAAAATTTCTTTAACTATTTCGGGAACAGACTTCTCTTGGAATATTCGACAATCTGCTGTGCGTGTTAGAAACCAAAACCAGGGTCTAACTGTTGCTTGATAGGCTGTATACCTACTTAACCCTCCTGTTTGAGAAAAACTCGTAACATGACCATTAAAATAACGTTTACTCCCATCGGCTAAATCGAGCTCAATCGTAACGTTCTCACCAAGTATTTTTTCAAAGTTAATATCGCCCTGTTCACTTAACAAATCTAAATCAATATTAAATAATCGACCTAATTCTTCAGTCATTGACATATCACGAAACAATAATACATCAGGCCCTAGAGGGGTCTTTATTTTAACTTCACTATTATTTTGCGTTGCTGGCATATAAATATCTTTACGTGTTAGTTATAAAATTATGCATTTAATATCAGCACACTATTACAACAGTTATTATCAAAAACAGCCTCAAAGTTAGGGGGTGTCATTTTTATACTCAAAATAAAGCCTAAAACGATATTAGTAAAAACCACTCCTTTTTAAATTACTATGAGAATTTATAAACCATTTCACTATCTTTTACTGAGATAGCAACCGTATTGATCTTTTCTCCTTCCATCATTCTTTCCAAAAACTCCTGACTCACTTGAGGTAATACTGTATTTGTTAATATCGCATCAACCACTCTGGCGCCACTGTCTAAATCGTTACAGCGTTCAGAAATCAATTGGATCACATCATCGCCATAAGTCATCTCAGCCTCATGATTTTGTTTAATGCGTTTTACTATTTTATTCAGTTTAAGCTTAATAATGGTACTGAGTATTTCATCGCTCAATGGATAATAAGGAATGGTCACCAAACGACCAATCAATGCTGGTGGAAATACTTTTAGCAAGGGCTCTCGTAATGCTTTAGCTAAACCTTCAACACCAGGCATTAAATCAGGATCAACACACATATCCATGATCATTTCTGTACCCACATTTGAAGTTAATAAAATCAATGTATTTCTAAAATCTATCAGTCGTCCTTCCGCGTCTTCCATACGGCCTTTATCAAAGACTTGAAAAAATATCTCATGCACGTCTGGATGTGCTTTTTCAACTTCATCGAGCAAAACCACACTATAAGGCCTTCTTCTTACTGCTTCGGTTAATATACCCCCCTCACCGTACCCAATATAACCTGGAGGTGAGCCTTTAAGCGTTGATACAGAGTGAGCTTCCTGAAATTCACTCATATTAATAGTAATGATGTTCTCTTCACCGCCATACAATGACTCAGCAAGTGCCAAACCTGTTTCAGTTTTACCTACACCAGATGGGCCGCAAAGCATAAATACACCGATTGGCTTATTGGGACTATCCAACTCAGCTCTCGATGTTTGAACCCTTTTTGCAATCATATCTAAGGCATGCTTTTGCCCAACCACTCTTTCATTTAAGGTATCACTCAAGTTTAATACCGCAGACATTTCATCTCGCACCATTTTCCCAACAGGTATCCCTGTCCAATCTGCAATCACTGAAGCTATTGCCTGACCATCAACAGATGGGAGTATTAATGGGCTTTCACCTTGTAGCTCTGATAACTGCTGTTGTAAATCTTGAAGTTTTTCCAGAGCTTTAGTCCTATTTTCATCAGATAACTCTACATTATCAGCAGTCACTAAGCTTTCATGCTTTTCTTCTGATGTATCTAACTCGCTAGTTTCATCATCATGATCTGTAGTGTTTTCTACTATCTCCTCTACAGCTTTCTCTAATTTTGATCCGGTACCTTCTACCTTGCTAGTTACCCCTCTCAATTTCGCTCTAAGTTCTAATATATCTGTGACTAGCTCTTTTTCTTCTTGCCAACGCTTTTCAAGGACCTTTAACTGTTCATGCTGTTCTGATAATTGAGTATCTACATTGAGCTTTCTTTCCCCAATGTCTATTCCTACTGCTGCTTCTCGATCAATTATTCTATTTTCTACTTCTAATGCCTGAATTTTACGTTGGCAATCCTCCACTTCAGCTGGCGTTGCATGCTGACTTACAGCCACCCTTGCACATGAAGTATCCAAAACACTGATAGCTTTATCAGGTAGTTGCCTTGCTGGAATATATCGATGAGAAAGTTTTACAGCATCTTCCAATGCCTCATCAAGTAGCAGTACCTGGTGGTGTTTTTCCATCACGGTAGCCATGCTCCTCAGCATCAGAGTGGCTTTTTCCTCAGTGGGTTCATCTACTTGGATTACTTGAAAACGACGTGTCAAAGCCGGGTCTTTTTCAAAGTATTTTTTATATTCTGCCCATGTAGTTGCAGCGATTGTTCTCAATGTTCCTCTAGCCAATGCTGGTTTTAGAATATTCGCAGCATCGCCTGTTCCTTCAGCACCACCAGCACCAATTAGAGTATGTGCCTCATCAATAAATAAAATAATCGGCTTTTCTGAGGATTGCACCTCTTCAATAATTTGCTTCAGGCGATTTTCAAACTCACCCTTCATGCTTGCTCCAGCCTGAAGCAATGCCATGTCTAACGTTCTTACAGAAACATCTTTCATACTAGGGGGAATATCCCCTGAGGCAATACGTTGAGCAAACCCTTCGACTACAGCTGTTTTACCTACCCCTGCTTCACCCGTAAGAATGGGATTATTTTGACGGCGGCGCATTAGTATATCTACCATTTGACGGATTTCATCATCACGCCCTACGATTGGATCAAGCTCTCCTGTTCTTGCCCTTTCTGTAAGATCAACTGTGAATTGTTGCAAGGCTTCCTGCTTTCCCATTTGTGCAGGTGCTATAGCCCCACTTGCCTCACCAGGCGCTGAACCGTCTAGGCTTGTACCATCTGTGGCGGATAAGTTTTCTTCAGGTGAGTTTGCTACAACATCATGAAAATGCTCTGTTAAGTTCTCCAGACTGATTTTATTAAACTGGTCAGAGATAGAGATAAGGCTATTTTTAAGACTAGGTGTTTTCAATATACCCACAATTAAATGCCCTGACCTAACCTTGCTGTCATTAAACATCAAGGTGCTGTATACCCAGCCTCGTTCTACCGTCTCTTCTACATGTGAAGACAAATCAGAGATAGATGAAGCGCCACGGGGCAATCTATCTAAAGCATCTGTCATGTCTCTACTTAAATGAGAAGGGTTCAAACCATAGGTTTGTATGATTCGATGAAGATCAGAGTCTTGTAACTGTAATATTTGATGCAACCAATGGATAAGTTCGACATAAGGATTACCACGCAACTTACAAAAAACCGTCGCACTCTCAATCGCTTTATAGGTGATTGGATTTAGCTTTCTAAATAATGATGTTCTGCTTATATCTGACATTGGTTTCTTCCTTATTGGTTCTTACTTATTTGTTATTACTGTTTGAAGTAAACTTCACTTCACACTCTCCCTATCTCCTAAACTGTCAAAAAGTCGTCCGCATCTTTTTGCATTGGTGAATTATGTAACCACGTTGACCATCCAAGCTGTCCGAAACTTCCCAGCTGTGTTTTAGGGATAGCTTCTTTTTTTAATATTAGATTTATGTCCCAGATCATTTCCATTCCTACATAATTTTTAAGAATGGCTGATACTTGTTTAATTTTAGCTTTACCTGGAAGTAACCCTTCGTATTCATCTAACTCCATAGGGCCTATTAAAACGCGAAACTTATACTGGCGCTGCCAACTTCTGCCACCAAGAACGGCATCATCCCCAAGCTTTCCTCCATCCAGACTCATACCTAAATAACACCGGCTTTGTTCGGGGATTTCCAACCACTCACCAATATATTCTTTTATTTTTACTGGTACTTTGAAAAAGGCTTGAAGCACTGAAGATAGCCCCTCTGCATGATGCGTTTGTGTACTCATATGCCCCGCATAATGCATTTTGCTATTGTCTGGCATTAGGTCTCTATCTTGTAAAGCAGGACTACCTATACCTAACAGAGAACCAGTGTAAATATGGAAACGATCTTGTTCTGGCCTATCGTAATGGACCGTAGGTTCTTTATTCGCCCAAGCCCTATAAAACAAGCACAACAAACGATGATGAAACATATCCATGAAATGAATAAATGACTCATCTCTAGCTGTTTTGACTCTGTCATTTGCATATTCAGTCAAATGCAGAGGTAGTGCACCATTTGGGCCAAACATCCCGAAGAAATATACATTCAAATGCAATAATGTATCTTTTTCTGTTGTGGCTGAAGACAATGTAGATGGAGCGAAGGCAGTAGTTGGGGTCTGCCCTAGACGAATCATGTCATCCACTGATTTAAGCGTCTCACCCAGACGCGCTCGATCTTTGTAATAGCACTCGATCAACCTCAACGCTTCATAAAACCCAAACTGATGCGGGTTATCTGTTATTTCCTGAATCACGTCGGTAGTTTCAGTCATAAGATTGCCCGTGTTCCTGTCCTAACAGACCACTGTTTAATCTCTCCTCTTTCAACAGTACTCAGGCTTGTTTGCGTAAAGCTATTTAATGAAACATATTTTGCAAAAAAATGTTCAAGAACACTCCCTAACAAATAAACACCCATTCCATCAAAAGCACTTTCTTTACAATTGATTGAAATTTCCAAACCACGCCCAAAAGTAATCGGGCCCGCACCAGGGATTCTTCGAACAGCAGGGTTACTCTTAACCGATAATAATCCATTGATTTGTTTCATCGTTTCAGATCTATGCATATCCCCATATAATGTAAGTAACTCTCGTAAAGCTACTGCTCCTGTTTTTTCGTCTTTATCCATTAGAGACAGATAATTAAGGGATAGATGACTAATCAATCTCCAAGCATTTTCACCTTCAACATTAGGGGGTTTAGGCTTAGTTGGACCAGCCAAAGTTCTTACCTGCAAAACAGGTGCGCTATCTTCCATGGTGAACCGAGTTTTGCCCCCTCTCGAAGTAATATGCAAAGGTAAATCTCTGTTTGTACACAATGCAGATACACCTAATTGCTTTAAATCTTCATCATAAGGTGTCTCGGAACTATCGACTAAAGAAAGAAATATTTCTGTACCAACATAGTCTGTATGCGAACGATTCGTAGTAGACTGCAACCGAGGTTTACGACTGATTGTATAGAAAGCCTGTCCCATTTTAGAATCATAATTATCACTAGCATAGAATGGATTAAACGATTGCTTATCTTGTAGACTAGAATCGTATCCATTAACGCCTGTAATTGAAAAGACCTCATAATCTAAAGGATTAGTGCGGTCCATAATCACTTGATGCTCGCTTGAACGATGCGATAAATGTATTCTATCTGCCCTTTTTGGAAAAAGATTGATAGCGGGAGTACAGTTCAAGGAGAAGTTATCCTTACCTAAAGCTCCTTCTAATAACTCATTCTTTTCTTTAAATAAAAATATTATTTCTAAAATATCTGATTCGCATCGCTGTACTACATCTTGCAATCCATTTAGCTCAACAAATAAAAAGCGCTGTGGAAAGGCAAAGTATTCTTGCAGAAAGCGATATCCCTGAAAAGATACGTCAGTGTATGGAAGTAAAGCCTGATTTTCATCAAAACCCATTTCAGACAAATTAGTCACAGGTAGCTCTACACGCCAGGCTGGTTTTTTTTCGTTCTCTTGTACTGGCTGAATAATAATTGATGAGCAATGCGCCAATAACAGCTCATAAACTCTATGCGGAGTTTCACCTCCACCATCTAAATAGAATTCTAATTTATTCAGAGATAACGTTTTAAAGTCAATACCTTGAGACACTTTTAACTGAATTTTAATGGCTGACTTAACGGGCTCAGAAGAACGATTATGAATCTCAGCTTCACCAGCACGAAGATATTTAGCCTCTTCTATACTTATTGGCCATAAGTTAACATCTTGAGAGGTTCGATAATCGCAACGAGTGCGCATACCTTCGCTTAAAGAACTGCGTAATCGTGTACCTCGAGGAATAGTAAACCCATCTTCAGTTACACCACCCTCCAGATCCGGTTCAAAATTCATAATTGCCATAGAAGGCGTAGGCGCCAGATAATGGGGATAAACCATATCCAGTAGATTCTGGGTGAACCTTGGAAATTCTGCATCCAGTTTTAGTTGAATACGAGCGGATAAAAACGCAAAGCCTTCAAGTAATCTTTCCACATAGGGATCTGCACATTCAAACCCACCTAGATCCAAACGTTCAGCAACACCTGGATAACGCTCAGCAAACTCCTTACCCATACCACGGACAAATTGGAGTTCTTTTTCATAGTATTTGAGCATTTCTGGATGCATCAACTTCCCTCATATATTTGTGAAATTTTAATAATAAAAACTAATAATCTATAACATCAACATTCCCACTTTCTAAATCAATTTGAGTCCTCAAATGTAGATGCACAGGCACAGGATCAGTCCAAACATCACCACTAATTTCAATTATTAAAGAATTATGATTCATACTCTCTTCATCTTCGTGAAGCTGTACTTCCAATGTTTTAGGGATAATTCGAGGTTCAAAACGAAGGATTGTTTGCTTTATAATTCCTTCTAACTCTATAACGTTTATACTGGATGCCGTTTTTCCCGTTAGATCAGGCAAACCATAATTCAATACCGAGGTCTCTATTTCAGCATAACTTTCTTTTAGCAGCTGATCTTCACACATATTATTGCAATTGAATAACCACGTGAGATCGCGTTTAACGCACGCCGATATTTTGTTTAAAGTACCTATCGACTTTTCTAAATAAAGCAGTTGTCCTCGCTGGGTTTTTAGCTCATCTAACCATTCTTTATTTTGTTGCTGTGTTATTTCTTGATCTTTATTTGAAAGCTTCTTTTCCAGTACATTTACCCTTTGTCGACTAAGTTCTAAGGTAGTGTCGATATATTCATTGTCTGTAACCCTATCTAGTAAAGAAGGTAAAAATTTAGGTTTACTGGATTTTGATGTTTCTTTAACCATAATTTGCAAGTACTAGCTAACAGAAGAGTTTTGTTTAAAAAAGACATCTCTTACATCAAGAAGCGAGTAATCATTCACATCTGTAGCGAATAATCTTTGACCAAAACCAATGAAGCTATCTTCTCCTTTTTCAACCCACTCAGTCTGTCGAGAAAGTGCTAATTGATGATTTTTTTCAGCAGAAAAAGGATAACGTGTCGGTATCAGAACAAATGATTCTCCTTCTGTTTCCCATTGAATATGCGCTGGCATCCAAACAAAATCTCTTAAGTTTTCTGGAGCCTCAATAGCGAGACGCTTAATATTAGTAAAAGGCACCCATCTATATTGACCATCAACAAACACTTCCAATAAGGGGCCAAGCCTAGTGTCTGCATCAGCTATCCACTCAAATGCATCTCCATTAATACTTCCTGCCGAAGTGGTGGCCATTTCCATAGCTTGTGTATGTAAGGTTTGTGACTCAGCTCCCTTTTCCATCGCAGAGAGTTTTAATGATTGAAGCAAGAGAGCCTGCCATTCTTCTGGCTTACCCATGAAAACAGGATCTTTATTCCCGGAGAAGACTTCCTCTCTATACATCTCACATTCAATGGCGGCACGACATTCATAAACCATTGCCAAGGCACTGTCATCCATTTTAGCAATAACATCGAGCTGCTTAGTAGCTCGTTCCCATTGCCCTAGTACGGCAAGCAACTGAAATAAAAAAATTCGAAGCTTTGAATCTGCAGGGTTTTCACGAATCTCTACCTGTAAAAGTTGTAACGCCTCATCAAGGTTACCATCTCTAATAAGTTGCTGAGCATTCATTCTTAGACCTTCACAGTTTTTAAAATCGGGTTTACATTAATAGATAAAAATAAAAGAAAAATCACAATAGTCTCCATCTTTGCACAAGCTGAAAAATAGCTATTGCCTTTTTGGCAATAGCTTCTTTCTATCCAATTAACGTTATAAATTTTACAGACAAACCTCATTAAAAAAGCACTACCTGGTTATACCGTTGTTTTATTCTCTGCAATATCCCAACCAGCCTTTTTATCAGCTTCAGCAGTTCCATCATCTTTTTGCGGTTTATACGTATAATCAACTTTTGAGAAATTCAGAGTTACATTTTCCGTCAACCGATCTTCCCCTCCCGAACCACCAGTAGAAACATTGGTAACCATTATATCTGTCATTTTGATGGTTAAATATTCTAAGGGTGTACCTCCTGCTTTACGAACAACCAAAGTGCCCTCTGAAATATGCTTACCATCAAAGACACGTTGCAATAAATTATGAGAAGCCGAATCTATATAATGGGTGAAACTAACATCCTGCACATTGGCTTTACCTCCACCGCCACCTGCACCCATATGGGTAGTACCAGATTGTGACGCCCCCCAACTCCAGGCTAAAACATCAATCTCTTTTTTATGCTTATCATCCTGCGCCTCACCCTCTATACCATCAAGTTTTAGAAACATATCAACAGCCATAACTTTACTCCTTCAAATTTTATTAAAAACACTTACATTAAAAATACCATCATGCTCCTTTAGCCGATGGTAATTTCGAAACAAGGCTCAAAGATACGGAGAGCCCCTCTAATTGGTAATGTGGGCGCAAAAAGAATTTCGACGTATAGTAACCAGGATTACCTTCTACCTCCTCAACAACCACTTCTGCTGCAGCTAAAGGCTTTTTTGCTTTGGTTAGTTCACCTGAGTTCTTTGGATCACCATCTACATACTGGGTAATCCAATCATTTAGCCATATTTGCATATCTTCTCTTTCCTTAAATGAGCCGACTTTGTCTCTGACAATACACTTCAAATAATGGGCAAAACGGCAGGTTGCGAAAAGATATGGTAGTCTCGCGGCAAGATTCGCATTAGCAGTTGCATCAGGATCATCGTACTCAAATGGTTTTTGTAACGACTGAGCACCTATAAATGCAGCAAAATCACTATTTTTCTTATGAATAAGTGGCATGAATCCATTTTTAGCTAACTCGGCTTCACGTCGGTCACTAATGGCTATTTCGGTCGGACATTTCATATCTACACCGCCATCATCTGTTGGAAAGGTATGTGTCGGTAAACCTTCTACAGCACCACCTGATTCAACACCCCGAATTCGCGAACACCAGCCGTAATGTTTGAATGACGAATTAATATTTGTTGCCATTGCGTAACAAGCATTCGCCCATGCATATTTACTGTGATCAGTACCTTCAATTTCTTCTTCAAATGCAAACTCTTCTACTGGATTGGTATTTGCACCGTAGGGCTGACGTGCGAGAAAACGCGGCATTGCCATCGCCAGGTACCGTGAATCTTCTGATTCGCGTAAGGATCTCCAGCCCGCATACTCCGGTGTACCGAATATCTTAGTTAGATCTCTTGGGTTACTCAATTCCTGCCAACTTTCCATATTCAATAAAGATGGTGCTGGTGCCGTAATAAATGGCGCATGAGATGCGGCAGAAATCTGCGCAATTTGACCGAGTAACTCTACATCTGGTGGTGAATGATCAAAATAATAATCACCTACTAATGATCCATATGGCTCGCCACCTAATTGGCCATATTCTTGTTCATATATTTGTTTAAATATCGGGCTCTGGTCCCAAGCGACACCTTTATATTTCTTAAGTGATTTATGCAGATCTTTTTTCGAGATGTTCATCACTCGAATTTTAAGCATTTCATCAGTTTCAGTATTATTAACTAAATAATCCAAACCTCTCCAACTACTCTCTAAACGCTGATAGTCTTCATGATGTAAAATTAGATTAATCTGCTCAGACATTTTACGATCTAATTCAGCGATCATGGATTCAATAGAACGTATCGAATCATCTGAGATTAAGGCGGTCTGCCCTAAAGCTTGTTCAGCTAAAGTTTTAACTGCATTTTCTACAGCTTCTTTTGCTCTTTCTGATTTTGGCTTGAACTCTTTATCCAGTAAACTTGAAAAGTCACTCGATTCTAATGTTTCAACCTCACCTTGCGCACTACTTTGTGTTTCACTTGATTTAGCCATGTTTAAGACTCCCCTTCTTCGGTTGATTCATCAGAAGCTGTTGGTTTAGCTTCTGAGCTTAATGCTTGAAGAAGCGCAGGATCATTGAGTGCTTTTGTGATTAACTCCTCTGCACCGGATTTGCCATCCATATAGGTGAGCAAATTAGATAATTGCGTTCTAGCCTGGAGCAACTTGTCTATTGAATCTACTTTTTGCGCAATAGCGGCTGGAGAAAAATCTTCCATGCTTTCAAAGGTTAGATCGACACTCATGTTCCCCTCACCTGTTAAGGTATTGGGTACTTGAAAAGCTACTCTTGGCTTCATCGCTTTTAATCTATCATCGAAATTATCAACATCAATTTCCAAAAATTTTCTATCCGCTACAGGCTCTAAGGGTTCTGCGGGTTTTCCTGAAAGATCTGACATAACTCCCATAACAAAAGGCAACTGAACTTTTTTTTCAGCGCCATATAATTCTACGTCGTACTCTATTTGAACGCGCGGGGCTCTATTCCTTGCAATAAACTTTTGACTGCTTTGCTTTGCCATAATCTTCCTCTCTATTACAGACTTTCCATTGATGGGGGGGGACTTCTAATTCTAATAGTGTAGTACAGAATGGATGTGCTTATTAAAATGCAATTAAATATCCATATCTGCGATTGATACTAAGATAATACGTTTTAGTGTTCTGTGACTTATTTCACAAAAACTAAAACGACCAATTTAAAAAGGCCTTGAAGAGCTATTTAAGCTTTTATATAACAAATCTTATATAGCTAAATGGCTATTCTTATATAGATTCAAAAAGTGTTTAATGATAAAGGTCACCCCCCTACTTTCGGCGAGTTTTTTAACCAATAAGAAAGATAAATTGACAACAAAAAAACAGCGTTTATTAAAAGATGAGGCAAAATGACATTATCCCCCGATTATATAAAGTGTATTGATGTAACAAGACAAGGTGCTGCAGATTGTCAGCATTGTGCTATTCGCAAATATGATCTACTGGCGAATCTAGATGTTACTAAACATGCAGAGCTTTTGAAGCGTATCGTGCAGTTTCGTTATACTAAAAAAAAGGTAGTGTTTGTTGAAAACTCACCTGCAAAAGCCATGTTTGTTGTTAGAAAAGGGCTAGTCAAATTAGAAGAAACCTTAAATGATGGAAGTACTCGAATTATCAGGATAGTTAAAAAGGGAGGTGTCGCTGGCTTAGAATCCTTTCTTGATAATGGTCAACGTTATGATCAAACCGCTATTGCTTTGCAAGAAACTGAGATTTGCCGAATTCCTTACGAAGTGGTTAAGACCCTTCTTCAAATTGAACCTGAATTTTATAAGGCGGTTCTCAATGAGTGGCACATACAAATGGAATCGACCAATCGTGTTATTGTCGAGTTTTCTACAGGCACACTGAAAAAACGTCTTGCCTCCGCTTTATTAATGTTAATCGAAGAAGCTAACCATAACTCTCAGGTCGAAATTGAAATGATCCATATTGATGATATGGCTGCTTTGACTGGTGTGACAAGAGAATCTGTGAGTCGCGTTATTTCTGAGTTTAAGCGACAACAAATTCTGATTAAAAGTGGCCCCGGAAAAATGCGCTTTGATGAATTATCATTACGCGAAATTGCCGAGTACTCTTCTGACTGATCACCTTTAATTTATTTATTCTTGAAGTCTGGTTTTCTCTTTTCAATAAACGCATTCATTCCTTCTTTTTGATCGTGTAATGCAAAGGTTGAATAAAATAAATTTCTCTCTGTTTTAACGCCTTGAGTTAGGGTCGTTTCATAAGCCACATCCACGGCTTCTTTTGCCAGACAAACAACGGGTAAAGAATATGAGGCAATAGTCTCAGCTATTTCTAGTACTTCTTCCAAAAAGTTTTCGAGTGGCACTATACGAGATACCAGACCTGATCGCTCTGCTTCTTCAGCGCCCATCATACGTCCTGTTAAACACATATCCATTGCTTTTGATTTGCCTACAAGGCGCGTTAAGCGTTGTGTTCCTCCAGCTCCAGGAATCGTGCCTATTTTAATTTCAGGTTGTCCAAATTGTGCATTATCAGCGGCGATAATGAAGTCACACATCATTGAAATTTCGCAGCCACCACCTAAAGCATAACCTGCCACCGCTGCGATGACAGGCTTTCGGCAAGTGGTAATACGTTCCCAACCATCTGTGATGAATTGTTCTCTATAGATAGCTTCAAAGTCTTTATTTTTAATTTCAGTAAGGTCTGCGCCGGCAGAAAACGCTTTATCACTGCCAGTAATCACAATCGCACCAATTTCAGGATTACTTTCAAAATCATCCAATGCAATGCTTAATTCATCTGCCAACTCCTGGCACAAAGCATTGTAATGAGAAGGACGATCTAATGTGATTAGACCAACGTTATTCATTTGTTCACTCTTGATATTATTAAAACTCATTTTGACACCCTCTAAAAAATTATTGTATTTACACTATCTATATTTATGGGTTTATAACCATCATCGAAGCTTGCATTAAGGAAACCAGTTTAGCTTCGTTATCGACATTTTTGTGCGCATGTACATCGCCACTCGCAATCATAATAGTTCGCCCTGGCTTAATGACTTTTCCCTTGGCAATAAAAAAATCACCAATCGCAGGAGAGGCAAAATTACTCTTAAATTCAATCGTCAACACTCTCGCATCCTCTGGCATTAGCGTCATCGCAGCATAACCGCAAGCGCTATCAACGATGGTTGTGATTACTCCAGCATGAATAAATCCATCTTGCTGACTTAAACCTTCTTTGAAAGGCAATTTAATCGTGACCTCTCCAGGTTCAATCGTTTCGATGGTTGCACCAATCGTAGACATGATTGTTTGTTTGAGAAAGCTTTCAGTGACTTTCTGTCTCACTAGATCAAATTCTGCACTCATCTTCTCTCCTTTTTTCTCATTCCTGAACTGGCTCAAACTTCTCTTTTACATCGATTTATAATGTTTAGTCGTTACATTACGATGTCACGATGTCGCATTTAGAAGGTCACCCCCCCACTTATAGGCACTTTTTTCTAATTTTCATAAATATTTAAATAAGCATAAATAGAAAGCACGATCGTTTAAAACCACTAATTATTGACTGTGTACTTGACTAATAGACATCCTAACCTAGAATTACGTTTACGTAAACGTTAACCATATAGATAAATCATTCTGAAAAAGACGAACTATAATTATCCAAAATATGTGTATTTTATATAAATAGATGTCGTTTTAATCAGCGGTTAACCATGCTAGTTTGAACACAATACCTGATCCCTTAGAGTAATTTTTAATGAGTAAATCTTCTTTCTTCGATCCACAAACCATTGCACTTCATACGGGTTATCAACCTGATTCAGAACATGGTAGCCGTGCTGTTCCCATATACCAAACAACCAGTTATGCGTTTCAGGATGTATCGCATGGCGCTGCACTTTTTAATGTAGAACGCGGCGGCCACATTTATAGTCGTATGACTAATCCAACCGTTGCCGTTTTGGAACAACGTATGGCGGCTCTTGAAGGTGGTGTTGGGTGTGTTTGTACAGCCTCTGGTATGAGCGCGCTCTTCACCACATTTGCCAGCTTGTGTTCGGCAGGTGATCATATTGTATCTGCGGCGCAAATTTATGGTTCTACGGCCACCTTACTCGGTCACACTCTCAGACGTTTTGGAATTGAAACGACCTTTGTTGATGTTAATGATCACGAAGGTATTAAGGATGCCATTCAAGAAAACACCAAATTACTCTTTTGTGAAACAATTGGTAATCCAAGCTTAGACGTAGCTGATATTCCTGCACTAGCCAAGATAGGTGAAGAAGCCCATTTACCCCTTGTCGTCGACGCTACCTTTTCAACTCCGGTATTACAAAACCCTATTTCTCAAGGCGCAAACGTCGTTATACATTCACTAACCAAGTGGATTGGGGGAAGCGGTAACTCAATCGGTGGTGCTATTGTAGATGGCGGAAATTTTGAATGGGGAGATCCGGATAAAGACAGACAATTCCCAACAGTTTGCGAACCTTATTCGCCATTCCATGGCATTAATTTTTACGAAGAGTTTGGTCCTAGCGCCCTATCAATGCGAATTCGCGCTGAATCGATGCGTGATTTTGGGTCCACCTTGAGCCCTCAAAATGCTTTCTATTTACTTCAAGGGTTAGAAAGTCTGTCATTACGAATGCCCAAGCATGTTGAAAATGCCGAAAGCCTTGCGCAATGGTTATTGAAAAATGAAGCGGTTGATTGGGTCAATCACCCAAGTCTGGATAGCCACCCGAATAAAGACTTAGCTAAAAAGTTACTGCCAGATGGTGCTGGTTCAATCCTTAGTTTTGGTGTTAAAGGTGGTCGACAAGCAGGAGCCGCGTTTATGGATGCACTGCAACTCGCTACCAATTTAGCCAATGTAGGAGATTCGCGTACCTTAGTTCTACATCCTGGCTCTACCACGCACTCAAGAATGGATGCAGAGGCTATGAAAGCGGCTGGCATCAGTGAAGATCTCATCAGAGTTTCTGTCGGCATTGAATCACTGCGTGATATTAAAGGTGATTTCTCACGGGGCTTAAAAGCTGCTCAGAAAGTTGCGGCTGCGGCGCAGGGAGAATAAGAGATGAAGCTAACACTTAATAATGAAAATATTTATGTAGCTACTGGCGGCCAAGAATTCGATAACAGTTTACCTACCGTTGTATTCCTGCATGGAAGCGGGCTAGACCATAGGAGTTGGGCTCTGCAAACTCGTTGGTTTGCGTTTCACGGCTACAGTGTGATTGCGCCTGATTTTCCGGGGCATAGCCTGTCTAAAGGTAAAGCCTTGGATAGCATTGAAGATATGGCTGATTGGTTATGGCAACTACTGGATAAAATGGATGTAAAAGTATGTAGCTTAGTTGGGCATTCTCAAGGTGGCTTAGTGGCACTTGAAGCGGCAGCAACTCACCCAGACAGAGTCCGATCAATCAGTTTGATAGGCTGTGCAGCGGCAATCCCAGTCAATGAGCATTTACTGGCATTAGCAGAAAGCGATCAACCAGCGGCAGTCGATGCCATGCTAATCTGGGGATTTGGTGAAGCCTATCAATTCGGGCGTTCTCATGTTCCCGGGCAGGCACCAATGGGAATCGGCTGGCAGATCATGTGCAACAATCCCTTACATGCTGATTTATCAGCCTGTCAAAAATACAGTAATGGTGAAAATGCGGCACAAAAAATCACTTCACCCGCTCAACTGATTTTAGCTGAGAACGACCGGATGACACCGATCAAAATGGGCCGGGGACTAACAGCCCAATTACAGAATGTAAGCTCGCACATTGAGTTAGATAAAGTCGGTCACATGATACCCATAGAAGCACCCGAGAAATGTTTATCTGAGCTTCAAGCGTTCATTACAAATATTTAGCCAAATAAAATAGAAAAATAGATAGGAAATAATCAATACATGAGTACTTTCAAAAAAGTAGCCGTTATCGGCGCAGGTACAATGGGTGCAGGAATTGCGGGTCAAGTTGCAAACGCAGGCGTTGAAGTATTACTTTTAGACCTACCGAGCGATGGTGATGATGTGAATGCGGTAGCCAGAAAAGGTTTGGATCGTATCAGTGATCCTGAACAACCTGGCCTCATTGATGACACCGTCGCTGAACGTATCGAGCTGGGCAATATTCGCGATGATTTACATCGTGTGTCTGAGTGCGACTGGATTGCAGAAGCCGTGGTAGAAAGACTAAACATCAAACACGATTTATACCGCGATCTTGCTGAACACATGCAAGACGATGCAATACTGACATCGAATACATCAACGATTCCTATCAAATTGTTAACCGAAGGCATGACGGATGATTTAAAACAACGTTTTGCCATTACCCACTTCTTTAACCCAGTACGTTTTATGCGCTTACTGGAGTTAGTGAGTGGCGAAGAAACAAATCCTGAGATCATGAAACGGTTTGAAGATTTCTCAGAAGAAAAATTAGGCAAAGGTGTGGTTAATTGCTCAGACACACCGGGTTTTCTCGCTAATCGTGTGGGCTGTTACGCCATTCAGTTTGCCCTGCATGAAGCATTCAACCGCGGCATAAAACCACAAATTGCTGATGCCCTATTCGGCCGCCCCATGGGTATCCCCAAAACAGGCGTTTTCGGACTATACGATTTAATCGGTATCGACTTGATGTCAGATGTCGCGAAGAGTCTGGAAAGTATTCTCCCTGAGAATGATGCTTTTCACGCGGTAGCACAACCAATTCCCTTAATGACCCAAATGATCGCTAATGGTCAAACTGGTAACAAAGGTGGAAAAGGCTTCTATTTACAACCAGAAAAAGGCGGCAAACAGGTTTTAGATTTTGACACGAATGAATATGTAGATTTTGACAGACCCAATATCGACATCGCCTTACAAGCTGAACAACAAGGTGTTAAATGCCTTATCGATGATGACAGCGAATATGGTCAATATGCGTGGTCAGTTTTATCTAACACTTTGGTTTATGCCGCATCGCTAATTCCGGAAGTTGGCAATGACCCTGCTGCTATCGATGATGCCATGAAATTAGGCTACAACTGGATATCAGGGCCATTCGAATTAATCGATGAAATCGGTGTTGATTATTTGGTAAAGCGACTACAAGATGAAGGTCGTGAGGTACCTGCCTTCTTGAGTCAGGCTCAATCAGATTCTGCTGAATCTAGTTTTTATAGAGTAAAAGGCGATAAATACCAACGTCGCTTCTGGCAAAATGATTCAACTGATACCACTGCGGATACATGGCACACCATTGACCATGGTGAAGGCGTTAATCGCTTCATGGAAACCCGCAATACCTTAACCCCTGTTAATAGCAATGATTCTGCGAGCTGGTTTGACTATGAAGATGTTGCTCTGGTTGAATTTCATACCAAAGCGAACGCACTCGATGGCGATTCTATGTCGATACTCAGCGATGCACTGGATAACGTGAAAGCTAAAAACTTAAAAGGGTTAATTGTGCACAACGATGCGCAGCATTTTTCCTGCGGAGTAAACCTCGAAAAGGTTCGCGAATATTTTAATGAAGAAGACTACCAAGGTCTGGATGAATTTTTAAACCACTTCCAGCAAACCGTTCACAAAATGGCAGTTGCAGATTTTCCGGTTGTTGTAGCCACTCCAGGTATGTCGATTGGTGGAGGCTTTGAAGTGGTGTTGCACGCGCAACATGTTATCGCTCATTCAAACTCGGTAATGGGTTTAGTCGAAAGTATGGTCGGCGTCATCCCTAGCGGCGGTGGCTGTAAAGAATTATTGTATCGCTGGATGGATAAACTCAATCTAACCCCTGATAATATTGATGAAGCGGCGTGGAAAACCTTCATGACGATTGGTTATGGTCGTACAGCTAGCTCTCCTGTGATTGCGAAAGAACTCGCCATGTTAAGAGACAGCGATACTTTCTTAATGAATCGTGACCGCTTGCTTTCCTCAGCTTTGGACTATATTCATAGTGGAGCAAAGGCTGAGTATTACGAACGACCAGCACTATCGATGCCAGGCAAAGAGGTTTATCAAGCAATGGCTGAATGGCTGGATAAAGGTCATGCCAAAGGCATGTTCACTCCTCACGATACCGTTGTAGGTCGTGCTGTTGCTAGTATCGTAACCGGCGGTGAAGATGTCGTAGCGGGAACAGTCTGGTCAGAACAAGACTTGTATGATGCAGAACGACGCGCATTTTTGAAGCTAGCTAAAACTGAAGCAACTCAAGCGCGTATTAATAGCATGCTGGATTTGGGACAGACACTTAGAAATTAGTGTCTGTTTAAATTTTTCAAGGAGTCTGTTTTAACACCGACTCTATCAAGGTATGAGATATAAGATGAAGACAGATTTACAGTTGCCTTCGATGTACGATTCACTCAAAGAAAACATCGGGAATGAGGCCAATTATGTTCCACTAACACCGATATCTTTCTTATCGCGTACTGCTGATGTGTACCCTAATCATCCCAGTTTAATCTATGGTGATCAGCAATATAGTTGGTCACAGACTGAATATCGTTGCCAGCAAATGGCTCATGCTTTGAAAAAGTTGGGTTTGCAAGCCCATGAGACTGTTTCTGTATTTGCTTTTAACACCCCGGAAACATTCGAAGCACACTATTATGTGGCGATGGCAGGTGGCGTATTAAATACCATCAATACTCGACTTGATGAGCCAACCATCACTTACATTCTTGAATTTGCCGAAACAAAAGTATTAATTGTCGACCGAGAATTACTCGCAGTCGCTGCACCTGGGATTCGTAATTTACTCGAAAAGGGCAAAACAATAAGCGTCATTCTCATCGACGATCCCTTAGCTTTGACTCAGCCAGATATACCAGAAGATTTGACGATACATTTATACGAAGATCTTCTTGCTGAAAACCAAATCACAAAACAAAACTATCTAGAAACACAGGTTGAAAATGAACTACAACCGCTAGCGATTAACTTCACATCAGGAACATCTGGTCACCCTAAAGGCGTTGTCTATCATCATCGTGGTTCATACCTAATGGCACTCGGCACAATCGCAGGCTGGGCTGTACCGAAACACCCTGTTTATCTATATACCGTTCCCCTATTCCACTGTAACGGCTGGGGACACGCATGGACCATGACGGCAATGGCTGGCACGATTATTTGTACTCGTAGCATTGTCCCAAAACAAATCTTTGAGCTAATGAAACAACACCGCGTCACTCATTTTGGTGGTGCTCCGATTGTTTTAAATATGTTGGCAAACTCTGAGGATTGCCCAGAGATCATTGCTGATGATAGAACTATCTATTGCATGACAGCTGGCGCCCCTCCTCCTGCAGCAGTTTTGGGCAAGATGGAAAATATGGGATTCGAAGTCATGCATGTCTATGGCTTAACAGAAACCTATGGCCATATTTTACAAGGTACACCACAACCCGATTGGGTTGAAGCCGATGCTGCAACCATTGCCGAATTAAAAGCGCGACAAGGTGTTCGTTTCCCCATGGCTGAGGCGGTACAAGTAGTCAACCCTAAAACGGGAATTCCGGTTAACAGTGACGGTGTAGAAATGGGTGAAATAATAACCCGCGGAAATACCGTAATGACAGGCTACCTAAAAAATCCTGAAGAAACCAAGACGGCATTTCGTGATGGATGGTTCTGGAGTGGTGATTTGGCAGTTGTAAATCCCGATGGATATATTCAGGTTAAAGATCGCGCCAAAGACATTATCATATCTGGAGGTGAGAATATTTCATCGGTTGAAATTGAAAATGCTCTCTATAAGCATGAAGCCGTAGGAGATGCAGCAGTTGTTGCCATGGCTGATGAAAAATGGGGAGAAACACCCTGTGCTTTTATTGAACTCAAAAAAGGATTCAAAGCTGATGAAGCAGAGATAATTGAGCATTGTAAGGAACACATCGCCAGCTTTAAAAAACCGAGCAAAGTAGTCTTTGGAGATATCCCTAAAACCGCCACGGGTAAAATTCAAAAATACGAGCTGCGCAATAAGGCAAACAAATTAAACAATTGATTTAAAGATAAATCGACGCTTTCATCATGAGGTATCTATGACACCCGCTATTTCAATCTCTCGTAGATTACGTTCCACCCCGTTTACCAGTCGTGTCACTAAAGCGGGGGTAAAATCCTATACCGTGTATAACCACATGTTGCTACCAACATCTTTTCGTTCATTAGAGGAAGACTACTGGCACCTTTGTAACCATGTACAAGTCTGGGATGTTTCCTGCGAACGTCAGGTAGAAATCAAAGGGCCTGATGCGTTTCGTCTGATTCAACTAATGACCCCTCGCGACTTAGGTAACGCTAAATTCGGTATGTGTTTCTATGTACCTGTATGCGACGAAGACGGCAAAATACTGAATGATCCGATCGCCATAAAGCATGACGATAACCACTGGTGGCTTTCAATTGCCGATAGTGATGTGATCTTATGGGCAAAAGGACTAGCAACTGGTTATGGCTTAGATGTAAAAATCACCGAACCAGATGTTTGGCCATTGGCAGTCCAGGGTCCTAAGGCCGATGAATTAGTCGCACGCGTTTTCGGCGATGAAATCAAAGACATCAGATTCTTTCGTTACCAGAATATCAACTATCGTGGAAAAGAAATGCTCGTCGCCCGTTCCGGCTGGAGCAAGCGCGGTGGATTTGAAATTTACGTTAATGATGCTGAACTAGGAAAACAACTTTGGGATGACTTATTCAGTCAAGGCGTGGATTTAAACGTAGGGCCGGGATGTCCTAATCAAATCGAAAGAATGGAAAGTAGCTTACTGTCTTATGGCAACGAAGTGGATAGCAGCAATACCCCTCTGGAATGCGGGCTCGATAAATACGTCAATCTGGATGCTGATATAGAAAGTTTAAGTATTGAAGCGCTAAGAAAACAAAAAAATGAAACTGGCGTTAAACAACAATTAATGGGAGTAATCGTCCACGCCGACCCCAAAACCAGTTTGGGGAATTCCTTATATGAGGGAGCTGATGAAAACAAAGAAGATAATGAAAGCGATCAAAAACTCATTGGAGAAATTCGCTCTCAGGTTTGGTCTCCGCGCTATCAAGTCCATTTAGCGTTTGCCATGTGTCAGCGTTCTGGTATTGAGGGGAAAACAGAATTCACGGTAGATACCAACTCAGACAAAGGTAAAGGCAAAGCGAAAGCGACATTGGCAACGTTACCCTTTAACTTTACTGAGCTGGCGCTAGAACTTGAGATGGAACTTGAGTCTGAATTAGGCCTTTAAATACATTAAAAAAGAGTATTAAAAATCAAAAACCTTACAACAAGATAAGGAAGCCCTGGCATCATCAGTAATAGCATCAGCAACAACAACATCGGAAATATTGGCAACTTTGGGAGAAAGCGTCATGTCAAAACAACCATCAAAAATAACATTAGATAACTTTAATAGTTTACTGGCTGAAGGATTACCCTGGGCTGCTGAGACAGGAATAATTTTGGAAAGTGTCTACGATGGATTCGCAACCATGAGACTGCCTTATCACGACAAATCGACAAGACCCGGTGGCACAATCTCCGGCCCACACATGATGATGCTATCCGATGCCTGCATGTATGCCGTGGTACTAAGCATGATTGGAGAAGTGCAATTAGCAGTGACTACCAATTTCAATATCAACTTTCTCAGAAAGCCGTCGGAAAGCGACTTAATCGCAGAAGGTGAAATCATCAAACTGGGGAAACGTTTGGCGATTTTGGAAGTCAGTATTTACAGCAGTTCAGATAACGAAATCGTTGCACATTCGACCGGGACTTATTCTATTCCACCAACTACTCGTTAAACGAATAGCCCCCCTCTAGTTTAAAAAAAACGCCCATAAGTAGGGGGGTGCCAGCAGAAAGATAGCTTTTAACTTTCCAGATATTCCTTGGTTGATACTATCTGCGCAAATGGCACGCTTAACGCCGCCATAAAGGCATTTTGCACATCTTTAGCTTTGACTAACTCACCATTGAATTCCAAATCTTTGGTGGCGCACGCATCGTGAATCACCTGACATTTAAAACCAAGATCAAACGCCGCACGCGTCGTGGTATCGATACACATGTGTGTCATCGCACCACAAATAATCACTTCAGTCACCCCCCTACTTTTAAGCTCTTTTTCTAAGTCGGTGCCTCTGAAAGCACTCGGAAAGTGTTTTACGATTACAGGCTCGTCATCATTGGGCGTAACGTCAGAGTGAATTTCACAACCTTTTGTTTCAGGGATAAAGAAAGTAGCCCCTTCGCGGGCAGCAAGATGTTGAATATGAAACAGTGGCGCGTTCTTATTTCGAAAATTCTCTAGTAATGTTTTACAGTTTTCAGACGCAGCAGACATGTTAACAAGCTCCATCGTGCCACCCGTAAAATAGTCATTTTGTACATCTACAATAATTAAACCCTGCGTCATACTTACTCCTCATCGATTTTTTATTAAACGTTATTTTCAAAATGTTTTATTTTTATTACTTAACTAAACATCTTAGTTAGTTACTTAGTTAGTTAAATAGTCATTCACTCTATTGTAGAAGATTTAAAGTCACCCCCCTACTTTAAAGCACATTTTTGAGTTAATTAATCTATCATCAAAGCATACAAATCACTGTGAATAAAATATGACCGATTTAAATATTAAAGAAGCCGCGAAAGAACTGTTAAGCCTGCGCGAAGCTGGAACAAAATCAGCGCGATTAAGCGAGCATCTGCGACCACGCAATATGGAAGAAGCGTTACAGATTCAATCTTCCATGATGGAACAACACAGCGACAAGGTCGGTGGCTGGAAGTGTTTATTACCGCTTTCTGATGATGAGTTTGTGGTTGCACCTATATTTTCAGAAACCATACAGCGCGGAGATACTTGCAGCTTATTAAAAGATAATGGCGTTGTACGTATCGAACCGGAAATCACATTTGTACTTGGCAAAGATTTACCAGCCAATGCAGATGGTTACAGTGAAGATCAAATTAACGAAGCAATTGGCTCATGTCACATGGCATTAGAATTAATGCAGGATCGTTTTGCGGATGATAGTGGCATAGAATTCTACGAGAAACTCGCGGATGGCTTAGTCAACCAAGGACTGTTCATTGGCCCAGAAATAGAACGAGAAAAAGCCTTCAATACGGCCAAAATCGACATTACCGTAACACAGGAAAATAAAGCACAAACCTTTGCGGGTGTTCACCCAAATGCTGCGGCGCATAGTCCAGTCTATTGGCTGATTAATTACATGACGCGTCGTGGTGTTGATTTCCACGCTGGTGAAGCCATTATCACCGGTTCATTTTGCGGGATTGTCGAAGTCGAATTCGATGCACCCACAACAGTCACTTACGAAGGGCTTGGTGAATATCAGCTGCGTTTTATCGAGAAATCATCAAAAACTTAGTCATTTGATATTGAATACCTGGCAAGGAGTAACCCTTCGAGTTGCACTAAAGCGTCGTAAATTAAAACCGCAAACAAGCCAACGATTAAACCACCTTGCAAAACATAAGCCGTATTGTTCGTCAGTAAACCCGCAATAATAACTTCACCTAAGGTTTTTGCGGCAACGGTCGAACCGATGGTAGCAGTACCTAAAGCGATGACTACGGATAATCTAACCCCGGTAAGTATGACAGGTAAGGCCAGTGGGATTTCAACGCGAATCAATCTTTGCCAGCGACTCAAACCTAGCCCTCGCGCGGCCTCCATGGTGGCGGGTGGCAAGGTTGAAAACCCTGTAATTGCATTTTCAAAAATCGGCAATAACCCATACAGAAAAAGTGCAACCAGCGTTGGCCCAGTACCAAACCCCAAAGCTGGCACCGCTAATGCCAATACGGCAACAGGTGGAAATGTTTGCCCCATATTGGTAATGGTTCGTGACAAGGGCAAAAAAGCAGTACCCAATGGTCGTGTCACAAGAATGGCTAATGATACGGCCACCAGCGTTGCTACAATAGAAGCCAAGGCAACAAGCCCTAGATGACTTAAGGATAGCGATAACAGTGAGGCTCTCTCATAAATGATGGGGCCTTTCTCTGGCGCAAAAGGCTGAAACGCCCAGCTAAACCACGTTGGCATTACGACTAAGCTTATTAACAAGACGACAAGTAATACGCGTACTATCGTCGACCACTTTATTGCGTTTTTTTTCATCAAGAAATTGCAGCGCGTTTACGAATTGCATCCAATGTTACTCGACCCAGTAATGAGCCGTCTTGTACCACTGGCAATGCATCCCGACCTGTCCATAGACAGATTGAAAGCGCATCTCTCAGACTTGTGTTTGCTTCGACGGATTCACCTTCTGCTGAACCATCTTCAACAAACTCTGAAACAGGAAACAGGGATAAAAGTCGTAACGACCGATCCACGCCACCCACCATGTTTGCCACAAATTCTGTGGCAGGGTTCTGGATAATTTCTGCAGGTGTACCGTATTGCACCAGACGTCCTTGATCCATCACCGCTACCCGATCACCGAGTTGCATCGCCTCTTCCATATCATGCGTCACCAACATAATGGTAGAGCCTAGCGTTTGCTGAATACGGCGCAGATCTATTTGTGCTTGGGCACGAATAATCGGATCAAGTGCACCGAAGGGTTCGTCCATCAATAATAAATCTGGTCGTGAAGCCAGTGCCCTTGCCACTCCCACTCGTTGCAATTGTCCACCCGATAATTCGGCAGGAAAACGATCGCGATACTGGTCCGGCTCTAGTGCAAACAAACTCAATAGCTCATCTACACGATCATCGATTTTTTCTGATGACCAACCTAACAGTGTGGGGACTATCGCGATATTGCGTGCAACCGTGTAATGCGGAAATAAGCCATGACCTTGAATGGCGTAGCCAATGCGTCGTCGTAAATCTGTTTTAGAAACTGAATGGGTCGATTTACCGTTAATCCTTACCTCACCCGAAGTTGGTTCAACCAGTCGATTGATCATGCGCAGCAATGTTGTTTTACCAGAACCCGAAGTACCCACGATTACCGTAATCGTTGCGGTATCGACTGTCATAGATACTTCATCTACAGCAGCCACGCCATCATAGAGTTTGCTAATCTTGTCTATCTCGATCATGAGGGTTTCCTTGGCATCCCTTGTGTGTGTTGTGCAGATTGTGAGGGTTGAGTCACTTCGACCAACACATCCATAACGATAGCGGCGGTCAGTGCCAATGCCACGGTGGGTAATGCACCTAACAGTATCAAATCAGTCGCCGTTTGATTGAGCCCCTGAAAAACAAATGTGCCAAAACCACCGCCGCCAATTAATCCAGCGATAACAGCCAAACCAATATTTTGTACCAAGGCAATTCGAAGACCTGCGAGAATAACGGGCAATCCAAGGGGTAACTCAACACGAAACAAGCGTTGCATTAGCGTCATCCCCATTCCTCTGGCTGCATCACGAACGGATTCAGGCGCACTTTGTAATCCGCTAACCATATTCGCGACAACGGGTAACAGTGAATACAGCAATAAGGCTAAAAAAGCAGGTGCAAAACCTACTCCGGCAATACCTATCGCTTTTGCGGCTGGAACTGTACTTGCAATCCAGCCTAGCAAAGGAATCATAATACCGAACATCGCCAATGATGGAATGGTTTGCAGAAAGCTCAGAATCGGAAGTGCAATTCGACGTAAACCTGCATGGTGGTAACACAGTATCCCGAGCGGAATACCTATGACCGTAGCCGCCGCTAATGAGCCAAAGGCAAGGCCAAGGTGCCGCAGCGCTGCATTGTAAAAAGCGCCCTGTCGACTGGCATATTCTTTCATTATCGATAAGTCAGACAATGCGCCAGAACCCAACAATATGAATAGTACAGTGACTATGGTGAGTAACAGCCCTAAACGCGTCATAGGTCGGGGAGAAAGCTGAGTTAAAGCATCAGCCATTAACAGAATTAAAACCGCGAGTAGACACCAAAAACCTAAACCGGGAGAGACTCGGGCGTATTCTCCCGCACCTTGCAGTAATTGCGGCGCACTTTGAGAAAGTAACCAGAACAGCCCCGCTAATCCAAGCACTGCACCCGCTAAACGCACGCGAGGCCATGATGAGAACAGGCCGAGAATTAAACCAATAATGATTGATAACAATCCGGGATAAATGACTTCCGGCCCTGCCAACTGCCATGCAGTTAACCCCTTGCCTTCAACAATACGATTGGCGGCTAGCGTCATAAATGGCGCTAGCAGTGAAGCAAAGCCGAATAAAGCGAGCAATACGCCTGGTGCAGAGAGACCAAACGTTCCTGCTCGCGCTGGAATCACAGCTGAGATTAGTCTAGTACACCTGTTTTAGTCAGGTATTCACGTGCCACGGCTTCCGCAGGTTCGCCACCTACTTGAATGCGACCGTTCAATTTTTGCAACGTTGTCATCGTGAGTTCTGCGAAGATTGGGTTAAGCACGGTCGCAATTGATGGGTACTTTTTTAACACCGCATCACGAACCACAGGAGAAGGTTCGTAGACTGGCTGAACACCTTTATCATCACTCATCACTACTAAGCCGGCAGCACCTACACCACCATCAGTACCATAAGCCATCGCCGCATTTACGCCTGAAGTACCACGCGCCGCTGCTTGAATCGTCGCAGCTGTGTCACCACCTGAAAGCACCACGGTTTGATCAGGAGTCATTTTAAATTTATAGGCTTCCTGCATTGCAGGTAATACCGCGGGAGATGAAACAAACTCCGTTGATGCTGCCAGCTTTACATCGCCACCGCCTGCTACCCATGCACCAAATTCAGACATCGTGCTTAACTTGTTTTTTTCAGCCACTGCTGCTGTTACGGCAATCGCCCAGGTGTTATTAGCAGGTGCAGATTGTAACCAGGTCAGTTTGTTTTTCTCCGCATCTAATTCAGCGGCACGTGCATAAGCCGCCTTTGCATCTTTCCAGACTGGGCTATCGGCCTCATTGAAAAAGTATGCAGCATTACCCGTGTATTCAGGGTAAATATCAATTTGATCAGCAAGCAACGCTTCGCGCACGACTTGTGTTCCGCCGAGTTGTAATCGACGCTCAACGGGTAAACCTGCATCTTCTAAAGCCAATGCAATAACATTGCCAAGTAAACCACCTTCTGTATCGATTTTAGATGAGACAACGATGTCAGCTTGTGCAACACTGGTAAAAGCAAGACTTATACTGGCTGCAAAAAAAGCAAATTTGATGTTCATGTTAAGGTACTCTCTGAATAAAATTAAGTTAAAAGTGGAGCACGTGATCCGATAGTTAATGCCTTTTTACTAGAGAGAAATCTCCGCCTGAACATTAGGATGTAGATGCACATATACAGCATACAACATAATAACAGTGATCACCAAAGTAGCCAAATTCACGCTTTCATTATCCAAAAAAAAACTTACTTACTTCCAAAAATTATCTATGTTTACAGCAATCTAACGCAACAGACATACAGATCAGGACAAGCAAAGCGTCAGCTAATCCTTTCAATGAAAGTGTCTTCAAACAGCTAGAGAATAGTTAGGATTTGTGTGGTTATAGCGACGGCTTACCTGCTTTTATTTTTAGGATGTTTTACTTTTGCCCAGTGCCTTATGTACCCCAGCCGATAACTCGAGCAAGGCTTGCTCTATGGTTCGTTTTGAATCATGCATCTCGGAAAGCCCTCATCCTAAATTCAACCTAAAATAATCATGATAGAGTTTTCTCGTAGTGAATTGAGAACCCAAACGAATCTCAATATTGACCCCATCGGCAAACGCTTTTAAAGAACTCCAAAGCACATATACATCCGTATCCCAATACCTATAGCCTGTTTTTAAAAAACTGCCCATAAGTAGGGGGGTGTATTTTAAATCACCTTTAATCTCAAGAAATATTATAAACAGAGTTCACGCATAATTTCGGCACAAAAAAGGCCCGAACATCAATAACAACGTTATCTTTGTTCGGGCCTTTTGTGAGAGAAACTGTACTAAATTTTTATGCGGCTATATCTTGCTGCTTTTGTTCTTGCTGTTGTTGCGGCTCATTGCCATTCGCTATATTTCTAATCTCTTCGATATCGAGCAATTCGATATTGCGTAGGTACTTTTTCAACAGTCCGCGTTTGCAGAAAGTGGCTAATTCGCGGCTTAGGGTTTCAACTGCCATACCTAGGTATAAAGCGATGTCTGTGCGCTTCATCGGTACTGTGAATTCGTTTGCTCTTTGTCCGCGCTTTTTTAGGCCATCTGAGTAGTTGATTAAAAACCATGCGAGTCTGCGATCGGCACATTGAGATAGCATCATTGAATATTCGATATCATGATTAAAGTTAACACCTAGCTGATGTATGAAGTTCGGGTAATCAAAGTTTTTATCTCTGCTTTGATCTTGATTTAAAATAGATTTAAAAGGAATCAGTGTGAGATTAGAGGTTTCTAGTGTGACAACGGTAGATCGGCTAAATCCATCTGCTAAACCATCTAAACCAATGAGGTCACCTGGCATACAAAAACGTATGATCTGGTCATTTCCTGATTCTGATGTTTTGAAGATTTTCACAGAACCTGAGTTAACTCTGTAGATGCCTTCGAGCTGATCGCCCATTTTGAAGAGAAATTGATGTTCTCTTATGACAAATGCATTTGAATCTTTAATACCCATATTGTTGATGTTATTTATTTGCGTATTGCTGTGTAGATGACTCATTTTATTCCTCTCCTTCCGATGTGTGGATACAATGTATCTAATCCACTCTGCAAGGGGTATCCGTAGATTCTGAACGAGCTATGAGTATTTATACCTATAAATTATTCTATCTATCTGATATTTATAAATTTATAAATATTAAAAAGTTACGATTATTTTAAAAAATCATTATTAATTTTTATATTTATCATTTTCAAAATATAGCCTTACTCTTTACTAAGCTTTCGATTTTATTAGTTAGCTACGATAGAATGCTTTAAAATTTTAATTCTTATATTTTTCACTATATAAAGACAGTAAGAGAGATCTACAACTTGCGTATACTTTTAATCACAGGCAAAAAATGACTACAGAATTCCTTGTACATATTGTCGATGATGACTTTGCAGTAAGAGATTCTTTAGTAGAACTTCTGGATTCTGTATGCATTAAAGCGGTTGGCTACGAATCTGCTGATGCCTTTTTAGCAGAACATAATCAAGCAATGGCAGGTTGTTTGGTGCTTGATATCAGAATGCCTGGAATGAGCGGATTAGAGCTACAAAAAAACCTTCAAGAAATAGGTTCTACCCTACCCATCATTTTCATTACGGGTCATGCTGACGTGCCTATGGCAATAGAAGCGATTAAGCATGGCGCCATAGAATTTATTCAAAAACCGTTTCGTGATCAGGAATTATTGGATTGTATCCATACGACTATGGAATACGCGAAACAATCTTACGATAAAAATATTGAGAAAAAATTGGTGCTGGATAACCTAAATTCTCTAACGGCTCGTGAAAAAGAGGCGCTAGAATTGGTCTCTGAAGGTCACCCCAATAAAGTGATTGCTTCGATGATGGGCATTAGCCAGCGAACTGTGGAAAATCATCGCGCTAAATTATTAGAAAAGATGAATGTGAAATCCACTGCGGCTCTAATTAAAGTTTTGCTGTTAGCGAACTCTTCTCAGTAGTACTTTCGTCAACAGCACTCTCTTGAGCATTACTTTACTTTATAAATATAAACGCATTTACACTCTGTAGTTTTTAAGCTTCTGTATCTAGCTTTACGCTTTGTTTTATCTGGTATAAAAACACATTCTATTTGTCCCTTTTTTTGTCCCTTTTTTTGTCTATACTTAAATCAATATTTAAATAAGTACCATCAGACAGTGGTCTACATCCCTGATACTCATTCATTATTAACGAGACTATATGTCAAATAATCCTCAAGATCCCCCCCTTTTAAACCCAACTACTAACGAGTCATATACAGAAGACCGTGTCTTCGATTTAAGTACGGTTTTAGAAGACTCCCTGAATGAAATTTTTATTTTTGATGCCAGTGACTTGGGCTTTATCCAGATTAATCGAGGTGCTCGTAACAATCTTGGTTATAGCTCTGATGAGCTGCTGCAAATGACGCCGATAGATATTAAGCCTGAGCACGATTACGATAGTTTCATGAAGGTATTAGAACCCTTAACTTCAGGAAGAGAACAAAAAATTCAGTTTAATACCATCCACCAGCGTAAAGACGGAAGTAAGTATCTGGTAGAGGTGCATTTACAGAAGATGCAATTTGAAGATAGGTCGGTCTATGTCGCTATCATTCTGGATATCACTGAACAAACACAAAATAATGTCGATCTTATTAGGGCTAATGCCTTTCTGGACTCAGCTCCGGATGCCACTGTCGTTGTGGACGACTCTGGTAAAATTCAGGTCGCGAATAAACAGATGGTGAAACTTCTGGGATATTCCCAAGATGAAATGAAAAACATGAATGTGGATATGTTAGTGCCAAGCCGCTACCGAGACAATCATGCCAATCACCGTAAGAACTTCTCTGATGA
Source organism: uncultured Cocleimonas sp. (assembly GCF_947495625.1). GTDB lineage: Bacteria > Pseudomonadota > Gammaproteobacteria > Thiotrichales > Thiotrichaceae > Cocleimonas. The sequence continues at coordinate 38,487 of NZ_CANLZW010000002.1, forward strand.
TCCTAAAACTCGCGGTATGGGAATAGGTTTGGATTTATCTGCGATGACGAAGGATGGCAAAGAAATTCCTATTGAGATCAGCCTTAGCCCGATAGAGACTGTAGAAGGTACGCTGGTTGCAGCAGCAATACGCGATATCTCAGAAAGAAAAGCATCCGAACATGAACTACAACTAGCGAAACAGGTGGCAGAAAATGCAACCGCTGCTAAAACACGTTTTCTAGCGGCAGCCAGCCATGATCTTAGGCAACCCTTACAAGCCTTAAGGCTTTATCTTTCTGCGCTTAGCAGTAAACTAGATCAGCCTAAAGCGATTCAGCTGAGTGAGAAAATGAATCTGTCTCTCGATACCATGGGAGAATTGCTAGATGCTTTACTGGATATTTCTACCCTTGAATCCGGTTCTGTCACAGCAGATAAACGTGACGTTAAATTATCTGAAATCCTTAATAAGTTAATTGCGGACAATGCCCCGCTTGCCGAAGAAAAAGGTTTACTATTTTTGTGTGAAGGACAGGATTGTATTATTCACACTGATCCTGTGCTGTTACAGCGAATTATCGAAAACTTTATTACCAATGCCATTCGTTATACCGAAGCAGGTAAAATTACGGTGAGTGGTGCTCTAGCCGATGGTGTTATTCGTATTTCTGTCAAAGATACAGGCGTAGGTATACCCGATGAAGCACTAGAAAGAATATTTGATGAATTTGTGCAGCTTGATAATGCCGTGCGAAATCGAAGTAAAGGTTTAGGTCTGGGTCTTTCTATTGTTAAACATATTGCACGTTTACTGGAACTACCTATCGGGGCTAGATCTGTAGTTGGGTTTGGCTCTACATTTAGTGTTGATATTCCTTTAAGTGACTCGAAAGAAGTGATTGATAATAAAAAGGAAACTATCCACTTCAGTTCCTCTAAAGAGAAAGAACCGACGATTCTTATCGTGGATGATGACCCTGCTATTGTTGATGCGATGATGGAATTATTGACCGCCTTTGATGTAAAGGTCATCACCGCAAATAACGGACCTGAGGCTTTAGCCAAAATTGCAGACGGCATTAAGCCAGACTTTTTGGTCTCGGATTATCGTATGCCGGATATGAATGGTGTCGAATTAATTACAGAAATTCGTGCTAAATACAATGAACATTTACCCGTGGTAATTATGACTGGTGATACATCTGCGGAGAAAATCAATGATGCGAACTTGTCTAATTGTTCAGTATTACATAAGCCAATAAACATCAGCCAACTGCTGTCACTGATTGAATCTATCAAAACTTAATGAAAAAAAATGCCCTGAACTGGGCTATTTTTTAATAAAATTAAATATGATAAAAACTTAGATCTTAGAGTTTAGGTGGATGGGAATATACGTTGTACATGATCGATAAGTACTTCAGCCTTAATGGGTTTAGCTAGAACTTCAGTTGCACCCAATTCCATAATTTCATTGGTTTCCTGACTTTTGGGATAAGCAGTTAATACAATAATAGGTATTGATTTATTTATAGTTTTAATAAATCTCACTACATCCGCACCATTCTTACCAGGAAAGTGAGAATCCAGGATAATGCAGTCTGGCACATGCTGTTCAAAATCAGCGAGAAAAGATTCCCCACTTATATACGTTTGCGCATTCCATTCCTGATCTTCTAGCACCATTTTTAGGGAGTCTAAAATTGATTCATCGTCATCTACGATAGCAATGGTGGGTTGTAACTTTGTTTCGGGCATTCTAAATATCTCGTCGACATTACTGAGTGAATTATAGAAGCTCTTAAAAAGTCCCACTTGATTGACATCAATAAATCATTGAATGCGTTGTAAATATTGAATAAGTAATTATTTAATAGGTCACCCCCCTACTTTTGAGGGCTTTTTTAGCTACTGTCGATTAATCCTTGCTTGAGCCACTCTTAGATTGTTGCACTAAAATCCCAATGATAATCAAACCCAAACCAAAAAAAGTCATCCATTGTAAAGGCTCACCCAATACCTGATTTATTATAAACAGACTAACAAAGGGTGAAAGGAAAATAAGCGTACTAATCCTACTTACTTTATCGGTTAAGTGTAATGCCATTTGCCAGCACATAAACGCTAAGCCCATTTCAAATAGACCAATATAAAGCACACTGAAAAATTGTTTTAAATTAACCGTTTGCGGCAACCCTTCTACAACCAGGGTGATGATGATTAATATGGGCACTGCGAAGGTAAAGCTTTGAAACAACTTAACTACGGGGGGTCTTTTGTCTCTGGCATTTAACAACCAGTATCCTGCCCAAATTATGGTACTAAATAAAGCGAGAAACACACCAAGGTAACTTAATTCGCCTGAGATGCTTTTACCGCTAATCGAGATAAACACCACACCACTATAGCCAAGTACTATAGCGATGACGTCTCTTTTATTAAGCTTATGCCCCAATAATGGCACTGATAAAATAGTGAGTGTTATGGCCCAGGTATAATTGAGTGATTGCGCGACCTGTGCAGGCAATAAATCATACGCTTTAAATAATATTAAATAATATAAAACAGGGTTTAACAGCGCTAATACCAATATGGCTTTAACGTTTTTAGGAATCGTTTCGATGGCTGATTTCAGCTGACCTTTAAAAGTCAAAAAACTGCCTAGTGTTAACCAGGAAAAAAAGCTGGCTCCCATTAGCAATTGTAGTAGTGTCATCTGTTGCAAGCCGAGCTTGAACGCGGTTGCGACTGTAGACCACATTCCCACTGCTAGTAAGGCATAGACGACAGCTAGTTTATTGTTATTCATTATTTATATAGATTCAGTTATATGCATTCAGATGCAGAAAAAAGCCACTCAATAGTTACTGCATTTGGGTAAATACTTAGCCAATAGAGAATTCACTAAAAGGTATGAATTTAATCAAATCACCTTTGTTGACTAAGGTTTGAGCCGGAACAAAAGCAAAACCATTACCCCAGCTTGCCGAAGTCAAAACCCCTGAACCTTGATTTGAATATAGCGTGACAAGAGCTTTGCCCGAATCATCATAATCAAGCCGCGCACGCATATATTCATTTCGTGTTTCTTTTTTAGTGATCTCAAAACCACTTTCTACCATAAAACTTTTTGGCGGCTTTTCATTCGAACCCTGTTTTTTAATGATATAGGGACGGGCAAATATACAGAATGTGGCGAATACAGAAACCGGATTCCCGGGTAAACCAATAAATGGCGTGTTCCCTGACTTATTGTAAATTTCACCAAAAACAAAAGGTTTACCTGGCTTTACATTGACTCGCCATAAGCCAAGTTCTCCATTAGATTCCAGTGCTTTACGTATATGATCTTCTTCACCAACAGATACTCCACCGCTAGTCATCACGAGGTCAGCTTTTTCTGATGCTTCAATCAATGCCTGTTTAGTCGCAGCCAAGCTATCCTGGATAATACCTAAATCGATCACTTCACAATTAAGGCTTTCTAATAAACCATTTAGGGTAAACCGATTAGAGTTATAAATTTGCCCTAGACCTAATGTTTGACCCGGTTCACGCAGTTCATCACCGGTAAAAAATATCGCAACTTTTAAGCGTCTTTTAACCGTTAGCTCAGATATCCCTACAGAGGCGGCTAAGCCTAAATCCTGTGCACGCAGTTTGTGCCCTGCTTTTAGAATCACATCCCCTTGCTTGATATCCTCGCCTGCTTTGCGAACATTCGAGCCTGCTTGCGGGATTGAATGGATCACGACTTTATCACCCTGTCGTTCACAATTCTCCTGCATAACGACAGTATCCGCGCCTTCTGGGATGGGTGCTCCGGTAAAAATTCTGGCTACCGTAGCTATTTGCAGAGTTTGTCCCGCATCACCTGCACAGATTCGCTGAGTTACTTCTAAACTTGATGATGAGTTAGTTGAGGATTTAGAGACATCTGCTGCATTAAACACATAACCATCCATCGCACTATTATCAGCCGGTGGCACATTAATAGACGAGGTTAAATCTTCAGCGAGAATTCGGCTACGCGCATGAAGAATAGAAACTGTTTCAACTCTCTTAACCGCAATCGCTTTGTCTTGTAGTATTTTTAAAACATCATCGATAGGCAGTAATGTTTGTTGCTGATCACAAGAATCAGCTTGATTATTCGCTATTAACTCTGCATCATTTTTATGTGAGTCTGACATATTACTTTTCTTTAAACCTTGGCATCATTTGTACTAAGTTACATGGCATTACACGCACATCTAATTGATGTTTAATGATTTCTTGCCAGCCATCTTTACAAGCACCCGGTGATCCTGGAAGCGTGAAAAGCACTGTTCCGTTAGCAAGTCCTGCTATCGCTCGTGATTGTATTGTAGAGGTTTTAATCAGGTCATATGAGATCATACGAAACACTTCACCAAAGCCTTCGATTTCTTTATCGTACAACACCTTCATTGCTTCAGGAGTTACATCCCTGCCCGTTAAGCCTGTGCCACCCGTGGTGATTACTGCATGCACATCAGGATCAGCAATCCAGTTAGACACCGCCGCTCTGATTTCGTAGATATCATCTATAACAATCTTTTTTTCTGCCAGATTATGCCCATCATCTGTCAGTAATTTTTCAAGGATTTTTCCCGATTTATCATCACTTTCAACACGAGAATCTGACACCACCATTACGGCGATATTGAGGGGAATGAAATCTACGTCTGGATTAATTTTAGCCATAATTTGATATTTGTAATGTTGTGTAAAGTTTGAGAAAAAAATCTCTAAAAATCTATAATCATATTATTAATAGATAAAGATAGAAGATCAATTTAATGAGTTTCTGAGTATATCTTTATTTATAAAAAGACACCCCCCTACTTATAGCCTGTTTTTGATCGTTCGTAATAGTAATTACATAATTATATGTCGAAGATAATACACAGTGTTAACATTAAGGGAACCTTAGTCTACCTCAGGATGTTGCATCAAATGCACAAGCGGATATCACTACTATTTTTAATCGGCATAGTCACTACGGCAATTGCAGCGAATAGCGTTGCGACGGTTTCTGCAGCTGAAAAAAACAAGAAAAGCATACATTTGGTAGAGGTTGTTAAAGCTGAAGCGACAGAATCTAATACATCTAATAACTGGTATGGCTCGCTCTATTATAATGAAGTGGTCAATATCTATAATCAGGAAAAAGGACGCATTGATTCTTTTCCGTTTAAAGAAGGTGATTTAGTTAAAAAAAACCAGACGTTGGTACATTTGGATGACCGCCTACTACGTGCTGAAAAAAACAGATTACTGGCTCAAATTGCTCAGGCAAAAACAGACCGAAACCGGATTCAAGTACTGGTAAAAAAACAGGCACTAAGTTCGGGAGAGCTGGATCAGGCGAATACCCAACTCGCTATTTATAATGCAGAAAAGAATATATTCGATATTCGCTTAAGTTATTTCAAAATTGTCGCTCCATTTTCGGGAATAATCACCGAACGATTCGCCAACGAAGGCGATGCGGTATCAGCACAGCAACACTTATTAACACTCAGCAATAATAACTCTCTGGTTGCTAAAGTGCAGATTAGTGAAACCGCGTTACCCAGTTTAAAAATGAACGAACCTGCGACCATTATCATCCCTTCATCCGGGGAGAAATATCTGGGAAAAATTTCACGCATTTATCCAAAACTTCATCCTAGTACTCGACAAGCGACAGTAGAAATAACCTTCAATAAAAATCCGCAAAATCTATACTCGGGTCAGTCAGTTTTGGCAGAGATCAAAAGTGCGGGTAAAAATAGAATTTTGATTCCGCTTGCCGCGCTAAAGCGAGACGGAGAAGGAGAATATGTCTTCTTATTAAAAGAAGATGGCAAAGCACATCGCCAATCAGTACTCAGCTCTGCCTATATTTCTGGAAAAGTTGAAATTACCAGCGGCATCAACGCCGATGACCAAGTGATCACACGTGGCTTTCTTGGACTGCAAAACGGTAAAGCTGTGAAAATAGCAGGAGAGAAAGATTCTACTCAGATAAATGAAGACGCTGTATTACTGCCAAAACCGAAACAAGAAACAAAGGAAGAAAAACCCACTACTAGTAACTCTTTCAGCAACACAATAAGTAAAACCTGGGAAAAAGTTAAAGGCATAATTAACTGATGAAACACTCCGCGGGCATAGCTGGTTGGGCAATTTTTCACCCTATTGGCGTCATTATGTTGATGCTGACTATCATCATCCTTGGGCTTTTTTCACTCAGCAAACTCAATATCGACTTGCTCCCTGAGATTATCTATCCTGAAGTACGCACGCGTATTATCGATCCTGGTGTTCCTGCCACCATTATGGAAGATGAAATCACGCGCCAGTTAGAAGAACAATTGGCGATTACCGAAAATGCGATTTCCATCATATCCACTACTCAAGAAGGTCGTTCGGCAGTCGATCTATCATTTGCTTATGGTACCGATATCGATGTTGCGCTGCGCGACGCAAGTACTCGACTAGATCGAGCAAAACGCTTTTTACCCGATTCTATTGATCCACCTGTTATTTATAAGCGCGATCCTTCTCAGCGACCTATTGCTGAATACGTTTTAAGTTCACCCACTCGAACCTCGGTAGAGCTTGATGACTGGGGCAATTACACGCTATCAAAATGGCTTTTAAATTTACCCGGTGTAGCATCAATTGAAGTGGGTGGAGGCAGACAGCGTGAAATTCAGGTGGTTACAGACTCTAATAAACTGGCGGCTTATAAACTGGATATCACTGACATTTCAGAGGTCATTCAGGAAAACAATCAAGATACACCCGCAGGACGTTTTTATTCAGAGAGCGGTGAAATCAGCGGACGTACCGCTTCGCGATTTAATTCTGTCAATGAGATTGAAAACCTTCCATTACCCGTAAGTTCCGATTCTGCCGATAATATTTTACGCATTAAAGACGTCGCCTTTGTACAAGATGATATGGCTGATGAGAAGGTTCGTATTCGCCTGAATGGAGAACCCGGCTTAAAGGTTTCATTACAAAAACAACCACAGGCAAATACGGTTAGTGTTTATGACGGGGTAGCTAATGAATTAGAAAAATTAGCCGCTCAGGGTCAAATACCTGAAGACATAACGATTAAGAGAGTTGACGATCAGGCCCAATACATTCGCCAATCACTAAAGAATGCCTCTACTTCTGCTCTTATGGGGGCAATCTTGGCCATGTTGGTGGTGTATATTTTTCTGGGTAATATTCGTCGCACCTTGATCATTGGTAGTGCCATTCCTATCGCGGTTTTAGTCACGATGATTTTCATGTCGATGGGCGGATTGACTCTCAATATAATGACATTGGGAGGCTTGGCATTAGGTATTGGTATGCTGGTCGATAACACCATCGTCATGCTGGAAAATATTTACCGTCACCAGAAAGAAAACGAAGATAGCCTCGATCAAGCCGTTATTGCCTCTTCAGAAGTGAATAGTGCCATCATCGCCTCCACAACAACCAATCTTGCTGCGGTACTGCCCTTTTTGTTTATCGGCGGCTTGATAGGCTTATTATTCCGTGAACTGATATTTACCATCTCATCGGCAATTGTTGCGTCCTTATTGGTCGCTATTACATTGGTTCCAGCTCTGGCTGCCAGAGTTCCCGCCAAATCCAAAGAAGGTATTTTAAGAAGAATGTTCGACGCTGCTATTGGCGTGTTACAAAAGATCTATGGCTGGTTTTTGAAATATCTTCTGAAAATTCCAGTACTGATTATTGCAGTTTTTATAGCGGGTCTTGTTTTTAGTATTCCTGTTTTTCAAGACAGTAAGTTTGAGTTTTTACCGAAAATGGAGAACGGTGAGGTTTCCATTCGTTTAACCGCTGACCCTGGTATATCTCTTGATGAGATGGATATCTTAACCAAAAAAATTGAAACACTTATAACCGAGTTACCCGATGTTGATTCGCTGTTCACCCTAGTCGGTGGGGGTGTATTCGGCCGTTCAACGTATGAAAGAAGTAATCGCGCAGACATTAAAGTCTTATTAGATAAAAAAGATGATGCCATTGAGGTTGACCAATGGATAAAACTTGCCAATGCAATAATCGCTAAAGAAGAGTTAGCAGGCGTCAAAGTCAGAATTCGTAATCAGGGAATCCGCGGAATTCGTGTATCTCAAGGTGAGGATGATCTAAATTTGCGAATAAAAGGTCCTAATTTACTTGTTTTAGAATCACTAGCAGATAAAACCGTTGAGTCATTAAACGGTACTAACGGTATCCGCAATGTTCAACATTCGAGTGAAGGAAGTGATCAGGAATTAACGATTAAGGTAGATCGTGAACGCGCAGCGCAACTTGGGCTATCAACCGAAGAGATAGGTAATGTGATTCGCTTTGCCGTCGGTGGACGAACCATCACAGACTTTATCCAGAATGATAAGAGCATTGATGTGGTTCTCAGGCTCGATAGAAGCCAGCTACGCAATCCTGATGACTTGGGTGAAATCATTCTGTTTACCAATACTGATCCGCGTCAACCCGTTCGAATTTCTGAAGTAGCGAATCTCGAATGGGAAAAAACGCCAACAAGTATTATGCGCGATCGACAACAACGCGTAATTGAAATTACTGCAAGTCTAACGGGTGATCTGACACTGGAAGAGGCTTATGCCAATATACAAAAATCACTAGAGAACATCGAATTCCCCGCCGGGTATTCTTACTATGAAGCCGGAGAACTTGAGGCGATTAAAGAGAATCAGAAAACATCGCAAATTTTATTAGGCCTCGCAATGTTTCTGGTATTTGTGGTTATGGCAGTGCATTACGAATCTTTACGAGATCCCATCATTATTATGTTAAGCGTGCCGTTTGCTATTATCGGAGTTGCTTTAGGATTGATCGTTACGGGGATTCCTTTATCCATGCCTGTCTGGCTCGGTACGATTATGCTGGCGGGTATAGTGGTGAATAATACGATTGTTTTGGTGGAAACTATTGAGCTTAAAAAAGAACACGCTAGCTCTCTTATTGAAGCCATTATCGAAGCCGCAAAAGTACGTTTGCGTCCCATTTTGATGACTACACTCACTACAGTCGTCGGTATGATTCCGTTAGCTATGGCTTTAGGTAAAGGTTCTGAAATGTTACAACCTTTGGCAATTAGTATAGTTGCCGGCTTAAGCTTTTCTGTATTTGTTACGTTGTTTTTCGTACCTGCAATTTATAAGATTATATACAGGGGTTAATAAAGCTGATTTTTGTTAATCTTTAATCATTAACGTCTAATTAAATAATCAGTCACCCCCCTACTTTCAGGCACTTTTTTAAATGAGTCCTAATTCTATCCAGATGTTTTTGCTTTATTTAATAAACGAGCAAGTTCGGTTTTTTCTTCATCTGTCAGTTGCTCTAATTGTTTTGAATCAGATTCTCTTAGTGGAAGATAAGCAGATTCCACTAGCTGTATACCAATATCAGTTAACTTAGATCTAACCACTCGTTTATTCACTAAATCACGTTCGCGTGTTACCCAGCCTTTGTCGACCATACGCTCTAAAAGGCGAGTTACATCAGGGACTCTGGTATATAAACGCTGACCAATTTCCATACTCGGCAAACCTTCGCCTTTACTGTCTTCTACATACAAAACCTTCAGTGCATTGTATTGCAGTGCTGTCATTCCCCAGATAGAAAGTAGTTTATTTGACTCAGCTAATGCCCGGTCTCCTAACGCTATCGCAGACATGAAAATCTCTTCCTCTAAGTGCGGCTTTGCTATATCGGCTTTACGATTATGATTTTTTGACATATACTTGTTATAACAACTGTTGTTTAAACGTCTAATTATAACTAGTTTTACGGTTTCACAATAGTTTTAACAACATTATAAATTTTTCGGTATGCCTCTTACTTATAAATATAGATCGTATCGAATTTGAACAAGCAGGAAACAAACAGGAGACAAAATGTCTGATAAAACTTTTACTCAATCACGTCGTAACTTTTTAAAGAGTGCAGCCTACACTTCGGCTTTATCAGTAGGTAGCCTATCCGGCGTCGCTATGGCAGCGAAGTCATCACTATCGACTGAGGCAAAATCATTAGCTGATGACGCAACAGCCACATCTAAAAGTGAAAATAAAGAAACCGTTATTCTATTCAACCAAAGTGGCGAAACAGTCCAACTCGATGCAGAGAACCCAGTGAGTTTAGAACTACTGAATGGATGGGCTGTGGTAAAAATCAATAAGCAAATAGATAGCAACCTACCATCTATTAGTCTTGCTCCTGGCCAACGCCAAGGCTTTTCTGTCGATTCGGTTCTAGGTCCATTATTAGATACCACGGGTAATTACATTGTGATCACCAGTGAGTTTACTGCTTTAAATAATGTCGTACCTATTTCATCCGTTGATGTGGCAGTCGCTTAATTCAATCCTGCAAACGCTTTAACTTTGCATTACAGTCACAAGAGGAATCCATCATGACTAACAAAACGTTCACCAAATCGCGTCGCAATTTCTTAAAAGGTGCCGCGTGCACTTCTGCTCTATCACTTGGCGGATTATCTGGTTTGGCTTTTGCTGCCAAAGCAACGGCATCAGAACAAGCCCTCGGCGCTAAAACATCTGCTGATTTAGTAAATTCCAGTATCAGCATCATGCAACAAAAAACACTGACGGGTGAAACCGTAACCCTAATCAATCAAAGTGATAAAATCGTTATGCTAGATGCGTTAAAGCCAGTTTCTTTAGAGCAATATAATGGTTCGCTTATCGTTAGAGTCAATCAGATTGAGTCGGAAGCATTTAATGGAATGATTGCAGTTTCACCGAGCGAACGCATTTCGTTTGATATCAAATCATTAGATTTTAACAATAGCTATGCAGGTGCTCTTCAGTCATCTCATACTGATCAAAATCATGTAAACATTAGCAGTGAACACTCTATCTTTAACAGAGTTGTACCTGTTCAAATGGCTTAAACAACCACTCAGCTAATAAGTAAAAATGAGGTATTTAACATGTCTAATACAACAAGGCGTACATTCTTAAAAGGGCTTGCTTGCGGTTCTGCACTTTCAATTGGCGGCTTATCAAGTGTCGCCATGGCAGCTAAATCAAGCACCAAAGCTTCAACTACGGGTGCTGCACTGCCCTCATGTGATATTCACCTTCTACCGACACAACACATCGGTACTGAAAAGCTCAGTTTATTCAATCACACAGATAAGCCTGTGACGATCGAAAATATCACGCATCATAATCTGGATAATGTGAATAAATTTTTAGCGATAAAAGTCAATAAGCTCGGTAAACATGCTGATCAAAGTAGCGTAACGCTCGCTCCCGGGGAATCAATGGAATTTGTGGTCGCTGCTATTAGTAGTGATAACTATGGCAATACAGCACAAAACAGCTCTTTATCGATTCCAAATGTTTTAGCCGGACAGCTGAAAGTGAGTAGTAACCATCTAGACTTCAGTGGTGTTATTCCTGTGACTGTATTTGATTCACAACCAGCTTAATCTGTAACGCGTTTAAAAGATTTGCAAAGGTAAAAAGAGATAATCCAATAACAACAATAAATAATGCTACACGCTGAAGTGTATTAGCCCGCCTTGCGGGCTTTTTTTATTGCCTAAAACTAAATCTGATTTTACTTTCTTTTAACCGAACCTTTCACGTTTTAACGTTGAATGTCGAAATATTTCAATGAATTAACGACGTAACCATCTATGAAATAAGAAATTGATTGCCAAATAATAAAATAAAGTCACCCCCCTACTTTAGGGCGTTTTTTTATCTTAACGTTCTATTTTTAATTGCAGCACACCTATCCCAATACTGATAAATACACTCCCTAAGACTCGATTAAACCATTTCGTTCTTTCACCTTCAGCAAACCAGCGCTTCGCTTTGGACGCAAGCAAGCCATAGGTCATCAATGCGATAAATGACATTGCCATTAGGGTTAAGGTCATTATAAAAAACTGAATCGACAGAGATTCCTGAGTATTCAAAAATTGAGGAAATAGCGCGGTAAAAAACAGAATTGCTTTGGGATTGGTCATCGCGATAAAAAAGCCTTCCAAGTAATGACGCTTAGCGGACTTTCTCTTTTCAAAGCTCGATTGCAGTGTTGCTTCATCAAAGAAATTAGACTTGGTTCGCCATTGCTTGACGCCCAAATAGATTAAATACCCAGCACCAATTACCTTAACGATCAAAAACAAAGTTGTTGATGTTTTTATGATAGCGCCCAAACCAAATATCGCAGCCAGAGACAATAAAAACAAACCACTGATATTGCCAAGAGAAGACAACAAAACTTTAGATAAACCAAAGCGAATGCTATTTGAAATCGCTAATAAAATCGCTGGGCCAGGACTAGCCACTGCCGCTATAGCAACGGCAATAAATAATAACCAACTTGAAATTCCCATAAAAAAAGCCTCGGTACCTTGCTGTAGCAGGTGTATTCGAGGCTTTATTATAGTTAATGATTTGTAAATTGAATATGAAACAATACGCTAGTCTGAAGCTTCTCTTCTAACGACCATAACAGAACAGTCAGCTCTGTCAGTAACAGCCATGGTTGTCGAACCTAAAAGTCTTTGTTCGTCTCGAGAAATTTTTCGACGACATCCTAGCATGACTAGGTCTGGAGAGGTTTCTTCGATTACTTTTAAAATAGCATTAACCCGTTTTGTTCCTTTGATCACAGATACTTTCACATCTTTGTGAATATACTGCCCTGCCAATTCAATGACTTTTTTTCTGGTTTCTTCTTTGATCTTATCCTGTGCATGTTCAGGAAAAAAGCTGGCTACCAAAGGCGTTCCATAATCTGGAATCACCGCAACCAATCGTACCTTTGCATCAAATTTCAAAGCCATTTCATTGGCTGTTTCTAATAAAGCCTGAGTAGTCAAAGGTGTTGCAATATCAATAGGTATTAAAATCTTACTGATCATGGTTAATCTCTTTTATGTTTGTTTAATTACTAATGGGCCATACTTACGAATACGTGCTTTTTGTGAAAACCAAACCAAAGCCAGTAAAACAATACCTAATAGATAAAACCACTGCTTAGCTGGTCTTGTTTTGTTTTTCACCTGAACGCTAGCGATTTCCCAATCAAAATCTATTTTCTGTTTTTCAGCCGCACCACCAAATGTCAGATTATCGACAATCAATTTGCCGTCCTCTTCTTTTAGCTCAAGGCCCGAACCATCTTTAAGACGATCAATACCTTTTCCTGGTGCACCTACCGGCAACATTACAACCTTATCAATCGCTTTACCTTCTAAGGTTTCACCTTTTACTTGTACTCTTATTTGAGCATTTTCTGGCAAGGCTTCAACTACTTGATAAATCTTACTTGCTTCCATTGTTTCCAGTTCTGGCGAGATCATATCCATAAAGTATCCTGGTCTGAATAAAATAAAGGTTGTGAGTAACAAAAGTAACGTTTCCCATATTTTATTTTTAGTTAAGAACCAACCTTGCGTTGCAGCTGCAAATAACAGCATCGCCACCGTCGTGGATGCAATCACCAGTATCAAGTGCACGGGACCACGAATACCAATTAGTAGTATTTCGGTATTAAAGATGAACATGAAAGGCAATATGCCTGTACGAATATCATACAGAAACCCTTGAATACCCGTTTTGATAGGATCTGCTCCGGAAATGGCGGCGGCGGCATAAGCCGCCAGCCCCACCGGCGGGGTATCATCCGCCAGAATTCCAAAATAGAAGACGAATAAATGTACCGCAATCAATGGCACTATCAAACCTGACTGAGCGCCTAAGGTTACAATAACAGGAGCCATCAAGGTGGAAACGACAATGTAGTTTGCTGTTGTTGGTAAGCCCATGCCTAATAACAAACTAATACCTGCCGTGAGTATTAGCATCATCATCAAATTTCCACCAGAAATAAACTCAACCACTTCGGCAAGTTTCAAACCTACACCTGTTAGTGTCACCGCACCGATAATCAAACCTGCTGCAGCTGTCGCAATACCAATACCAATCATATTACGTGATCCAGCTACCATGCCTTGTTTAAAGTCATCCCAACCTTCGTGCAAGTATTTCCCTGCTGCGTTTTCACCACGCATCACACCTTTAATAAATTTGTGGGTCAACAATACAAACACCATCGCCACGGTTGCCCAGAAAGCAGACAGTGCTGGAGATAGTCTTTCTACCATCAAGAACCAAATTAAAACTAGTACTGGCAATAGAAAATATAATCCAGATTTAACCACAGGCCCTACTTCTGGTAACTCAGTGAGTTCATCACTACGACCTAAATCCGGGTATTTGACGGCAACCTTTAACAAAAATAAATACGTGACAACAAATATGACTGCTGCTATCCAAGGTGTTGCATCGCCTGCTACTCCTTTTAACCAACCAAAACCAAAATGCATCGCCATTGATAGGATTAACATAGAAACGACCACTGTACCGAAGGTCATTAATGCTCTTAGTAGATTAAATGCGCGACGGGCTTTCATTCCCTCTAAACCAGCTTTACAAGATTCCAGATAAACGATGTAAACCAAGGCTATGTATGAAATCAATGCAGGTAAAATCGCGTGTTTTACGACTTCTAAATAGGAAATGCCTACATACTCGATCATTAAGAAAGCGGCAGCTCCCATCACTGGTGGTGTTAACTGACCATTCGTTGATGAGGCGACTTCAACCGCGCCGGCTTTTTCTGCTGAAAAACCCACACGTTTCATTAATGGGATGGTAAATGTACCTGTGGTAACCACATTGGATATTGAAGAACCTGATATCAAACCCGTTAGCGCTGAAGAAACAACTGCGGCTATACCCGGACCACCTTTAAAGCGGCCCAATAAACTAAAAGCAACCCAGATAAAGTAATTACCTGCACCCGCTTTTTCTAGCAGAGAACCAAATAAAACGAACAAGAAGATCATGCCCGTCGATACACCTAAAGCAACACCAAATACACCTTCCTGGGTCAACCATAAATGACTCATGGCACGGCTTAATGATGCACCTTTCCATGAAATAACATCAGGCGCCAAATGACCAAAGAAGATATAAGCGAGGAATATCATCGCAATGATCATCAACGGTGGACCTAAGGCACGACGAGCGCCCTCTAGAACCAATACGATACCAATAGCCGAAACGATAATATCGGTAGTAGTTGGCAAACCTGGACGATCAGCAAGTTCGCGCTGATATACCCATAAATATAAAATAACGATAATTCCCACAATTGCCATTATCCAGTCTTGTATGGGAATACGATCACGTGGTGAGGATTTAAGGGCGGGATAAGCAAGAAAACCCAGGAATATGGCGAAAGCTAAATGGATACTACGCGTTCCTGTATTGTTCAGTACGGGAATAATATCCGGAAACATATAGGGAAAAGGTGAAGCTATCCATAATTGAAAAATAGCCCAAGCAAAAGCAGTCCAGAACATGAATTTGCCGACAACACCTTCAGGATTTCTTGCTCCCGTATCGGTTTCGGCAATCATTGCTTCTAATTTTGCTTCGTCTATCTCAAACTCATCGACCTTTGTATCAGCCATAAATACATTTCCTTATTAATTTTATTTCCAGTTTTTTCTTATTATTTTCTCTCATTTTATACAATTATTATAATTATTCGATATTGATAAAAAGAGAAAATAAGAAGAAAAGCTAAATGACATTTAACAGATATAAAAAAAGCGAGGTAAAAACCTCGCTTTTTTTAATCGAAACAAATTATTTAATCAAACCTGCTTCTTTATAGTACTTCATAGCTCCATCATGTAATGGCGCTGAAAGTGAAGCTGAAACCATCTCAGTTTTCTTTAGGTTTTTAAATGCAGGATGAAGCTTCTTGAAATCATCGAAGTTTTCAAACACTGCTTTAACAACTTCGTATATAACAGACTCTGGTACATCGCTAGAACTAACGAAAGTTGCACCAACACCCATAGTTTTTACAGCTTCAGGGTTACTTGTATACATACCCGCTGGTATTGAAGCATAACGATAGAATGAATTATCTTTAATTAATTTATCAGCAGCTGGACCATGAATATCTGCAATTTTAACTTCACATGTCGAAGTTGCTTCTTTTACCATTCCTGCTGGATGACCAACTAAGATGAAGAAAGCATCAATCTTGTTATCACATAACGCTGCAGGTGCTTCTGATGATTTAAGTTCAGAAGCTAATTTAAGATCGCTGCGCTTCATGCCGAAAGCTTCTTCTAGAACGCTGTATGTAGCTACAGTACCTGAACCAGGCTCACCTACATTAACGCGCTTGCCTTTAAGATCAGAGAAGTTTTTGATCCCAGAATCAGCTCTTACAATCAAAGTGCCTGGCTCTGCATGAACTGAGAAAACTGCTCGTAATTTTTTGAATGGGCCTACATCTTTAAACTTAGACGTGCCGTTATATGCATGATACTGCCAGTCAGACTGAGCAACACCCATCTCTAACTCACCCTCACGGATAGCATTGATATTAAATACAGAACCACCCGTTGACTCAACCGAACAACGAATACCTGTCTTCTTACGATTTTTATTAACCAACCGACAAATTGCGCCACCTGTTGGGTAGTAAACACCTGTAACACCACCTGTACCGATGGATACAAACTGTGTCTCAGGAGTTGCAGCCATAGTTGACGATGATAAAGTTGTTCCAAGTAATAAACCTGCTGTGGCAAGAGCGATAGTTAATTTTTTTCTCATAATGATGGATTCTCCAAGTGTATTAAAAATATTATAAATAGCTTAGTTTTAAAAAACCAAGCTAGGTCAGTAAATTGTGATTTTCATTCCTTTACCATTTATAGAAGAACAATCTCATTTCTGCAAGGTTAAATAGTAATAATTTGAAATTAGCTGAAGAAACACTCAAAAATTAGTGCTGAAATCAATTTCTCTTTGATAAATAGATATTTAGCATCTAACAAAATAATTGATACACCCCCCTACTTTTAAGCACTTTTTTGTATTTTAAAAGAGATATACGGGAGATTTGAATGACGTAGTTAAACGAATGATATACTGGCTTGAATAAACCAGCTTTACAAATGACGAAAATAATTACTTAAAATCAGCGTGCTTTAAAAAGTGACTAGTGAGCTCAGCCACTTCTTTAGAAAATAAAAGTGCCGTATGAGATTTATCCACCAGTATATGAGCTTTCTGTTTTGGATGATGAGTTTCTTCCACAAGAACGGTGCCATCACTCTCCCCTGGCAAACCTCCAGTCAAAAACCCTAAACCCTGATTTTTGGTACCTGCGATCATTCCCCAATCTCTGTCGGTATTCCATTCAGGCACATCAACACCTGATAATGCACTCGGCATACTCTTCGCCAATAAAGGTGAAATAACAGGCCAATCCTGCACTTTTTGCGCAACCCAGCTGCCATTTACAGGGGAACCTAGCATAACGACTTTGCCTTCTGGCAAATCATCGGTTTGATCAAATAGATGCATCAGTACAACGCCACCCAAACTATGACCTACCAAATGTAGATCAGGCAGATTCATCTTCTTAATTTTGTCATGGATGACTTTGGCATTCTGCTGAGGTGTTTTAAGCACAGATTGGTAATAAACATAGTGAACATTAAAACCATGCTTCTCAAGCTGAGTACCCAGATAACGCATCTCCAGAGGATTCATCAAGATGCCATGAATGAGGAGAACGTTTGGTTTCAATTTAACCCTTTAGCGCCTTGAGTCGTTGATTAAGTATTTTTAGCAATACGATAGATATTACTCAAACACTTTAATAATAATTTAATAATGATTTATTCGTCTTCCACTTCGTAAGGAAGATCTAGAAAATGTACTGTAGCTTCTTGATTATCAACAGAAACTGTTAATGGCTTGGTTGTTTCAGCGATTTTCAGAATAACTAACGCTTCTGCCTTGCCTTCAGGATTTACTACTGATGACAATACTTTACCTGCTTCTGTGTCATTTTCACTTTTAATAGGAGAACCTACTTCTAATGCTGAAGACACTTCGGCTTCGATATGAAACATGCGACGCTTGGTTTTTCCTAGATAGTTCAAACGGGCAACCACTTCCTGACCCGGGTAACAACCTTTCTTAAAATCTACTCCACCAATATGGATGTAATTAACCATTTGAGGAATCCAGGCTTCGCTGCTCTCCGTTGAAATCATCGGGATGCCCGCTTGAATATTGAGATAATCCCAATGTGAGCTCGTTGCAATCACAGCATCGCCACTGAGTTTTTGCCAAAGACTTTTACAATCGTCAACTTCTCCGAATATATCGAAACGAGGATTAGAGCCAGCGATTGACAAGACACTTAAAGAACCAGACTGAACTGCTTCAGTAGATGCTTTTGGAACATTATCTAAAATTTCATTTAACTCTGCATCAGCGCCCTGACCTGAATAACTGAAATGCACTAAAGAATCTGAAACATCGTCAATAGTCACTTTTGACATCATCACATACATACGTAATTTTTTTGTTACATGCTCAACCAGATCAGCAGATAAATCCAATAGGAAACTATCCCCTCGCTTGAACACACGGAAATTAGCAATAATGCGGCCTTTAGGCGAACACCAGGCACTTTCTTGGTGAGTCGTATCATTCACATTACGAATATCATTGGTTAACTGGTTCTGCAGAAAAGATTCAGCATCCTCACCTGTAACTTCTAGTAGACCTCTTTCTGAAAGATCAGCTAAAACTTTGGTATCAGAAGAATAACTCGAGTTAGCACTAGCAGGTGATAAGGCATCCTGCTCAGTTAAAAATATTTTCCAATTTGGGTTCATATCTAGAAAAACCTATATTTGTATCGTGAATGTAAAATAAAAAGCCCAGAGTTTGAAAAATCACACTCTGGGCTTTAGTTGTTGCATCAGTATTAAAAAGACCAGAATTTAGTCTTTTTTCTCTTCCGCTTTTTCTTCTGTCTTTGCTTCTGCTTTCTTTTCTTCAGGAAGTGTTAGCTTTATATCAGCACCTTTTTTCAAGTCTTCCATAAATGCCAACATTTTCTGTTGTGAAATAACACGTGTTAGCTGAGGTTTTAATGACTCTAGCGTTGGTAGCTTTGCATCACGACTGTCTTCAAGTTTAATAACATGATATCCGAACTGAGTTTTAACTGGCTCTTTTGATACATCGCCTTTCGACATTGCTTTTACTGCATTAGCAAAAGCAGGAACCATTGTCTGTGCCTTAAACCAACCTAAAGAACCACCGTTTGATCCTGAAGGACCTGTAGATTTTTCTTTAGCTACTTTGGCAAAGTCAGCACCATCAGCCACTTCTTTAATAACAGCTTTTGCTTCATCTTCAGTTTTAACCAGAATATGACGCGCATTGAATTCTTTACTTGCTAATTTAGTGACACGCTCATCGTATGCTGCTTTGATTGCATCGTCTTTGATGTCAAAAGAATCTACTTTTTCTTTAGTCCAGGTCTTTAACAAGATGTTGCGAGTGTAATCACTAATCGCTTTCTTAGTCTCAGGACGCTCTAGGATGTCTGTTTTCTTAGCTTCTTGAAGCGCGATCTCTGTAGCGACTAAATCATTAACGGCTGCGTCTTGGTCACCTTTACCAGATTTCTTTAGAATAGCCATATAACCATCAAGTGTGCTCTTCATGATTTTATCGCCATTTACTGTTGCAATTACAACATCAGCTTCTGGTTTAGTTTCTGCTTTTTCTTCAGCCTGCAGAGAAAACATACCTACCATTGAGATAGAGAGTCCAAGGATTGATGTTGCTAATAAAGATTTTTTCAAAGTGTACATTTTATGTATTTTTCCTTTCTGTAAAATTATTCTAATTTATTTAATTTGCCCAGTATCCAGGTCGTTCTATGGTAAGACCTTCTTAAAAGGCTTCACCGTAACTTTTTGATAAACCCCAGCCCCAATATATGGATCTGCATCAGCCCACGCTTGAGCTAATTCTAATGAGTCGAATTCTGCAACAATGAGACTCCCAGTGAAACCATTAGTTCCGGGATCATCACTATCTATCGCAGGGTGCGGCCCTGCTAAAACCAATTTACCTTCATCTTTTAAAGCATTTAAACGAGCAATATGCTCAGCTCTAACTGATAAACGCTTTTCCAAGCTATTTTCTACATCTTCCGAAATTACAGCATATAACATCTGCCTCTCTCCTTCATTTAATTTGCATTACTATTTAATTAATTATTGGTAATGATTTTTGTTATTTATGGATTCGATAATACCTTAGTCGGTTTTTTGTATTTTATCTGACAAAACATCATTTGCTAGAGCATCATTTGCTTGAGCATCATCTTCTATGGCTTCTTCCTTGGTATCATCATTGGGGACATCATCGGGCGTGGCATGTTTAGCCAAATAAACACCTTGAGCAATCATAAATACAAACGTCATACCCAAAACGCCAAACATTTTGAAATCAACCCATGTGTCTTCACTATAATTGTAAGCCACATAGATATTAACAAAGCCCACCAAAGCGAAGAACACCCCCCAACTCAAGTTGACTCGTTTCCATATTAGTTTCGGAACATCGATCGCTTGCGCCATCATCCGTTCAATTAATGACTTACTGCCAACAAATTGACTTCCAATTATGACTAAAGCAAACACCCAGTTGAAAATACTCACTTTCCATTTTATAAACAATGGGTCCTTAAATGCCAGAGTCAAGGTTCCAAAAGCGATCAAAATAGCTAATGAAATCAAATGCATTTTCTCTAATTTTTTGAATACTAGTCTGTGAACAATATTTTGGACAATAGTCGAAAGAATAATTAACACTGTCGCAAAATAAATCGCATCTTTAGGTTCATCAGGACTAATTGAGACAAAAGGAAGTTGGTTAGCCATTTCAATCCATTGTGGTGGTAAATCACCAAAAAATTTATATCCAATAAAAAACAAAACTACTGGAAAAAAATCGATCAAAAACTTCATTGTTATTATGTATCCAAAGGCTACTACTGATGTAGAATAGCGCATTTTAACCTGTTAGCGGTTTGCTTAGAAGTTATATGAGTCAATATTTCGAAATACATCCAGATAATCCACAAAGCCGTTTAATCAAACAGTCAGTAGATATTATCAAAAAAGGCGGTGTGATTATTTATCCAACCGATTCGAGTTATGCAATCGGTTGCCACTTGGGCGATAAAAAAGCGATGGATCGAATCCGTATGATTCGACAGCTGGACAAAAGCCACGATTTTACCTTGGTTTGTAGAGACTTATCTGAAATCTCACAATATGCGGTTGTTGATAATTTGAACTATCGATTAATGAAATCACTGACTCCGGGGCCTTATACGTTTATTTTGCCGGCAACGCGTGAAGTACCAAAACGTTTGCTAAACCCTAAACGTAAAACAATTGGAATACGTGTACCTGATAACGCTGTTTGCTCTGCATTGCTTGAAGAGTTAGATCAGCCAATCATGTCAAGTACACTATGCCTGCCACATGATGAATTCCCTTTAACAGACCCGTTCCAGATCAGATTAAAACTAGAAAGCGTTGTGGATTTAATTGTCGATGGTGGTTATAGCGGACACGAGGCAACTACCGTGGTTAGTCTTATCAATGATAAGCCTGAGATATTACGTCATGGATTAGGCAGTGCTGACTGGCTTCAACAACACTAATCGCAAAACATTTCGCCTAAAAAATAATACATAAAAAAACATAGAAATATAAATAAATGAATATAGATAACATTATCTACAATATTGCCGTTTGGTCTTTACCGGTATTATTTGCCATAACCATTCACGAAGTTGCACACGGCTGGGTGGCAAGCAAACTAGGCGATCAAACAGCTAAGATGCTGGGTCGTTTAACGCTAAATCCCTTTAAACACATTGATCCCATCGGCACAGTGGTTGTGCCATTAGCGATGGTATTACTGCAAACCGGTTTTGTATTCGGCTGGGCCAAGCCAGTGCCGGTTAATATGAGAAACTTAAACTCCCCCAGAAAAGATATGGCGATTGTTGCTGCTGCAGGCCCAATCTCTAATTTAATCATGGCTGTCTTCTGGGTATTTGTTTTCAAACTAGGTTCATCTGTCATCACCGACCCCAACATAGCTAAAGGCATTATGGCGATGGGACAAGCTGGCATTATGATTAACCTGATTTTATTTGTTTTTAACTTACTCCCAATTCCGCCCTTAGATGGAAGTAAAGTTCTATCGGCCATCGTCCCTCCTTCTGTTTCTGCTATGATGGATAAAATAGAACCTTATGGTTTATTTATCGTGATCGGGCTGCTTTATTTTGGTGTACTAAATGCCATCATTTCTCCCGTACTGGATTTCTTTTTAAAAACCATTGGTTCGCTTTTCTTTTAAAGAAAAAAATCATTGCTCACTTTTTGTAACAAATATAAGTAAAACCGTTTTAATTTATGAATACACAAATTCCACAAAATCAACGTGTCGTATCTGGCATGCGTCCCACTGGCAAACTTCACCTAGGTCATTATCACGGCGTTTTAAAAAACTGGGTTGAAATGCAATTAAACTACGAATGCTTCTTCTTCGTAGCTGATTGGCACGCGCTAACCACACACTACGATGATCCAAGTGGCACACCACAACATGTGGAAGATATGGTGATTGATTGGTTAGCAGCGGGAATTAGCCCAAGCTCTGCAACCATCTTCTTACAATCTGAAGTTCCTGAGCATGCAGAGTTACACCTACTGCTCTCAATGATTACACCATTAAGCTGGTTAGAGCGTGTGCCTACTTATAAAGATCAACAAGAGAAATTACGTGAGAAAGATTTAGCAACCTATGGATTCCTTGGTTATCCCCTACTCCAGTCTGCAGATATTTTGCTTTATAAAGCAGATATGGTTCCAGTGGGTGAAGATCAGGTAGCTCATATCGAACTCACTCGTGAAGTGGCTAGACGTTTTAATCATATCTATGGTCGTGAGCCAGATTTTGAAGAAAAAGCAGAAGCCGCCATTCATAAAATTGGCAAAAAGAATTCAAAACTTTACCGTGATCTACGCAAGCGTTATCAGGAACAGGGTGACCTCGAAGCTTTGGATATTGGTCAGGCACTTTTAGAAGCACAACAGAATATATCTGTCGGCGACAAAGAACGTTTATTTGGCTATCTGGAAGGCATGGGAAAAATCATCCTACCTGAGCCAGAAGCAAAATTAACTAAAGCCTCTCGCATGCCCGGCTTAGATGGTCAGAAAATGTCTAAATCATACGGCAATACTATCGGCTTACGTGAAGACCCCGATGTACTCGACGAGAAAATTCGTAAGATGCCAACTGATCCTGCACGCGCCCGTTTAACCGACCCAGGAAACCCTGAAAAGTGCCCAGTCTTTGAACTACACAAAGTCTATTCGGATGATTCACGACTTCAATGGGTGAACGAAGGGTGCCGTAACGCATCATTTGGTTGTTTAGACTGCAAAAAGCCATTGATCGAAGCCGTACAAGAGGAGATGCAACCGATTCGTGAAAGAGCTCAAATGTTTGAGAATGATCGTACAGCAGTGAGAGCTATTATTAGCGAAGGCAGCGAGGCGGCGCGTGATGTCGCACGCGAAACGTTGACCGATGTGGTTGAAGCGATGCGATTTTCAAATCAATAGTTAATACAAACCTTTCTTACGAGAATCAATGACCAACGATACAGACACAAAGCACCACATACCCAAACAAGGCGAGCTACCATTTGCCATTGTTCAAGGTGAAGCGGTTTCTGCGCCGCCTGAAGATCTGTATATTCCGCCTGATGCCCTTGAGGTTTTTCTTGAAACCTTTGAAGGGCCACTGGATTTATTGCTGTATTTAATCCGTCGCCAAAATCTGGATATTCTGGATATCCCGATTGCTGAAATTACCTCCCAGTACATGGATTATGTCGAGATGATGCGCAATATCAATCTCGATTTGGCGGCTGAGTATTTAGTGATGGCAGCGATGCTGGCAGAAATCAAATCTCGAATGTTGTTACCGCGCCATGAAGAAGTGGAAGATGAAGAAGACCCGCGCGCCGAGCTGGTTAAACGACTTCAAGAATACGAACGCTTTAAACAGGCAGCATCAGACATAGATGAATTACCACGCACGGGACGTGAAAACTTCCCAACTTCTGTAGAAGTCATTCTTGATAACCAGGAAAAACCAGAACCGGAAGTAGACTTACGTGAGATCCTGTTAGCCTTTCAAAACATACTTAAGCACGTCGATATGCAAAAGCACCATGAAATCGAGCGCGAAGAAATATCAATACGTGAACGCATGACACACGTCCTGTCTAGGCTGGATGCTGATAATTTTATCGAGTTCCAAAGCTTATTCACATTTAAAGAAGGACGTCTGGGTGTTGTTGTCACCTTGATGGCGGTGCTTGAATTACTTAAACTCAAAGTCATCGATATGGTGCAAGCCGAGGCGTTTGCCCCCATCTATTTAAAACCTGTTTCCAGTACAGAAGAAATTATATAGATGATAAATAGCATTCAGAAAAAACTGCTTGAGCTCTGCATAAATTCCATTTACGTTTTTAAACAACAAAAACATAATGTCATTCAAAGTAGGGGGGTGTCTTTTAACTCTTCTATTAAACAAGAAACATAACGAATTAGACATGCAAATAGAAAAACTACAAAATATTCTGGAGGCACTACTGATTAGTGCTGAAAAACCACTAAGCATCGATAAACTTTTAGGTTTTTTCCAGACAGAAGACCTGGTGAATCGAAATGATGTAAAGCAAGCTTTAGCGTTAATTCAGGAAACCTTTGAAGCACGCGGGTTCGAATTAATAGAAACAGCGAGCGGCTTTCGCTTTCAAACAAAGTCAGAATATAAACAATGGGTTACGCAACATTGGGATGAAAAACCCGCAAGATATTCCAGAGCATTATTAGAAACTCTTGCATTGATTGTTTATCGCCAACCGATAACTCGTGCAGAAATTGAGGACATTCGCGGCGTTGCTGTTAGTTCGAATATTATCAAAACACTTCAGGAAAGAGACTGGATCAGAGTCGTTGGGCATAAAGAAGTACCTGGTCGACCTGCCCTGCTCGGTACAACTCGTCAATTCCTTGATTACTTTAATCTTAAGTCTCTGGATGAAATGCCGAGCTTGAGCGAAATTCAGGATATCGATAAACTTTACCCTGAACTTGATCTGGGACCTTTGCAAAATTTGACGGAAGCTGCTGAAGAACAGGAAAGGGAAGAAGATGAAGACGAACATATTGAAGATAAACCGATGGATATCTTTGATATTGACGAAATCGAAATTAATGAGAGCAGTATAGACAGCCTGAATGCAAAAATTAAAAGCGAAGCAGATCAAGAATCAAACGATACATAGCTGCTACTAGTCAATAAATTAGCGAACAAAAAACACTTATAGATTACGAAAAATTAATAAATAATTAAAGATTTAGAACATGTAAATGATTAATAATCATACAATATTGATCATGCTCTTATAAACAAACATAGCCACTTTAGACATCCACTTTAGAAACTTATAAAAAATATGAAAAAAACATCAAAAACTAAAGATATTGTATTGTTCAGCTTTCTCACTTTAATCATCATTCTCATTATTTTGGCCATGTACCAACGCGATCGCGAATGGACAAAGCTAACTGCGATGGAACGTTCACTCTCTGAACAATCGCGCGATGTAAGTAATCTACGTGGCTCCATAAATGCCATGGAGAAGAAGTTAGAGTCTTTAAAAGTACAATCACTGAATACATCTGTTGCAACTGCTAATAGTAATTCTGAAAAAACGCCTAAAAGTGGGGGGGTGTCATTAGCCTTTAAACGTGCAAAAGCTGCGACAGAACTGGCTGATTATGCACAGGGAGACTGGAGCGTTAGTGCGTTAACAGGTGGAATCAAGACTATTTCTCCATTGGTTTCATCCGATGCGACTGCCAGTGAAATTCAAGGATATGTGCTTGAGGGTCTGATAACTCGCGACCCTGACACTTTAGAATGGACAGGACTAATCGCAAAAGACTGGACGATTAGTGAAGATGGACTAATTATCACCTTCAATCTTAGAAATGATGTGTATTTTTCGGATGGTGAGCAACTAGATAGTTCTGATGTTGTGTTCAGCTTTGATTTCATTATGAATGAAAAAATTCAGGCACCGCGTCACCGCGCATATCTAGAAAAGATTAAAACGGTTACCGCAGATGGACCATATAAAGTAACGTTCACTTTTAAAGAACCTTACTTCGAAGCATTCAGCCTTGCTGGCGGTTTGGAGATCATGCCAGAGCATTTTTACAAAGAATATCTGGAAACACCTGAAGTGTTCAATGAGTCAAAAGGATTCCTGATGGGTTCAGGTCCTTATCAACTGGCCGATCCGAAATCATGGACGCCAGAAAATGGAAATGTTGAGCTTGTTCGAAATACTCGTTACTGGGGTGATGTTCAACCGTCTTATGACAAAATTCTTTGGCGTGTTATTCAAAATGCCAGCGCGCGTTTAACCACCTATCGTAATGGCGATATTGATGCTTATGGCGCAAGACCGATAGAATACGAAAAACTCAAAAAAGACAAACAAATAATGTCTAAGAGCCAGCAATTTGAATACATGCCTCCAGTTGTTGGCTATTCATATATTGGTTGGAATCAAGAAAGAAAAGGTGATCCCACATTATTCGCGGATAAGCGCATTCGTCAGGCAATGACGTATCTGATAGATCGCGACCGGGTTAATAAGGATATATTTTTAGGTTATGCAGAAACGGCAATTAGCCCTTTCAGTCCTCGTTCTAAACAGCATGATCCAAGCCTTAAACCACGTGAATACAATATCGAAAAGGGTAAAGCATTACTCAAAGAAGCGGGGTTCGAAGACAGAGATAATAACGGTGTATTGGAAAATGCTGAGGGCAAGCCATTTGAATTTGAACTCACCTATTTCCAGGGTAATGAAGATACTCAACGCATGATTTTGTTGTTAAAAGATCTCTATGCTAAAGCTGGCGTGAAATTGATTCCTAGCCCTCAAGAATGGCCGGTAATGATAGAACTTTTAGATAAGAAAGACTTTGAAGCCATCACTCTGGGTTGGACCAGCGGTTTAGAAACAGACATCTTCCAGATGTTCCATGGCTCACAGGCAAAAACTAACGGCGATAACTTTATCAATTACAAAAACCCTGAATTGGATAAGTTAATCGATGAAGCACGTAAAACCGTAGATTCTGATAAGCGCATGCCAATCTGGCAAAAAGCCGAAGCGGTGATGTATGAAGACCAGCCCTACTCGTTTTTATTCCGCAGGAAGACACTGGCGTTTGTTGATAAACGCATCAGTAATTTAAAGCTAACCAAGCTAGGCCTGAACAAAAGTCGATTACCTCTGGAAGTATATGTGCCTAAAAACATGCAAAAGTACACACAGTAAGCTCACTCATAATCGAATAAAACTGAATATAAATACATGTTAGCTTATATAATACGTCGCCTGCTTTTGATGATTCCTACCTTGTTAGGGATTACCATCGTGGTGTTTTCCATTATGGCATCTTCACCAGGCGGCATTAGCGCACAGTCTTTGACTGGCGGGCTCGATATGAAACCCGCAGAACGTAAAGCACTGGAAGATTACTACAACAAACGCTATGGCCTGGACGACCCTGCCCCGATTCAATACTTGCGCTGGTTGAATAATATCTCGCCGATCGGATTTACGCTGGATGACGATAATAACTTTGATAAGTTTTCATTTACCAAGGGATCAGATCTAGGACAAAGCTTCAACTATGGGCGTGATGTATCAGAGTTAATCAAAGAACGACTGCCAATAACCTTATTACTGAACCTCATCACGATTCCGCTCATTTATATCATAGCAATAGTCATAGGGGTGAAAGCAGCCACCGATCGCGGTGGCCGGTTTGATGTAGCTTCCAGTGTGTCGTTATTGGCCTTGTGGTCGATTCCGTCAATGCTCACCGGTGTTTTGTTAATCGGCTTCTTCGCTAATGTGCAGCACTGGCAGTGGTTTCCCACCGCAGGCTTAAGTGAACGAGAAGCCTTGGACATGACGTTTTTACCCACGGGCTTATCACTGATATCGGTCTTTAAACTATTTCTCGGGATGACAATAGGTGCTGCTGCAATGGTCAGTTTAGCCCTATGGCATCACAAACAAACACGTATTGTTATTGGAGCAATCTTAGGGGTTGCTGCTGGCTGGTGGATGTCAGCTGCACACCCTGAAGATTTGCTATTGCATCAAATCTCACTACCAATACTTGGGGCAATCACCATAGCCTTGCTGGGCTGGATTGAGTCACCTGCGTTTAGAGTCGGCATACTGGGTATTCTGGGTGCTGGTTTTGGCCTTACCATTGGCTTCAATTTCATTGCTGAAGATATCGTAAGAGGCTTCCTGTTTGATAGAATCTGGCATCTTATTTTGCCTATTATTACGCTTTCCTATGGTAGCTTTGCGTTCCTAACCAAGCTAACCCGAACGTCTATTCTAGAAAACCTGCAGGCAGATTACGCACGCACCGCTCGCGCCAAAGGAGTGAGTGAAAACGATGTACTGTGGAAACATGTATTTCGAAATAGCTTGATGCCTTTGATTACTGCCACAGCAGGCATTTTGCCAGGCTTGATTGCAGGATCAATCATCGTAGAGACTATTTTCAGTATCGAAGGTATGGGTAAGCTAGCACTTGAAGCGGTTAAAGGCAGAGATAGAGAATTGATTCTCTCGATTACTTTAATCAGCGGTCTATTGACCTTGGTTGGTAACCTGCTGGCAGACTTCCTTTATACAATTGTAGACCCACGGGTTTCCTATGAATAGGAGCATATATGGATAATGTAAAACATAGATCATCCGGATTTTTGCGCCGTGTTTTAAAGCACACCTTTTCTGGCTGGGGAGCAAAAATAGGTTTAATGTGGGTTGGCATATTGGTTATTGCCGCCGTGTTCGCACCCTTTCTTGCCAACAGTATGCCTTTATTAGTTAGCTTAAACGGCGAAATATCAGCCCCTGTTTTTCGCTACTTAAGTGTTGAAGACATCGTTGTTTTAATTGCATTCTTTGTGCTTATTCTGCTATTTCTAAGCCCGCTTAGAAATTCGATTAAAAGCCTCCTACTATTTTTCCTGATCATTATCGTGGGCTCTACGATAGTCAGTAAACAGTTTGTCACCGTACAACAAAATGTTGTTTATTCTGATTTTCGTGAAGACATAAAAGCCACTAACTACGACTGGGTAGTCATGCCCCCTATTCCCTATGCGCCAGAAGACTATTTACGTGATTCACAGGCAACACCATTAGAAGCACCTCTGGAGAACAGCGAATATACGCACTGGATGGGCACTGAGGAAAACGGCGGAGATGTACTTAGCCGCATGATTCACGCTTCAAGGATTGCTTTGGGCATTGGCTTCATTGCAACGGGTATCGCGATGGTCATTGGCGTGATTCTTGGCGGATTGATGGGATACTTCTCAGGTATTGTAGATATGCTGGGAATGCGTTTGGTAGAGATTTTTGAATCGATTCCGACGCTATTTTTACTCCTTACGTTTGTGGCATTTTTTGGACGAAGTATTTACATCATGATGGTGATAATCGGCCTCACCAGCTGGTCTGGTTACGCCCGCTATATTCGTGCTGAATTCCTGCGATTACGCAAAATGGATTTTGTCCAAGCCACCATCGCCAGTGGTTTACCTCTCAGATCAATTCTGTTTCGACACATGTTACCCAATGGAATAGCACCATTATTAGTGGGTCTCAGCTTTGGTGTTGCCTCAGCCATTCTTGCCGAAGCAATGTTAAGCTTCCTGGGACTTGGCCTTGTTGGTGCTCCGTCGTGGGGGCAAATGCTAAATCAGGCAGTTCAATCATCTACCTTTAACTGGTGGATGGCGGTTTATCCGGGTGGCGCTATTTTCCTTACCGTCTTTGCTTATAACCTGATGGGTGAAGCGTTACGTGATGCTATCGATCCTCAATTAGCGAAGAAAGCTGGAGTGGTTGGATGACAGAGAAAAAGGCATCGAGTGACCACTTAGTCGAGATTAAGCAATTAAAAACCTATTTGCAAAGCGCCAATGAAACCGTTAAAGCGGTCGATGATGTCACTTTCAATATCGAAAAAGGTGAAACCTTCTGTTTAGTTGGCGAATCCGGCAGTGGCAAGTCGATACTGGCACTTTCTATCATCCAGTTATTACCTGCAAAAATCAGTCACCATCCCAGTGGCAGTATTCTTTTTGATTGGCGCAAACAAAGTGGTCTAGGTTTAGGAATAAACTCCCAACAAAAAACCACGTATGAAAAAGTAAACATGCTGGACCTTAAAGAAAACCAGCTTTGCGACATTCGTGGTTCACGCATCGCAATGATTTTTCAAGAGCCGATGACATCGCTAAACCCTGTCGATAGCGTGGGTGAGCAAATCATGGAAGCGCTATTATTGCATCATCCTGAAATGTCTGACGAATCAGCCAGAGATCGTGCCTTAATTGCAATGCAGGAAGTACAAATCAAAGATGCAGAAACACGCTTTGATAATTACCCGCACGAGCTTTCAGGCGGACAACGACAACGCATAATGATTGCGATGGCGCTGGCTTGCGAACCTGATCTATTAATTGCGGATGAGCCAACTACTGCGCTCGACGTTACCGTACAGGCCGAAGTTCTAAAACTCATGAGAGAGTTACAGGAACGCAAAGGCATGAGCATCTTATTTATCACCCATGACTTTGGTGTGGTGTCACAGATTGCGCATCGCGTAGGTGTAATGAAACAGGGTAAGTTGATTGAATTTGGCGAAACCAAAGAAATACTCAAAAACCCACAGCATCCTTACAGTAAAAAATTACTGGCCGCTGTTCCGGAAAATCTACCAAAACGCGAAAAGATCAAAGACCCTAGTTCAGAGAAACCGTTAGTAAGTGTCAAAGACCTCGATGTTTTCTTTCCTATTCGTAAAGGCATTTTTCAACGAGTAGTTGATCACGTACGTGCAGTCGATGGCGTAACTGTGGATATCAATAAAGGCAAAATTATCGCTTTGGTAGGCGAATCAGGTTCGGGTAAAACCACCTTGGGCAGAGCCATTTTACAACTGCAAAAACCTACCGCAGGCAGTGTCAAAATAGATGGTCACGAATTAGTCGGTTTATCAGCAGATGAACTGAAACCGTGGCGCAAGAAGATGCAAATATCTTTTCAAGATCCGCAATCTTCTCTGAATCCGCGTTTATTAATCGCCAAAACTATTACCGAGCCAATGAAAGTACACAATATTGGTAATAGCGATGAAGAACGCCTAGAACTAGCTGCCGAGGTTATGGAAGCGGTACAACTAGAACGAGATTTCTTATGGCGCTACCCGCATGAATTTTCTGGCGGCCAGCGACAACGCATTGGTCTTGCGCGTGCCCTCGCCTTAAACCCTGAGTTTATTGTGTGTGATGAAATTACCAGTGCATTGGATGTATCAGTGCAAGCAGAAGTCTTGCAGTTGTTGCAAGAAATCAAAGCACAGCGAGATCTGACCTTATTATTCATCACCCATAATATAGCGGTGGTCGAATACCTTAGTGATGAAACCATCGTGATGAAATCCGGCAAAGTTGTAGAACAAGGCTATACTGATGATGTATGTGGTAATCCGCAAAATTCTTATACCAAGGAATTAATCGAAGCGGTGCCACGCTTAAAACTATAAACCATTAAACTGGAACGGAAAAATCACAACATGAGCATCAAACTACTCCTTACCGGCGGCACCATTGATAAAACCTACAACCAGTCCAATGGCGAACTGCACTTTACCGAAACCCATCTCAAGGAAATACTGCACCTTGGGCGTAACAGTGCATCCATTGATATTGAGCAACTGATGCTCAAAGACAGTCTGGACATGACAGATGCAGATAGACGCTCGATCTTAAAAGCCTGTCATAATGCAACACAAGATAAAATCCTGATTACGCATGGTACTGACACCATGGTTGAAACTGCCAATATGCTTGGTAAAGAGCAACTGAATAAAACCATTGTTTTAA
Source organism: uncultured Cocleimonas sp. (assembly GCF_947495625.1). GTDB lineage: Bacteria > Pseudomonadota > Gammaproteobacteria > Thiotrichales > Thiotrichaceae > Cocleimonas. Next base: position 70,613 of record NZ_CANLZW010000002.1, read on the forward strand.
TCGGCGCCATGATTCCCTATGTCTTCAAAGATACCGATGCCGTATTCAATTTTGGATTTGCCCTTGGCGCAGTTCAAGCCTCTAAACATGGAGTCTTCGTCGCCATGAATGGCATGATATTTAACTACGATGATGTGATTAAAAACCGCGAATTAGGTGTTTTTCAGGCTTTATAAATATAAAAAGACACCCCCCTACTTCTGGGCATTTTTTTAAGCTATCTTTAAATGCAGATCTGAAAGTGCGGTTTTCTGCTGCTTTTGATGATTAATCACAAGCAGCAAGTCATCCCATAACTTTACTCGCGCTTCAACCGCTGTTTGAGCTGCGATTATGGCCTCGTCTATTTTGACAGTATCACCATCACATAATCCGTTGAGCAAACGTAATGATAATGGGCCATGGACTTCTTCGTCCATATGCACATGACGGTTTAAATAGTAATGAAAGGTTGGCGCTTGTGATTCGCTAACGCCGGTGCGATTGAGAATCGCGCGGAACATAGTAGGGATAATATGCTCACGACCCAAAGCCAGTGATGCTGCAACTTCATGGGCTTTATCAGCAGCAATACAGCTAAACGTTACTTCAGTAAAGTCACGACATAAGTTTGGGATATTCCCCATGTATAAAGCCTGCTTTAGGCCTTGCTGACGAACATTATCAAGGAATGCGTTGCTCATCGAAATATCAGCGCCAATTTCCAGCATCGCCTGTTGATATAATTCGAAATGACTGGAGTAACCTTCGCCATTGATTCCCTCATCCGTTTCTTCTTCTAACACTAACTCATTGATAAAACGCTGCACATTAGAATCACCACCCGGCAACCAGGGCGCTTTAGCTGGAGCTACAGTAGCTTGCACATATTTAACCAGAGACATGAAATCCCAAACAGAGTAGACATGATGTTGCATAAAACATTGCAAATCCTCTATAGATTCGACCGCTTCATAAATTGGATGATCTTCAAGCTTTTGTTTAATCGAAGAAATGATGTCACTGTTAATTGTTTTAGGCATAATATCTCTCTTCCTTGAGTAAATCTGATGCGGGTTGGTTTAGATTGTCTAAACCATTATATTAGCAATAAATTATATAGGAAATATCTCTATAGAGTTTAAGGTTACTGCAAATAGTAGGTAGTGGAAAATGTCACCCCCCATCTTTAGAGCCCTTTTTCCATAAACATGAAATAACAGGAACGCAATTGAAATTAGTTAGCTGGAATCTTAACGGTCTCGAAGACGAACACATTGATATGCGAACCGAAGCTGCGATGTTTCAAATTCTACTCGGCGCACCGATCGAAGCGGCAATCGCTCCTGATTTTACACCCAATACGCCAGACATTGTGCTGTTGCAGGAAGTCGTAGAAAGAACCTATTTCGCGCACCTCAAACCACATTTTCAAGCAGCTGGGTTTACGCTATTTCCAAACGAACCCGGTATACGCTCTTATTTTGAAGTCGTTGCAGTCAGACAGAAAGTACTGGATTATAATCAAGAACCCTTCTCCTATACCCAGCAAGGCCGTGAGTTAACCACACTAAAACTCGATGGTTTAACAGTGATGACTTCCCACTTAGAAAGCATGAAGCCGGGCAAACATGAGCGCATCGATCAGGCGCAATTCGTGATTGATCAAATGTCCAATCTTGGACCCTGTGTATTCGCGGGTGATACCAATCTACGTAAAGAGGAATGGGAAGCTTTAAATCACGGCAATATCATTGATGCCTGGAGTAACGCGGGTAAACCGAAACGCCATAAAATCACCTGGCAAGAAGAGCAACGTAGCAGTCGATTTGATAGAGTATGGGCACATCAAGTGGGGGTAAAAAGCTTTGAGACTTTTGGTAAAGAGAAGGTGCCGACTTTGGATGTAAGACCCTCTGATCATTATGGATTACGCGTTGAATTAGATCTTTAAAACACGCACTTTAAAATCAAGCTTTTAAGATTCGTTTCTTTTAGAATATCTGCGTTTTATTTCAGTTTATGAATCAGTAAAACAAGTGCAATCAACAGCAGAAATATAGCCGAGAAAAAAACCACCATCAGGGTGGTTTGACTCCACCCTGTTAATGCCATTAAATACTCAAAGTCTTCGACGCAATCCTCACCGCAACCTCTATTAAAACCAAGAATTAACATGCAAAAAGAACTTTTTAGATATTCGTTAATCGAGTCGAAGTACCCAGTGCATTCGCAATTTCAGCAAAAGCTTCTATTTCCCCATCACTAACACGCGTTCCGCCGATACCTAAGAAGCCGCCTTCTTTTGCTGCTTTCGCTACATTCTCGGCGATACCCATCGCCCATTCTTTGTATTCTTTTGCTTCATCTTCAGAGGCTTTTTCTTCAAGTATTTTAGAAACTGCACGGCTATCTTCGAGTAGTTGCGCGCGTAAACCTTCGCTCGACTTAATACCCTTCTCTTTTAGCCTTGCCATTGCTTCTTGACGCATTTCCTTGGCTTTACTCATCGACTCTTTCAAGTCAGTTACATTTGGTAATACACCCGTAATAATCTCATTGTCAGGATATTCTTTGAGTCCATTGATAAAGCCTTTCGAACTGGCGAACATCTCTTTGATTGTTCCTAAACCACTTCCTTCGGAAAAGGCCATAACAGTTCCTATCTGAGTAGGTGTGGTTGAAAGTAGAAATATTTCATCATGGGTAAAACGGTTTTCAAGTGACATAACAACTCCTGTTCTAATTTTTATAATTTGTTAACTAAATATAAGAAATATACTAACTAGCTCTGACCCTTAAGGTATCAGTTAAGTTTCTGATATCGCCATTTTACGTAAATCACCACGAATAATTTTACCTGTGGTGGTCATTGGCATTGCGTCGATAAAGCGTACTTCTCGTGGATATTCATGCGCAGCTAGACGCGATTTTACGTATTGGGCAATCTCATCTGCAAGCTCAGGAGATTCCTTATAACCTTCAGTAAGTGTCACATAAGCAGTGACCAGTTCACCTCTTAACTCATCGGGCTTACCCACTGCTCCCGCTAATTGAACTGCCGGATGAGAAATCAAGCAATATTCAATTTCTGCCGGTCCTATGCGGTAACCACCAGAACAGATGACATCGTCATCACGCCCCACAAATCTCAATCGGCCATCTTCTTCACGAATCCCTCGATCGCCTAGAAACAGCCACTCTACATCACCAAACTTCTTGGTTTTCTCAGCAGTTGCTTCGGGCTTATTCCAGTATTGGATATACATTACGGGGTTTGGAACTTGCACCGCAATCGCGCCTTCAACTCCAGCCTCTTTGATCTCTCCCGTTTCTGCATCAATAACATCAACCACAAATCCAGGTGCCGCACGCCCCATTACACCAGGGGCGGGATATTCCTGAGCAGAGCAAGCAGATACGATCATATTGCATTCAGTTTGACCGTAAAATTCATTAATCGTTGTGCCTAGTGCTTTTTCACCCCACTCGATGAGTTCTGTGCCTAAGGTTTCACCGCCACTGGCGACTGAGCGCATTTTGATTCCAAACTTCTCAGCATCAGGCACTAGTCGCATCATTTTTAAAGCGGTTGGTGGCAAGAATGCATTGCGGATATTGTGCTTTTTAATCAGTTCTAATGCGGCGACATTATTAAATTTAGAAAAGCGATATGCCACCGTAGGAATGCCATGATGTAACGCCGGCATTAACACATCTAGTAACCCGCCAATCCACGCCCAGTCTGCCGGAGTCCAGAATTTATCACCTTCATAAGGTAGGAAATTGTGACTCATTTCTACACCGGGGAGATGTCCCAATAAAGTACGATGCGCTTGCAGTGCACCTTTAGGATTTCCTGTAGTTCCAGAGGTATAAATCAGTAATGCAGCGTCTTCAGAATGCGTTTTTACCGGAGTAAACTCTGTACTTTCTCCTTGATAAAAATCGTGGAAGTTTTCAGCGTTTACATCTGCGCCATTAACTGAAAAAACATGTTTAAGCTCTGGTAGCTCATCCCTGATACTGGCAATTTTTGCCGCACCTTCTGCATTAGTTATCACCACTTTGGCACTCGAGTCGCGCAATCTATGCAGCAAAGCCTCTTGACCAAAAAGTGTAAATAATGGAATCGACACACAAGCCATTTTAGTCACGGCAATATGTGCAACCGCAGTCTCAACACATTGCGGCAATAATACCCCAACCCTGTCGCCAATCTCATTGTCTTTACGCTCAACACCTAAATTTGCTAGCGCATTAGCCAACTGATTAGACATCGCTTTTAAATCAGCGTAGCTATATTCTTCAAAGTCACCGTTTTCTTCAACATCTATCAATGCAATACGATCTGGATCAGCGTCTGCCCAACGATCGCAGATATCTGCACCAATATTGAAATACTCTGGAATATCCCATTTTAATGCGGCGCAAGTTTCTTCATAAGTATCTTTTTTTTCTAACACTGAAGCTCTCCCATTTTACTTTTACAGTTTTTATTATTTACTAACTAGATTTTTTATTAAGTACATTTGAGTTTAGACCAAAACACGAGTGATATTTTCAGAAGACTTAAGACGGCTAATAAACAGCTGATCAGCATCCCTCACGCAAAAAACATGAATAAGATATACTCGCTGTCATAAAAATAAATTAGCAAAATAAACATAAGGGTAGAAAAATGAATAAGCTGTATTTACTGGGAATAATCGGACTTGTTGGCTTCTTATTTTTCGGCCAATCCAGCACAATGCCAACAGCCATTCTGCAAGTGCATAACGAAAACCCTTTTAATGAAGTGGATGGTTCGGTAGGTGGACGTTGTATGGGTGAAAAATGCTTAACCGTTTATGTCGCACCTTGGTGTCCAGCCTGTAAAAGTCTGCGTCCAACAATTATCGATATGGCGAAAACACTTAAAGACGAAGGTGTCGATGTAAAAGTCATCATCGGTAAAGATACCCAGCAAGCTACGGAAAAATATGCCGCAAGCTATCCTTTCCCCGTATTGCTTGATCCATCAGGGGAATTCTTTGAAAAGGCTCAGCAACGTGGTGTGCCTTTCTTTATGGTGAGTGATCGTGAAGGAAAAGTAGTCAATAATATGGCAGGTGGAACTACTGATGTTGTTGCTATGCGGGATATGCTAAAAATTTAATCTATAAAGATTCTAATCTATACGAGCTCTAATTTATTAAGACTCTATTCTACAAAGACAAGGACATCTCATGCCAACTCAGACCACCATGGTCAGAATCTGATTCACCAAGGTGAACAAAGCCATGCTTAGCGTACATATCAATCAATTCAGTCTGGCAAATTAAGTACATTTCAGTTTTACCCAATGCTTTCATTGATACAATAAAGTTATCCATGAGCTTACTTGCCATGCCTTTACCCTGATACTTGGGATGTACGACAACAGACATTATTACGATATGTTTACCGCTTGGATCATGACCAATGAGCTCTTTGAATTCCTCATCAGACAGCTCAACTTTATGCGTTGCCCCTGAATTTATAAACCCAATAATCTCTTCACTATTTTCTAAAACAATAAAGCCTTCAGGATAAGTTTCTATTCGTTTTAGAATTTTTTCTTTAGTCGCCGCCTCATCACCTGCGTAAGACACTGTCTCTATTTCGTAGCATCTATCTAGATCGAGTTTTGTGGCTGATCGAATAGTTAAATCTGACATGATTTAGTAATACTCTTAATTGGAGGGTGAATTATAGGTCACCCCCCTACTTTATGAGGTTTTTTCATTCTAATTACATGAAAACCTCACCCTTCGGGTCGTCGTCACTGCGTTCCAACGTTGTCTCCGCTACGCTCCGGCTGAGCACTTTTTTAAATTAAGAAATATCTTCTAAAATACTCTCAATAGCAGCTACAACTGCTTCTGATTTTTGCTGATTCAATGCATCTTGATGCGGTGGTGAAAATTGCTTCGAATCATTATCGAAGTATTTACCCGAAGCATTTGCAAACTCATCCGATAATGCTGCACGTGTCAGAATATCTGCACCGATATTTATATCACTCCCTTCAACACCAAAACCTTCTTTGACCATTTTACTGGCGAGTAATGATCCCGGGTTTACGGCAACGATCATGGGACCATCTTTTAGTTTTTCTGCGAGAACACTCGACCACATGGTGATAGCCAATTTACTCTGTGCGTAGGCACCCATATCATCGAGTCTGGCTTTACCATAGAGCGCATTGATACTGACAGGCGCTTGTGCGGCAGACGATAAATTAACAACTCGTCCATTGTTACCTAGTAGTGGTAGCAGTTGTTTCGTTAACAAATAAGGTGCCAATGTATTCACTACAAAACGTACATCAAGACCATCTTGCGTCATCGGATCATTGATTTTGAAAACACCGGCATTATTGATAAGTACATCAAGACTATCGTGTTTCTCAGCCACAGCATCTGCAAATTTCTTTACCTCAGACAAATTCGATAAATCCGCCACATAGCTTTCGATGTTCGCGCCCTCTACCTGAGACGACAAGGTGTTAACCACGTCTTCCAGTTTTTGAGGATTGCGTCCATGTAGCAATAAATGATTGCCTTGCTCTAACAACATTTTTGCCGTTGCTAAGCCAATGCCGTCTGTGGCACCTGTAAGTAGAATTGTCTTTTTCATTTTCTAATCTCTTATGATTGAAAGCCTGAACTCGGAAAGTCAGGTAAAATTTTGTCAGATAATCGTTCTAGCGTCGTCTCAATATTCGCTTGGTTAAAACGTAGATTAATCGCCACATGGTTTACACCAATCTCTTCGAGTGACGATAAATAATCTCGAAGGTAATTAACCCCTGAGCGGAATCCCAGATGTATCGGCTGCGGAGTTGCATCATCATCTTCAACCAAGTCGATGTATAGTGATTGGGATACCGGCTTGAATGGCGCATCTAACTCTTTGGCACGTGAACGCCAACTTGAGATTAAACGCTGTTGAGCTTGCACATTACGCGGATAAGTTACCCATCCATCACCATTACTCGCGAGCCAATCCGGTGATTGCTGACTGCCACCCGTTATCATCAACGGTAATCTACCCGAGGTTGGTTTTGGCAACATATCCATACCACCGTATGGCGTGCCATAGTCATTTTCGAACGCAGGCGCGGTTTCCCACATGCGTTTGATGTATTCAAAGCTGTCTCGAAAACGTTTCCCCCGATCATCAAATGACATATTCAGCGCAGGGTATTCTTCGGGTCTATCGCCTGAAGCTATTCCCAAAATTAAACGCCCACCTGATAGCACATCCGCAGTCGCCGCTGCTTTGGCAACATGTGCAGGATGACGCAAAGGTAGGACGATACTGCCCGTTGCGAGTGAGATTCTTGTAGTGTGTGCCGCCAAAAAACCCAGATAAACAAAAGGGTCGTAAGTTTGTCCTGCATCACCAAACGATGGCACATTAAACGGTACATCCCTCAACCAGATAGAAGCAAACCCGAGCGCTTCAGCCAGTTGAACACGTTCGATATGGTTTTCCATGCTAGGCACTGGGCTATTGTTATAGTTCTCTATCGCTACAACCAGGCCTACACTCAATTTATTAGGACGGAATACGTTATTGTAGCCACGGTTTATTTCTGGAAATGCTGTTTGGTCAGTACTGCTCATAATGATTCTTCTGTCTAGGTTCTGGATTAAAATTAAATGGGTTTAAGTTTAATCTTCCTTACCTTCAATAAGAACATGATTACTAATAGAACCTTCAGTGCGTCCTTTTAGAAGAGGTGCATATTCCGGATCATTCATAAATGCGATTGCCGCTTCTTTTGAAGGCCACTGAATTATAACGCGTATAGCAACATCATCGCCCTTACCTTCTAAACGTTCGTGCACTGGGGTATTCGCTAAATATTTGCCACCATGTGCTGTCACTAAACGATTCGCAGAGGCGACATAATCCGCGATCCAATCTTCATTGGTTGGCGTTACTTCTAATACTGAATAATAAGACATATAGTTTTCCTTAAATGTGGATAACCAACCTGGTGTTACTTCACAAATACCAGGTTGGTTCTAAATAAATACTTAGTTGATATCGACAACAACTTTACCCGTTGCTTCACCACTAGCTAATCGGGCATGAGCTGCGCCCACCTCAGCTAAAGAAAATGCATTATCATCGAGAATCGGCTTTAAATTCCCTGCTTCTACAATGTTAGTGATCTCACTAAGAATTTGACCATGCACTTCACGTTTATGGTTATATAGCATTGGAATCAGCATGAATACCACGTGCAAAGACAAGCCTTTGAAATGTGCAGGAGATAAATCTATTTCCAGTAATGAAACGGTTGATGCGATTTGACCATTCAGAGCAGCCGCTTCAAATGAGTTCGTCATATTCTCACCGCCTACCGTATCAAAGATAACATCAAAACCAGCACCATCAGTATGCTTCGCGACATAATCAGCTACGCTATCTGTTTGATAATTAATCGCTGTAGCGCCTAGTTTTTCGATGATTCCCAATTGCTTATCAGTACCACCGGTGGCGTAAACATCTGCGCCAAAATGACGCGCTAACTGTAAAGCCAAATGCCCCACACCACCTGCACCACCATGAACGAGTACTTGCTGTCCTGCAGAAATTCCAGCACGTTTCAAACCTTCAAAAGCGGTAATTCCCACTAACGGGATTGCAGCTGCTTCATGCATCGATAAATTTTTAGCTTTACGCGCAATTAACTTAGCATCAGCCACGATATATTCTGCCAATGTACCCGGAAGATCCGCTAAACCGCCAGCACAACCATAAACTTCATCACCCACTGCAAAATCAGTCACTCCTTCACCGACTTCTTCGATCGTACCTGCGAAATCCATACCTAAAATCGCAGGAGCGTCAGGAGATAAAGGTAATTCTTTACCCATTTGACGAATCATTGTATCGACAGTGTTAACGCTAGTCGCCGCAATGTTTACCAATACGTGACCTGCTTTAATTTCTGGTTTTGCTACTTCGGCAGACTCAAATACTTCTGGTCCACCAAAATCATTAATAATCATTGCTTTCATTTTTTTACTATCTCTATTTGATTGATTGTGAGACTAGTATAATTATTTAATATAAAATGATAATAGACTAATATATAAAATCAGTTTTCTGATTTTATTGATAATAGAAAACCTGATATTGATATTGATATTGATATTGATATTGATATTGATGAAACAATAAAATTGAGCAGGGTAATAGTCAAAACATGAACATAGAACATCTCAAGCTATTCGTGCGACTTGCCGCAACCAATAACATTAGCTCTGCCGGTCAAGAGCTAGGACTATCCCCTGCGGTTTCCAGTTCCCACATTAATAAGCTGGAAGAAAGATTAGGCGTTCGATTACTGCATCGCACCACCCGAAAAGTATCGCTCACAGAAGAAGGCGAAGCGTTTCTGCCACACGCGGTAGAAGTATTATCCAGTGTCGAAGCAGCACGAGCATCCGTCGGTGCAGGCGAAGTATTCCCCAGAGGGGTTTTAAGAGTAACCGCACCCGCTTCATTTGGCGGCATGCACATGATGCCCGCAGTAAAAGACTTCTTAACGCGCTACCCTGACCTCACTATCGACTTTCGTTTTTCAGATGCGATTGTAGATCTGGTAGAAGGTGGATTTGATATTGCCATTCGTAATTCAGATCTCAAAGACTCCACCTTAATCGCACGCAAATTAGCACCTGATAATCGAATCATCTGCGCCTCTCCTGAATATCTGGAAAAATTTGGCGAACCAAAGACACCAGAAGAATTAGAAAATCACAACTGCATAAACCTAATGGGGCTTGAGAACTGGGTATTTGAAACACCCAAAGGACAAGTCACCATAAAAACCAAAGGCCGTTTCCGATCGGATAATGGCGAAGCAGTTAGAGATGCCTGCGTCGATGGCTTAGGCATCACCATCAACTCACAATGGATTGCTTATAAACATCTCGAAAGCGGCGAGCTGGTAGAAATTTTAAAAGACTTTCCATTGGTCTCGGATACCGCTATCTGGGCGGTATACCCAAGCTCACAATTACTCGCACCCAAGGTCAGAGTGTTTATTGACTACTTTTCAGAGCTATATTCGAGCCCGGTTTATTGGGATAAAGCCTAGTCTATTAAGGGAAAAGGCTTATTTATATAACACAAAGTCACCCCCCTACTTTGGGGCACTTTTTTATTATTCTAAGATACAACTTCTATTTTACTAGATTCAAAACTTTCATATTTCTTACACTTTTGTTGCGTAAAGTACCCCGATTAACTGTGTTACAGTTACCTCATTCTATTAAGGAAACAGGATAAATATCATGGGCTTAACAAGCTATCGTCTATTCATTAGCAGTATTGCTTTTAGTGCACTCGTGTTAGCGGGGTGTAACAGTTCTTCTGTTGATACGAGTAAACAGGCAGCTACCACTAACAATGATACCAAGCAAAAAGTGATGATTAATCCTGCAAAGGGAATAGATATTTCTATGTTTGCAAAGGGGTCTTTTACTGAAGAGCCTAAAATCGTTGATTGCGAAACCGCAGAAGGCACGAAAACCACGTGTTATCAAATGGTAACAGCTGGTGCACCTGCAGGACGTGAGCCAGGTCCTTTCTGCCCAAGAACAACCTCCGACGGAGCTGATACTGGCGGCGCATGGTTTAGCAGAGATGGCGCAGGAGACTTAGTCGATATCACCGGAAATTTCATAGTAAATCTAGCCAGTTATTACGATGATACAAACTGGAAGCTTTACGACCCAGCAACCAACAAAGTCCATTACACAGCGACTAAAGAAGCTTGCCTAGGTGCGGCAAAACCTGATGTTGAGGAACAGTACAAGCAAAACTGTATAGAATGTGAGTTGTCGTATTTAGACGCAGATTTCTCACGAACTTTCTTGATACCAACGACTCCTATCCCAGCGGCAAAAACTAGCCGAGCTAGAACAACAGGTATTGCCCTAGATGGATCAGAGCTCTCTGGACCAGCACCTGTTGATGCAATTTTAGGTGCGTATACCATTGCTGCTTTTGATGATTGTGGTGGACACATTAATGTTCATCAGGGATATCACTATCATTCTTCAACCGGATGTACAGACGCCCCAGTAAAAACCGATGATGGCTATGCACCACTGATTGGTTATGCCGCAGATGGCTATGGCATTTATGCGATGAAAGATGCACAAGGCAAGGAAGCAGAGTCACTTGATGAATGTCGTGGCACAAGCGATGACATTCGAGGCTATCACTACCGTGCAGCAAGCCCGAGCGAGAATATGTTTATTGGCTGTCTTCACGGAGAAACCGTTCGTGCAACAGGCGGACATGATGGACCTCCTCCTGGCGGTCGACCTGGTGGTGCTGGCAGACCTGACGGACCTCCTCCTGCTAATAACCCGCCGACAAAATCGTGATCGGAGTTCAAACAATGACTCAAACAATAGCATCAAGAAAATCGATCAAGAAAGCAGTACTTGGTTTTTTATCGGTATCGGCATTATTACTCACAAACAGCATGGTTTATGCGCACTCTGGTTCACTCAACAAGGTTGCAGTGGAAGTATGCAAACAGAAACAAAAGTCGCAAGCCTGTCAGTACCAAGGTGGTCATAGCGACTTGTACATTGGCACCTGTCAGCTGATGTCAGAAACAGATTTGATATGCGTTAGAAACAAACCTATCCAGAAAATCGAGTCTGCAAACACAGATTCCAACAATGAGCATAAGCATTAGCGCAGATAAGTAGTTTCTGTAATCTTTTAGCTCCGATCATGCAAACGTGGCGCATTTGTTAAAGTTGCGCCACTATTTATCCAGCGATTTACCTATTTTTATTTATCCTGTTCACGCCTTAACCATTCTGCGGCAACATCACCCATTGTTTTGGGTTCCCCGTTTTTTATCCAAGCCATAAATGACCGATTAAATTTGAAACCGAGGCCACAAACTTCTGTTAAAAAACGCCTGACGTTTTGTGTATTACGGTAGCTATCAGTAACCGGAGTGTCCGTTGTTATTTGATCACTATGCCAATCAAAATTATCCATACGGCATTTCTCCTTATCGTTAATTAGTCACCCCCCTACTTTAAATGACTTTTTTTGTTTAAAAACGTAAATGGAATTTATGCAGAGCTGAGGCGTTTTTTTACATAGCTTAGATGGATTAAAACAAATCCAAACCAAACGCTCGCTTCACATCGTTCAATACCTGATTCGATTCTTCTCGCGACTTCTCACTACCCGCTTTTAGTATTTCAATCAGTTGCGCTTTATCTGAAATAAAACCTTCTCTGGCTTCTCTGATCGGCTTTAAAGTCTCCTGCAGGCATTCTTCCAGAATCTTTTTGGTAGTTCCATCACCAAGACCACCTGCCTGATATTGCGCCTTTAAGTCTGCAACATAGGCGACATCTGGGTGTAAAGCATCTAAATAGGTAAACACGACATTGCCTTCGATTTGGCCGGGATCTTCTATTTTTAGGTGATTCGGATCGGTATACATCGACTTTACGGCTTTGGAAATTTCTTTTTCGCTAGAACCCAGATAAATACAGTTACCCATCGATTTAGACATCTTCGCTTTACCGTCCATACTAGGCAAACGTGTCACTTTACTTAGCAGAGGCCGACACTCAACCAGAATCTCTTCCCCAGCTACGTTGTTTAGTTTTCTGACGATTTCATTGGTCTGTTCGATCATCGGCAACTGATCATCTCCAACAGGCACTAAAGTAGCTTTAAAGGCGGTAATGTCTGCAGCCTGACTAATCGGATAAGTTAAGAAACCTGTGGGAATAGAAGCCCCAAAAGATTTACCCGCTATCTCGTTTTTAACCGTTGGATTTCGCTGCAATCTCGCCACGGATACCAGATTAGAATAATACATGGTGAGTTCAGATAACGCTGGAATCGCCGACTGCAAACAAATTGTTGTTTTACTTGGGTCAATCCCGACAGCTAAATAATCTGCCACCACATTTAAAATATTAGAAGAAACCTTTTGTGGGTTATGACCGTTATCGGTCAAACCTTGTAAGTCGGCAACCAGGATGGTTTGCTCGTATTGATCCTGCAACGAGATTCTTTGCTGAAGTGAACCGACATAATGCCCAAGATGCAACTGTCCCGTTGCTCTATCGCCGGTTAATACTTTTTCTTTTTTGTTTGGATCTAATTGATTATTCATAATTTAAAACTCCTGCTAAATTCTACTGACGGAGACAAAAATTACGAAATTCATAAGCTGTCATCCGACGGCTTTGAACACATGTGATTCAGCACCGCTCTAGGAGATAGAACGCCACCAGAAAATTGGAATGAGATGAAAAGTGAGATTAGCTTGCATGGAGCGCAAGTTACCACTTCACTGAAAGTGGTTCAACAGTACTAGGACAATTAATAAACACACCCCCCTACTTTAAGTGACTTTTCATTTCGTTGTTTGAAATGACCAAAGGAACTTATGCAGAGCTGGGCAGTTTTTTATTCTTGTAACTTTTTAGTGCCTAGATCTTTGGCGATATTAATGAGTTCGTTTTGACCAGTTCTTTGTGACCCGTTCAATATGATCACATATTAACTCTTTTTCGCTATGCCACGAATTGTTGGTCTTACAAGCGCCATAGCTGTTCGCATACTTTCATGTTTAATCTCATGGAATGTAAATCCAGCATCTTCAATATAGCTTTCAGTTTCACGATTTAAATGACAATTCCCCGCCAGTTTACGCCAAAATGGATTTAACCGATTTTGCCATTTTCTGCGATCACTGCCACATTCTGAAGCCACATGTTCGAGGAAAATAAAACTACCATTGGGTTTTAAAACACGTTTGATTTCTTTGAGTGACGCTTCAACATCATTGACTGTACAACACACAAGAGAAGCAAATACGAAATCGAAAGTTTCGTCATCACTGTCAATTTTTTCACTTGAACAAGACAAAACTGAAATCTGCGTTAAGTTTTTAGATCGAATTTTCTCTTCAAGTTGAACCCTCATATTTTTATCCGGCTCAGACAATGATAATTGCAATTTTGATGAATCAGGATACAGCTCTAAACTCGCACCAGTTCCCGCTCCAATCTCTAAAACCTTGCCTTCAACATTTTTTAAAAGACCTCTTCGCCACTCAATCAAACAGGCATCTTCTGTAGCTTTCATACATTTATCATAAAAAAATGCAGTTAAAAATGACATCGCTTGAAACCTTCATTTGAGTTCACGGTATATAGAATTTTTGATTTTATACGAGGAATTATAAGCCCCTAAAGGCAATTTATTTATATCACTTTATCTAAAAACTGCTTTACCGCCTTGAAGACTTCTTCTGGCTTTTCTTTATGAGGCGTGTGGCCACAGTCTTTAAGAACAAGCATATCTGACTGTCCGCTAGTATTTTCTGAGATAAATTCAGGAAACGCTAGAGAACCGTATTCGTCATTTTCACCATGGATTGCCAGAACGGGACAACTGACATTTCCTATACACGACTGAAGACTCCAGTTTGCAAATGCTTTTGATAACCAGACTTCAGTCCATGCATCTAACACCCATTTTGCTTTATCGCCATGCCATTTCTGTAACCGTTCTAGCTGACCTGGTTGTGCAAAAAATTGTTTTGCCTCCTCTATCCCCTTAATCGTTAACTCTTCGACGAAAGCTTGCGCAGACATCGTCACTACTGCCTCGCAATCAATATCACGAGCTGCAATATTAATCACCATGCCACCACCCACGCTATGACCAAATAGTGCATAGCTATTTAAGGATAGTGTTTCTTTTAAAGCAGGAAAATATTCGATCGCTTCCTCTTCTATAAAATCACATGAAGGTAATGTATCGCGCGAGCTTGATTTGCCGAAACCTAAACGATCATAAGCCACAACAGGTCGAGAGAGTTTTTCCGCCAGCACTAATGGAAAGTCTTTCCATAAATCGACACTACCCAAAGAATCATGAAGTAAAATTAGGGGTGATTCTGTTGTAGTGGTTTCTGATATCCATTTTTTTGCATAGATATGCCCGCCAGCAACTTCAATTTCATATTCTTGAGTTTTTGTATTGTTCATACTTATTCTACGTAGCTATTAACTAAGCACTTTTTATAAAACTATTTACTAGCTAACCAATTAGTAGACAGCTATTAATTAGGTCCGTATACAAAAGTCACCCCCCTACTTTAAGGCGGTTTTATTTTAAATAAATGCTTCCAGTTGTTTCTGATACGGTGTTAAATCTTCAAGATGTTCACTCACCCAATCGTCGTTGTAATAAGTATCCATATAACGATGACCACTATCGCACATTAAGGTCACGATTGAACCTGTTTGCTGATTTGCCATCATCCGTTTCGCCACTTCAAGGACACCCCAGAGATTTGTACCTGTCGATGCTCCTGCTTTACGACCGATTATTTTCTCTAGCCAAAAGATGGTGGCGACACTAGCGGCATCAGGCACTTGCATCATTTCATCGATGATATCGGGTTGGAAAGAAGCTTCTACTTGCGGACGGCCAATGCCTTCGATACGGCTTCCTATCTTAGATGCAAGTGTTCGGTCCTTTTGCATAAAACAGTCGTAGAACACGGAGTTTTCAGGGTCAACCACCAGCAATTGGGTATCGTAACCTTTAAAGCGAATGTATCGACCTAAGGTAGCAGAGGTGCCGCCCGTGCCTGCACTCATAACGATGCTATGCGGTACCGGATGAGGCTCGTCTTGCATCTGTTCGTAAATACTTTCGGCGATATTATTACTACCACGCCAATCAGTCGCGCGTTCGGCGTAGGTGAATTGATCCATAAAATGACCATTCAAAGATTCCGCCAGATGCATCGCTTCGCTGGTAATTTTCGTCGGACAATCAACAAAATGACAACGCCCACCATAGAGTTCGATAAGCTCAATTTTACTATGCGCAGTGTTATCCGGCATTACCGCGATAAAGGGAACGCCAATCATTCGCGCAAAATAAGCTTCTGAAACTGCAGTACTGCCAGAAGATGCTTCAATCACCGAAGTACCTTGATTGATCTTGCCATTGCATAAGGCATATAAAAACAGAGAACGTGCTAATCGATGCTTTAAACTTCCCGTCGGGTGAGTGCTTTCATCTTTAAGATAGATATTTATGCCCAGTAATTTAGGCAGCTCAAGTTTAATCAGGTGTGTATCTGCCGAGCGATTATAGTCTGCAGTTATTTTATTAATCGCTTCTGTGGTCCATGTACTCATATTGACACCCCCCTACTTTTGAATGATATTACGTTTTTGTCGTTTAAAAACGTAAATAGAATTTATGCTTTGCGAGGCACTTTTTTTTTAAGCTTTGATTATTAAAAATTTATTTATGGTTTAAAACTGTATTTCCCACGAAGTCGCTTAGGTTTTGGAAATAGATTTTTTTCTGGAGAAAACTCAATATTAGTATCGTTATTATTTGGATTTAGATAATAAGAAAAGTAAATTTCTCCTTTGTCTTCATTTCTTGGCATTAAAAATTCTATATTACCGTATATTTTTCCATAAAGTGCTTCCACAATATTTCCTTTATCATCACGTTTGGTTCTTACTCTAAAGTAATAATTTTGGTTATCTTTAATTGGAAGGTTTTTTATCTTATTTTTCTCTGCAAGGTATCTTATTTTTAAAACGTTCTCATACTTATCTTTCGGCGCGTTATGAGAAGAACGTAATTTACTACCCCGTATTTTATGCTGATAAAAGGGCTGAATACCATCGTCAGGGCTAGTAAAATTTAGAAACATCGTAGAATCATAGTCACTTGCATCAACATATCGGTCAACAATGATTTTAAATATAAAATCACTGTGTAAGCCTTGCCCGTAGGGTACAACCCAATCGTTAGCAATTAAGTCATACCCAAAATCTCTACCTTCTTCGGGTAGAATAGCAGGTGGATCATAGGTTATGCCTTTACCTATGTTCTCTGCCACGAACAGAGGAATTGGATTAATAATCTTTTTAAGAACAACATCGATTGTAGGATTCCAAGGTTTCCATTTTCTTAATCCATAAAAACCTGTGACACCTGTAAATTCTTTAAAGCGACCTATACTTTTATAGTAACCATCTTTTGTTACGCTAAAACCAATATGTGGTTCTGAAGATCCACTAACGGTGTACATACCATTTTTATCAGTCAATCCTCTGACATTCTTAGAATCTGATCCAATACCTTTTTTCTTAGGCTTTTCAATAGCAGCACCTACTTTCGCATTCTCAACAACTTCACCTGACTCATCAATTACCCTGATAGTAATTTTTGCTGTTGGTAGTGAGCAAACTATTGTTGTCGATAACATAAGTAAGATAATTGTCGAGGCTATTTTATTTATCATTTTAAGTTACCCCTTTCTACCATATCTGAAAAGTTACTGTGAAATCATTCATCTCTTTCTATTGACCATCCTTTTTTAAGAAATTTATCGTTCAAATCTACCTTATAAATTAAAAATTCAGACATCCACCTATAGACTGAATATTTTTTATTAGATAAACAATGAGACTGTATACGTAACTAACCATAATAAACAAAGAATCTAGAATGTTTAATGGTCACGTTCTATTTACATTTTTTTAGTTTAAAAATGTAAATAGAACTTATGCTTTGCGGAATGATATTTATACGGCTACGCCTTTCCTTCGGTTTTGTCGTTTAAAAACGTAAATAGAATTTATACTTTGCGCGGCACTTTTCCCTGATCTAATCACCCATGGTAGGCTTGATTTATAATAGTTTTATTTTTTATTACCCATACATACAGATTAACTTCTAATTGTCTTCAAATTCAATATTAAGAACGGATGAAAGTTTATCTATCGCTTCTTTATCTGCTGTCCCTGCTTGAATACGGTAGCCATCTGAACTAACACCTATACTAACTAATACTCTTAAATCCGTGAAAACCATTACTCCAATTCGTACAGTAAACACATGATTTTCTGCACAAAAAGTGCGAAGGGTCTGAATATCATCTAGGGTTATTAGTTTAAAACTTGGACACATATAAAAACTTTGTGCCGGAAGATTATGATCAATTGCTGTATTGTATATTTCGACTTTTTTTTCATTTGCCTCTTGTAATGAGTCTGATGAATTATCACTTCTCACGCTATAACCAGCATGCCAATCAACATCGGTGATCGTGTTCCATATAAAATTATCGACAAAAAGTTTTAATTTTCCTATCAATTCCCCAATATTGGCAAGATCTATTTCACACGTAAATGAAGTTGGGTTTTTATTAAATAGATGAGAATCATGTATTTCAAGTGTTAAGCCATTTGAATGCTCTAAAATAAAGTTATTATTATCTTCTCGTATTAGGGATATAGGTAACTGCATGACCTGAACAATATTCTCAATCTGTTTGATGCCAACTTCACGATCAAGCGCTGCTCTTGTTGCGTTGAATGAATAACTGAAAAAATATTTACCATTTTCATTAATAATTGAAACGCATTCATAAGCATCATTAGATAACTCATGATCAGGCTCATCATATCGAATAGCAACCTTTACTCTTCCAGTCATTCCAATATTGTTTTCAAGTGTTGATAAAACCTGTGTTATCGAATCCCAATCGATAGGATTTAATTCTCCAGTTATATCCAGGTATTGGATTTCTATGCCACTCACTGCATTTAAGTGTGGAGGATTTTTCTTGTAATTTAATTCCTCTATTATGAATTCATCTCTATAGATGGAAGAAAGGTATTTACTCGTTTCAATAATGGTTAAATATGTTTTCAATTCATCTAGTGATGAAAATATTTTTGATTTTGCTCTAAACATAAAATTTAGTTGAATTTTTTATTAATGTGTTGATTCAAGCACTTCAATGCCACAGTTTGGGATAGCTCGCTTTAATTTTAGACACCCCCCTACTTTTAGCCTGTTTTTAGCTTATGACATATAAAATTTAAAGTCGATGATGTCATAGCTTTTTGGCAGAGTATAAATTACAAGAAAATTCTATACTTCGAACAACCAATTTTTCAACTCCACTACAAATTACGCTTTCTACTCATCATCTTCATCTCTATAGCTTGGGATAACTACACCGACTAATTCTTTTGATATCATAAGAAGTAAATCAAAAAGCTCATCACCTTCAGCGTATGCGTTTTCTTCGATGAGTTCAGCTGTCTTATCACTCACAGCTTTAATATTCCATTCCCCTTCATCGTCCCATGCGAAGCCTACAATTCCATCAAAATTTAGTCGATACATTTCAGCGCCATAGTCACTGTACTGATAGTAAATGACTTGTTTTACGCCAACAGTCTCTACCAATGCTTCACATAAATCCTGCATTTCGTTACTGTAGTCTGATTCATCAGGATTAAAACTCACTGCTAAATGATAATCATCTATTGGCTTAATACGATCTGGGTCTTCAATAACTTCAAAAACATCGATCCATTGAGCTTCATTTTCAGGAACATCTTCAGCAAAATCTGGACGTGTTTTACTGTCAAAGTAATGCGGTAAGCGTTTAATCAATGCTTGATTATCTGAATGAATTAATAGCGTACCGCCTACAGGTGTCCCCATTTTTTATCCTTATATTAGACTGATATTATTTTTATATTTTTAAATTACTTTAAAGATTAATTTTTGTATCCTAAAAAGTATGTCCGAAGTGCTTCTGTCTAAACTTAAAATTATTAGATTTTATGAGATCAGGATCTTTTTTATGAAACGCTTCCGCAATTCCTGACTCAAACATAGCGATGCCTTCTTCAATAGACTTTTTAGTGAAAGAAGACCATCGATCTTGCCCATCAAGAATCCCTTGTTTTAACTCATTTGCTACTTGCAATTGAACGGGGTGCCTACCCTCTGGTGTATCAACCACATGCCATGCTAAAGCCACTAAATTGGCCTCTGGAGTCATAAACTCTTCTGTTGTTTTATCAAAACCCCATTTAATATATTCGTCTACGAAATAACGAATAGGGTTAGAGGGATTAAATTCATCACCGCGAAGATAATAAATTAGTATCGACTCAAAATCCGCATAGAAAAATCTTTCATGTGGTCTAAGGTATATAGGCAAGCACTCATCAGTTTCTTCTACCTTAAGAACATTAGCTAAGAATTCCTGTAATTCATCACCAAATAGGGCTTCGCAATTATTATAAGGGGAAAAACGAAACTTGAATGTAGCGCTACCTTTAGTTTGATATGCTTCTTTCTTAGGATAATATTTAGTAGTATTTCTAAGAAAAACACAGGAACGTTCAAACCAATCTGACTCATTACTTTCGGGGTGGTTTTTGGCAGAATTATGTCTAAATTTATATATTTTAGCGCATTTAATCCGCTCCCAGTTTTCGGGGCTGTGGTCTGGGGATAGCCAGAAGGTATAAAGACCTTCACCCCATATATTACGATTATGCGATTGTTCCAAACAGCATGGTTGCATATTATATTCCCATTCAGCCATTTCATCCTGTGTGATAGGTTCAGAATAACCTGTAAGAAAATACTGCTTTAATGCTTTATAATCTTTTTTCAATATGCCATCAAATGCGGCGATTTGATCTAGTGAGTTTTTAATCTCAAGCCACTGTTTTCTTCGTGCTTTTACCCATTCTTTATCGTCAACTTTCCAAGCCTGGAAAAAGTCATAATTATTTATTTGTTCTTTTGTATATTTAAGTTCAGTCACAATTATTTTTATAGATGAAATTAATAAAGGCTAATAATAATACCGAAAGCCTTTATATTGACTGAATAATTGTTATTAGTTGAAAAATGAGACTGTATCCGTAACTAAGCATATAAGTTAAAGAATACAGATTTTTTAAAGGTCACCCCCCTACTTTTGGGCACTTTTTCTATTTCATCCGTGATTGCCACATTTTCAAAATATCATTGAAGGTAGCGTTATTCAGGTTATCGTCCAAGTGTAAAATGGTGTAATTACGATAGTAAACACTCAGGTCTAATTCAACTCCTAATCCAAAAATTTCCAGATCAGGCTGTTGTTCATAATTACTGATAACATCTTTTAAATGGTTATCCAGATAGTAAGGATCATTGGCGATATTGGTGGCAGAATCCATCGGGCTTCCATCTGAAATCACGGTTAGAATTTTCTTTTGTTCGGGACGTTTCAATAGTCTCTGAGCCGCCCATGTGATTGCTTCGCCATCCACACCTTCGCGGAATAAGTCTACTTTCATCAGTCCTGATATAGAATTACGCGCCTGTTTCCAGGTTTGTTCTGCGTCTTTGTAGATGATGTGATTGGTTTCATTGAGACGACCAGGATTTTTTGGTTTGCCTTGTTTGATCCATTCTTTCATCGGTTTGCCACCACTCCAGTTGCCCGTGGTGAAGCCAAGGATTTCGGTTTTAATACCTGAGAGATCAGCCGCACGTGCAAACACGTCGAGCATAATCGCGACATTTGCCGCGTGCTGTTTCATCGAGCCTGAACAATCAACCAGAAAACTCAACACACAATCGGATTGTGGACGTTCGCGTCGATCTTTGAAGATGCGTTTTTCCGTAGGTGACGCGATTAACTGCGACAAGCGACGACCATCGATATAGCCTTGTTCTTGGGCATAATTCCAGTCATCATATTCGGGTGTTGCAAACAGGAATTTAAGCTGACGCGCCAGCCTTGGCATATTGATGCCTTGTTTGCTAATGCTGTCATCCAGATGACTGCGCAAGGCTTTTAACTGCATTGGCCTAACCAGTTTATCTGCCTGTGAAATCTTGTCGTATTCGGTAGTGAATATTGAGTAAACCGCATCATTTTCCAGCCACGATTTACTCTCACCACTACTGATCATGAATACATGTTCATCGTTTTCGTCAAAGTTAATCAGTAGCTTGAATTCTGGTGCTTCGATTTCTTCCAGAATCGTATCGACGTCTTTTTCTTCTTCGTCTTCGTCCTGATTCTCATCACGCACCATGCTGTTAAATTGCTTCGCTAGTTGCAAGGCGTATTCGGCAAATTTCTCCTGATCGGTGAGGTTTTGCTTCATGCCGTAGAGCTGCTTACCAATCATGGGCGAGATGCCTGCGCGCGTCGCTTCTAATAGGTCTTCGGTTTCTTCGGTGACCGACACATTATTAAAGCGCGACCAGCAAACCTGAGCCAGCACGTAAATAAGTAAACCGATACTGCTCTCGGTTAAACCAGAATGATGATAACGCAGTGACCATTCTTCGAAACGATGCAGCATATTGCTGCGCATGCCTTTGTAGGTTTCTGGCACTAAGGATTCGACGCGTAGCTGTTCGAGTAATTCGAACATAAAACGTTCGAGTCTCTCATCTGGTAACAATGAATGATGCAGTGCTTCGTCTGTGAATTGATAGCGTAAATTAATACTATCGGCTACACCTCGCAAAGCGACAAAGCTGTCTTGCACAAGATCAGACTGAATATGACATGCATACAAAGGCACGCGTTGTTGATTGTGGTAGAGAAATGGACCACGGAAATACAAGCTCGCGTCTTTGGTATAACCACGCACCACACCACCGCAAAGTTCTATGGCTTTTTGCTGTTGCTGGCTCTTGGTTTGAGCAGTTGTTTCATCATGATCTGAAAGGTATTTCATCTGGTTCTTTTCTGATTGTGTTCTGATTTTAGTCCGATTTAATCTACTTGTTATTTACTGGTAGGCGAAAGATGCACATACGATTCTTCCAGCTCTTCATCAAAACAACGTTGGAAATATTCAGCCACTAATGGCTTTTCATCGTCACTGCATTTATTCAAGAATGCAAAACGAAAAGCCGTTTGAATATCTTTGAATATCTGGAAGTTTTCAGCCCAGGAGATTACCGTTCTTGGTGACATCAATGTTGATAGGTCACCCACTGCAAAACCATTACGCGTAAGTTGCGCCATGCTAACCATCGCATTCAAAAGCTTTTCATCAGTAAATTCAGGCACACGCGCTTTGATGATATTCACTTCATCATCATGCGGTAAATAGTTTAACGAGGTAACAATATCCCAACGGTCAAGCTGTGCGTGGTTGAGCATTTGCGCACCGTGATAAAGACCGTTTAAGTTGCCTTGGCCTATGGTGTTGGATGTCGCAAACATACGGAAATTTGGATTAGGGCTAATGACCTGATTCTGGTCTAGCAATGTAAATTTACCATCACGCTCAAGAATACGCTGGATAACAAACATTATGTCTGGTCGACCCGCATCGTATTCATCAAAAATCAATGCAACCGGACGACGTAATGACCAGGGAATTATCCCTTCCTGAAATTCGGTAACCTGCTGGTTATCGCGAATCACGATGGCGTCTTTACCCACTAAATCCAAACGACTGATTTGCCCATCCAGATTTAAGCGCACGCAAGGCCAGTTGAGGCGTGCTGCGACTTGTTCGATATGCGTCGATTTACCCGTGCCGTGCAAACCCTGAATCATCACGCGACGATTAAAAGCAAAACCCGCGATAATTGCCAAAGTCACATCAGCATTGAACTGATAAGCTTCGTCAACAGCAGGAACGAACTCACAAGGTTCGCTAAACGCAGGGACTTTCAAATGGCTATCGATATTGAAAGTGTCACGAACCGATACAGAAAGACTCGGTTCTAAATCTAGAATATCACTCATAAAACTAACTCAAAAAATAAATTGAAGCACTACTATAGCTTATTTTTAGAGCTTGTCAGTTATTCTCAGTAGTTTTAACAAAGGCTGGCACAACTTGTAGTCACCCCCCTACTTTGGGGCCTTTTTTTAAGCGTTTGTTTGTCTTGTTTGAAATGTTTATTAATCTGCTACATATAATGCAAATGATTAAATCAGATTAAAAATCTGCGTGCAATCCAACGAAATAACCATCGGTTGATACATCAAACGAGACATCATCGAAGTCTTTAGCATCGAAGCTTTGTACTCGATAACCTGCTTTTAAACCCAAATCTACCGCGACTAAATTGAACTCGTAACGCAAGCCTGCCATCGCATCGGTAATCTGATTGCCATCATAATTCATGTAATGAACATCGGTATAAAGCGTGGTGTTCAAAAACGGCAATGCAACTTCAGCATCAAAATAAGCATGTGGCGCAGCACCAGAGAATGATTGTGACAGATATTTTCCGCCTTCAAATTGAGAGATGCCCAAACCAACATCTATCGAAATCGCATCATTGTCCAGAATTTCATAATACGCGGTGTAATCAATTTTAGTGTATTCATAAGCGTCACTATTCACTTCTGATAATGAAAGCTTAAAGTTAGGAATTAATGGCACCGGATGTTCGATGGTTGCACTTGCAAAAATTGACGTATCATCACCAGAAACACTTCCTACGACGCTGCCTGCATCATAACTTGGTGACCAAACACCTACTTCTAAATCTGCTCCTAAAAGGGTATCTGCTTGTGCAGTGCTTAGTATTAAATTGCCTATAACAAGCGAAGCAAAAATGGCACCACTAAGCGCCTTGGTTGTTTGTGTTTTTATCATTTTTCCAGCCCGTAGTGAGATATGTTTTATTATTTAGAAGATTAATTATCTGATAGTTTAAACGTAAAAGTAACTATTAGAATTCGCCACATAGAATATCAGCTTTTAACTATTTATATCACTGGTGTTTTATAAGCGTTAACGATTCAAAGTCTGATTGCATAGCTAACTAGCTGCTTAATAAGAGGACACCCCCACACTTATAGGGCATTTTTGTACTAATATTGATTTTCAAACATCCTCGGTTTTAAACATGCAAAACACTGGAAATGATCAAGAAAAAAATCACGGAAAAGCCAAACCAAAAACCTGGAATTTTCCCCCAAAACTCCCTGTTACTGTATCTCCACTGTTCACAAAGCCGGTAAAGATAGAGGCTGTTATTAAATGGTTCTTCTTATCCTGGTTCCCTATTTCAGAACGCCTGATTATTCTTTGTATTTCGGTTTTGTGCTGGTTATTCTTCAGTCCTTCTGTTGAACAAACCCAGACTTTTGAATGGGGTTGGGTAGTCCATATTTATCTTAGAAATTTGCTTTTAATGATCATGGTTGCAGGTGGCCTTCATTGCTATCTTTACGTTTTCAGAAAACAAGGAGACGAACTGCAATACGACACCAAGCCCTTTGCTCAAAACAAATCCTCATTCACCTTTAATAATCAGGTTTGGGATAATATTTTCTGGAGCTGCGTCAGTGGCGTCACGATTTGGACAGCGTATGAAGCCCTAATGCTTTGGAGTTTTTCGAATGGTTATTCGCCTCAAGTAACAGGGCCATTTTCTACACTTTGGTTGATCGGTATTATCTTCTTTATTCCGATTTGGGAGACTTTTTACTTTTACCTGATTCATCGGTTTTTGCATGTTCCGGTACTGTATAAATTCGCGCATTCCTTACATCATAGAAACACTAATGTTGGACCTTGGTCTGGGTTTTCGATGCATCCGATTGAGCATTTAATCTATCTGGCTTCGGTGTTGATTCATTTCGTTATTCCTTCGCACCCTTTATTAATTATTTTCCATCTGCAATTTTATGCGTTGTCTGCAGCAACCACTCATACGGGGTTTGCTGGCTTATTAGCGGGTGATAAAAAATGGATAAACCTGGGGACATTTCATCATCAGCCGCACCATCGTTATTTTGAGTGCAACTTCGGCGCACTGGAGATAGCTTGGGATAAATGGTTTGGCTCATTTCATGATGGTACTGAACCATCACATCAAGCGTTTATGCAAAGACGCAGGGAGCAGGTTCGCGCTGCCCATAAACCCCGTTAAGTCTGGATAAAGGCGTTTTGTTCTAGACTGATTTCAACGTTCTTATAATAATTACTAACAAAAAGGAGATACTTTCATGGATGAGACTATCGTAACTACTGATATCGAAAACGATATCGTTGATAACGAACAAGAACAACAAGCAAAAGAGCCAGCTTATTTCACCGCAATGGAAGCCCGCGTAATTGGAGCTTTGATGGAAAAGCATTTAACAACGCCAAATAACTACCCTCTCACTCTCAATTCATTGTGTAATGCCTGTAACCAGAAAAGCAATCGCGAGCCAGTGATGAAGCTCACTGAAGGTCAGGTCGGTCACACCATAAATATTCTTGTAGAACGTAAACTCGCAGGCATTGATTACGGAGATCGTTCGAATAAAATTTCACATCGCGTATGCAACGAGCTAGCCATAGATCGAAAACAACAAGCGATTCTTACGGTATTACTGCTACGCAAACCGCAAACGCTCAATGACATCAAAACACGCACTGCGCGCATGGTCGACTTCGAATCAAATGAAGAAATCCACGATACGATTACCGATATGATCGAACGTGAAATGCCTTTGGTGACATTAATACCAAAAGGAGCAGGACGACGCGAAGACCGTTTCGCCCATACATTATGCGGAGAAGTTTCAGTCGAAGAGATTGAAAAAGATCCAGTAATGGTAACTAGCACCCCTGTAGATAATGACCGACTAGATGCCCTCGAAGCACGTATCGCTGCTATTGAAGCAAAGCTGGGGATTAGCTAAATATGGAATTAGTCAAAGAATAAATGAGCTTTACTAAGCTCATTTAAAACCCACTAGCAAACGTCTATATGTGTTGCTAAAAATGCGTGGATTAAACTAAGTTAGGAGTTTTAACTAATTAGGTCACCCCCCTACTTTTATGAGGTTTTTTAATTACTTATTATTTCCTTATAGTGTCTTACCTCGTTTTACGTCGCCTCCCCAAACTCTGCTTAAGCACTAACCTGCAACGCTTATTTGATTTCAAAAATAATAACTAGCAGTATTAAATAACTAACAGACTATGTAATTTCAATATTCAAAAATAATTCCATTAATTTAACTCTTATCTTTATTCTTATATTTCAGTAAGTTAAGCACTTATCATTAAAAATACTTTAACACTCATAAGTTATTTTTGGGTATGCAATAAAATAAGAGGAGTACATTTAAATTACGTATATTCATTATTAATATATGGTTTTACCGAACATTATTAAG
Source organism: uncultured Cocleimonas sp. (assembly GCF_947495625.1). GTDB lineage: Bacteria > Pseudomonadota > Gammaproteobacteria > Thiotrichales > Thiotrichaceae > Cocleimonas. The sequence continues at coordinate 97,653 of NZ_CANLZW010000002.1, forward strand.
AACCACTCAACGAGAGGAAGCAATAATGATACAAGCAGAAAAAGGTATTCACCCAAAACAGCTACCAAATGTAGTGAGTTTAATTTCGCCAGATTCTGATGGCAAAAAGTTAGTTTCTGAAAAAGATCCCGCTATAAAAGTCATGACTGACTTGAAAGTCGTCAAACCTTACTCAATTGAATCCAGTGCATCTATTGAAGCAATCAATAACAAAATGATCGCCTGTGGAGTCCGATTGTTATTTGTTAACGATCCAATGGGAGACCTAGCGGGTTTAGTCACAACAACCGATATTAACGGCAAAAAACCACTACTTTATGTTAATCAAAATGGTTGTAGCAGGGATGACATTACCGCATCAGACCTGATGACTCCTATTAGTCGCCTTGAAGCAATCCCAATCAAAGAAGTATTGAGATCACACGTGTCGGATATCGTCTATGCACTTGAGCATTGCCGTAGAAATCACATGCTGGTTTTGGAGAGTAATCAAGAAGGTAAATTCATTCGGGGCATATTCTCAGTTTCACAAGTGGCTAAGCAACTTGATATTCTGATCACTCCTAGTATTCAAGCCAATAGCTTTGCCGAGTTAAATAAAGCCTTAGCTTAATTGTTTGATACCATTTGACTTAAACCTTTTGCAATTGCGTACTTTATAAACTTTATTAAAGCACCAAAGAAGTGGACGACAAATAAAACTTTGTAAGTAACAAAACAACTAATAAAACTGTGTTTCTGTTGTTTTGTTACTTTCGTTTTAAGCTATTTTCAACATGCTTCTAAGCTAGTTTTAATTCATATTTACAACCGTTTCTTATCTATCAGTTAAGGTTATAGCTAAGAAAATAACTAATAACAAAACCAAAGATAGGAGCAATGTTTATAACATCGTTCTTTACAGCATCATCAAACCAACAATGAGTAAGCTCTGTTAATCCATACAGTCATACAATCAGGGCTTTCATACCAAGTTATAGGAGTACCTATATGGCTAAACCGATTGCCGTATCAAAAAACTTAAACCACCCTACTCTTTTATTGAATTGCTTCATTTTTCTGATTTTAATGTGGATGGTGAGTACTCCCTTATTTGCCAACAATGGCATTAACATCAATTCTAGTAATGGACTGGCAATTCACGGTTTTGATCCGGTTGCTTATTTCACTGAGAATAAGGCAGTCGAAGGCAAACAAAATTTCACTATCGACTTTGAAGGAAATAAATGGGCTTTTTCCAGTGAGAAAAACAAACAAGCGTTTCTCACAAATCCAGTAGCGTATATCCCGCAGTTCGGTGGTTATTGCGCTTATGCAGTGAGTAAAAATGCAATCGCCAATACCGACCCGTTTGCCTGGTCTATTCACAACAAAAAACTGTTTTTAAATTACAGTATTGGCACACGAGAACTATGGCTGAAAAATAAAGCTCCCAATATTGTCGCAGCCGATGGTTATTGGCCAACATTAATGAAACAAGTTCCATAAATAAACATTAGATAAAACCTGGACATAAAAAAGGGCGACCTAAGTCGCCCTTTTTAGTTTTAAGACTTTTCTGTTACATCAAAGTCTTATTGCTTTTTAAACGTTTCAAATTTAGCAAATTGCTCTGCAGTAAGAATCGTTTTCATTTTTGCCGTCATCGCTTCTTTACGTTGTGAACGTAATTCTTCTCTAAGCTCTTTTCGTGCATCTTTCATTTGAGTCTTTTGCTCTGCGGTTAAATTTAAGCTCTTCATTTGCTCACGTTTCATTTTACGGCCTTGCTTACGCTCGCCACGTTGTGCTTTGATTTGCTCAAGTTTCGCGTTTTGCTCGGCAGTTAAAATCCCTGCCATTTCGCTTTTAAAGCTTTCACGAGTAAGATTTCCATCACGCTTTTGATTACGTAACTCTTTAAGCTGTGTTTTTTGAGCATCTGTTAAATTAAGCTGTGCAAACACTTTCTTAAAGCCTCTGTGATGTTTATGGTGACCACCTTTTTTATGAGACTCACTTTTGTTGTCCCCATAATTGGTGTTAATTTCCTTATCACCGTCTGCAAAAGCAGAAAGAGAAGCTAAACTTACCGCGGTAGCGATTGTTGATGCTATTAATACTGATTTGATTTTCATAATGTTTTTCCTGTAATTTCAATTAAGTTTTTAAGTTCACAGTCATTGTTTAACTGATGGTGAAATTGTGCAGGTATCCAATGTAAATGTGGGTGTTGGGAGAGTAAGAAAGTGTAAAGAACCATTACTATTTCTTTACAAAAAATGTGGGTAAAATTAGTGCATGCTTTATACCAAAACATAACATTTATGGGTAGATTACTTACCATCCCCAAGACTTAAGTATCTGTTTTACATAGATTACTATTGCAAAAAATACTGACACACAACACTACTAACTGAGTTTATATAGTGCATCGAATATACTGTATTACATAACAATTAATAAGAGATAGACTAGGCGCACCTAAAAATAAGAGACAACTACATTGACGATTAGAGAATATAAACCTGGTGAACATAAGGCAGGTTTTAAAGGGCTTCGTGTCGTAGTAAAAGTAGGCGATGATTATCGTCAAAAATATTTTGCTTTTCGCGGTATTACAAATAAAAAAGAATTAAATAAAATAAAAAAAGAAGCTGAATCGCTAAATTCCGAATGGAATATGGAACGGCAACTTATTCAATCAAAGAAAGACCTTGAATGTAAAGAGCATCGACGCATCTCGTCTGCCTATACAACGGGAGTTTCTGGCATTAAAATGAAATTTGCTCGCGGCAAGAAAGTACGTGCAGGTGTGACTAAATATTACTATTCGCCGTTATTTATTATTTCTGGCTCAACCGACGGTGTGCGTTTTGATAAGAATATCAATATCAGTAAACATGGTTTTGACATGGCGTGGCTAAAGTCGGTAATGTTTTACGCAGAGAAAAAAGGCATTGCAAATTACACTCATCTTCTAGAACGCAAACCACCTGTAGAACAATTTATTGTTATCTACAAACATCAAAAATCATTAGGGCACGATATTCCGTTACATCGTATCCCCCAGGAAATTGATCAGAAGCTGGTCGAAAATATCTAAATTAGTTATAAAAAACTCATCATCATGAGAGGTTATTCCTCTGAATAACCTCTCATTTTACGACTTCTTCTATCCCACGCCTCATAGGCATCCTGACATTCTGAAATATTGTGGAACATGCGCTGAATATAATAACCGCGCGAGTTCATTCCACCATCACCAAAATTCTCATTAATTTCTTCACAATAATCGCGAGTTCTCAAACTCATGCTGTGTTTCATTTTCATGCATGAAGCTACTGCCTCCTGTCTTAGAGGAGCAATCAGCTCTTCTCTTGCATCTTCACAGCGCTGATTATATTCCGCTATGGTGTATTCGGGTTTGGCTTTCGTATTGCGACGGGTGTTTCTGGATTTTCGTTGTATATAGGACTTAGATTTATTTATTTGGTCCAACATGATGCGATGCACATCTGAATCTTCATTGGATAAAGAATCAATCGACTCCCTGTTCTTATAAGAAGCAACGTCGCTGGATAATTTACTATTTGAATGAGTTGAGCTTGTAGCGTTTGATACTTCGTTAAACGGGTTATCGTCTAATCCTGATTCTGTTCTAGCGTTTGTCTGGTCTGGTTTCACATCATCTGAGGTTTCGTATTCAACAAATTTGATAACTTTAGCTTTGTTTCTCGATGACTTTTTTTCTTTATTGGAATAGTGCGTCTTGCCGTTTTCATCTACCCACTTTAAAACATCTGCATCAGCATTGATGCTCAATACTGTGAAACAGACACTAATAAATGCCGTAACTAAGCTCGTCGAAAAACGCATTGGGGACTCTTGTCTATAAAAAATCTATTATGCTTATTATCTCATTAGAATAAACTATTCAAACTCAATATGAAACTAATGCGTAAATAGATTCAAAATCAGCGGTCCCTTAAGCAGGTTTTATTCGAATCGATATTGCATAAGAACCAAAGCAAGAAAAAATAACAGCATGGCAGGAAATGCCGCACTAATCCCTAAAGGTATCAATGCAATGAAGAACACTATGCCACCCGCTACTCCGAGATACACAAAGCGACCACCGGCACTGAGCAAGATAGCGACTATTATTTGACCTAAGCTAATCAAGCCTACAACCAACTGAATATGATGACTAAAGTAGCCACTGATGAAGGTTCTATAAATATTCAAAAATGCCTTATCGGCATAATAATTAAAAAATTCAGGGTTCACTAAAATGGTATAGAGGTTGAATAAGCCTGCTAATAAAAAAATAAGAATGAAAATAAATCGAGTCATTCGGTGTTTTTTAAACGCTAAAAAAACCAGAACTAATGCCAGAGCGTTGGTTAATAGATAAGGAATGTGTGAACCATATTCGATCATAAATAACTCGTATTTTTCTAAGGTCAGGATATTATTCTATGCTAATCCCTACCTATAATGCTTAACTATCGTTCTGATATCGTTGATATATGTCTCCTCTGGTTGAATAAATGACAAATAGATTTACTGTTTCGTCATTAAAGAAAGCTAAAGACATTCTTAACAATTATTTTTGATCAAGTTGATCATAAAATATCATTAACTTTTCTCATTTTTCATTCCTCGTACATTCTTTAACTTTATATACTTTACTGAGATGGGTTATCCAAAGTCTAGAGACAGTTAGTCTTTAATGAAGATTACCCAATTTTCTCAGGATTAAAAAAATGATCAAAAAATCAGTTATCACACAATCGTTGGTATTTTTTCTTAGTGCATCATTATCGGTGGTCGCGTTAGCGCAAAATAATGAAGACACTGTTTCACTATCTGCTGCGACAGAGGCAGAAACACAGCCGATGAGTGATGAGGATTTGTCTGAGGCTGAGTGTGTACCACAAGCTCAAATAGATGCTATGTCAGATGATAATGTAGAAAAACTGGAGTTACCGGTGTGCGATGAAGGTGAATCTGCGATTGAAAATGATGATTCAACACCTCAGACTGAAACTAATGAAAGCCAAACGATGACCGCTGAAAATGAAGAGTTAACGGCAGTCAATGACGTTGCCGTAGAAGAAACCACCTTCCCCAGTCCAGATGAAAAGCTTTACGGCGATTAATACGCCATAAAGCGAGATGTTTCCCATCAAATAAAGTCACCCCCCTACTTTAGAGGGGTTTTTGGATTTTTTTCTGTATTAGTTCCCTGTCAGGATTGTGTAGTTAGGTATATCAAACTCAGAATCATCGACGAATACATCAAAATGTACGCTGGTTGCTGTTTCTGTCGAAGAACCTGAATCTGTGGAAAAAATTGATTCTAATTCTATGCCACTCCTACCAATAGCGCCTTCATTTATACATTGTGTGAAAAACTCATTAATCACATAATTGGTACAAGATGTTAATGCGATGATTTTTACGCCATCTGCAGTTAATGGTTCTACCTCATCAGGGGCAATAGCATCAACCAATTCATCATTTGTTAATCCTGTTAAAACTGGACTAAAATCCAACATAGTAATGGTTTCATGGTCAAAATTTACATCATAACTTTTTGGTGTATCCCATTTTCTTAATTCGTGAATGGTTTCTACTTCGGTTGTTACCGCACCTGTCATCAAGTCAGTGATAACTGAAGTTCTTTCTCCCTCATACTCTTCAATTCTGAGATTTCCCCAATCCTTAAACACAAAGCGCTTAGTCCCTTCTTCGGTTACCGTGATAAAATCACCAAGCGTAGATTCTATCTGTACATCATAAATAATTTTACCCGTCTCATACGTGTAAATCTTAGGCCTTAATTCGCCTGTTTCAGGATCTGTAGGTATATCGATATTAATATCACCAACATCGACTGAATCACCTGAGCTACTTGAGCCTCCACCACATGCCGCTAAAAAGAATGTCGAGAATAAAACCAAAGAAAAATGCTTAATTTCAATCATAAGTTATATACCAAAGTGATGTTATTAATAAGATAAGGTGATAATAACATCAGACACTTACGTAAATATAGAATGATTTGCAAACAAATCTATTGAATACTTAAATACACCTAAACGTATGCTAATTTGATGTAAATATAGCTTTGTTTGTTACAAATAAGGTTGAATAACCGAGAGACTCTTTTCGACAAACTGTTGTTGTTCACCAACGGGGGATACATAGGATAATGCGTTTTCTGCTGCATCTATCCCTGCTAGTTTTGCGATAACCCAGGTCGCTAAATATTGGGATGACATACACCCACCTGCTGTAGCAATATTATTTTTAGCAACGAATGATTGGTTTAATACCTCAACGCCCGCTTCGATTACCCAGGGTTTTGTGGTTAGATCAGTACAGGCTGGCAAATTGTTCAGTAGTTTCAGTTTTGCCATAAGTAAGGCACCTGAACATTGCGATCCTACTAATTGTTTCTCGGTATTAAGATTGATGCGCTCTAAGATTGCCTTATCTTTCGCTACTTCGCGCGTATAGATACCGCTGCCAAAAAGTACCACATCAGAAACATCACAATATTCTAGCGGTTGTTGTGCCTGAATAGTCACACCATTCATTGAAGTAACAGAGTCTGTAGGGCTAGTAATTTGTACTTCCCAACCTTCTCCTTTCATCCGGTTCAAAATCCCCAAAGCAATAAATGAGTCAAGTTCATTAAACCCTTCGAAAGTGAGAATGGCTATTTTCATGGCTGCTATACCTGCTGTTTCATTGATGAGTGTGTTGACTAATTAATAGCATACAGTAAATACAACTAAGGCTTTAGAACCAATCTCTGATTATTCATTGACCGAGTATTCTTTGACCTTATTTCTGATTGTCCGCCTGATTGTGTCAGGTATGAGTCTGCAGGCTGGGTAATGATAATAGCTAAGAACCGATGACAACCGTCTGTAAACGATAAATGCACCCCCCTACTTTCAGCCTGTTTTCGTGTGAATATTGATAGACGCATTCTAAGGTAAAAAGACCTACGCAAAAAATATCAATATAGAATTTATAAAATCCACTACAATCATCTAAACTGATGATTAATTTAGCTTTTATCGAATAAATCTCAGAGAACTAATAAAGACTTAATTAACGACAAATGGAGGCACAATGGAAGGTGCGATAGAAGCAATAAAGGCAAGTTTCTCGCTTGATGCCGGATTGCTGGTTCATATTGCAACCTTAGGTTATGTGCTTGGTTTTCTTCTAAAAAATCAACTGCTTTTGCGCTTTCTGGTTTTAGGATCGACGGTTCTGTATATCGTTTATTACTACATCTACCCTGCTCAACCCTTATGGGCAGCTATTATGGGGAGTGTGCTACTAATCATCGCCAATATCATCGGCACCCTTTCCATCATCTATGATCGGCTACCGATTAAAATTGATCCTAAGCATTTGCCCATTTACCATAGTCTTCAAGGAATACGACCCGGTGAATTTAGACGATTAATCAAAGTAGCAGAGTATCAAACCACCGAAGGGAAGTTTACCTTAACCCATGAAAACGAAGCGCCAAGCCATTTGTATTATTTAGAAAAAGGCACGGGAGAAGCTGAAAAGAAAGGAAGCACCTTTACCATTCCAAAGGGACGTTTTGTCGGAGAAATTAGTTTTATTCTAGGAGGAAATGCGACAGCCACAGTGAACCTTGCAAAAGGCAGTACCTTTCTGTCGTGGGAGAAAACTGTACTCAATAAACTTCTGGAGAAACATCCCAACTTACAACGCGCATTCGAAGCAAGAATCGCTCGTGATATGGCCAGCAAACTCGCCTCGGCAAATTCCATCAAAATTGATAATAGTGTAGGACTCAACTAGCTGAAGGTTACGATAATTTGGGTTGAAAGTTTTCAATTGAGTCAGAAAATGAATTAAAAATTCGATGCTTATTTCTGCCAGCTAAAGGCTATCTGAAAAACACTTTTCCCAAAAATAATGTGCCCCTTCACCGGGGTAAGTGAAAGGGCACTTGGGAGACTGGTAGTTATTTTATTTTTATATTTACTAAACTACTCTTCGCCTCAGGGGCTTGCTAAAAATTCATTGTTTTTATACTTAACTATAATGCAATGACGATGCCAACTTTTCTTAAATAACGCTATCTTATTGTTTTAAATGAGTTTATTAATTTTGTTAGTATTTTTACATCATTATCTTCATCGTCACTAGCTGACAATTTCTCTATGTTTGTGTCATACATCCACATTTTGTCAGTCTTGTGTCATTGATTTGGTTATTTATTCGATCATGATTGACTCATTAATAGTGGTAGAGCAAATTCAGCGTATTCAAAATGATCAGCTAGCGAGAAAAACTAAGTAACAATTCTATGCAATAAGAAGCATCAGGGGGTATTGCGAAAGATCAACGACAAGTCACCCCCCTACTTTGAGGCGTATTTTTTAAATATGCTGTTACTTAATCATTTATCCGTCATGTGGTTTACGAATTAATAATATATAACGAAAGATAGCGAAGAAAACGCATAAGGTAGAAATAAGTGTGCCCCGACGTTGGGCAACGACAGGGCACTGGTGAGGCTAAGTTAATCTATCCTTGATGTATTAACTCGTTAACGCCTCTCGGTTTGGGTTTGTTTCAGAATTTTATAAATTCTTTGTTTTTATAGTCGTTGCTAATGCAATGACAATGCCACTTACCCCTAAAACACGCTAACCACCTGATATATATAAATAATAAATTAAAAAAGGCGTTTATATTACAACTGTATTAGCAGTCACTTATTGACACTTTTGTAAGGTATGTGACACATATTCGGCCATTGTCAGTTGTTTGTTAATGACAAAACATTTAAACGCATAGTAGTTAACAGTATGGCAGCTGATGACTTCGATAAAGATCAAAGACTATTGTTAAGAATCATCCGGCGCTCATCTCGCGGAGACATATTAAACATATCCTTATAAGACTTACTAAAATGCGGTGAAGATTTAAACCCACAAGAAATGGCAATATCAGTCACTGGATTATCTGTTTGCAGCAATAAGCGTCTCGCATTACGCAGACGTAATCGCAGGTAATACTGCATCGGTGTGCAATCTAAATAGACACGAAAAGAACGCTCTAATTGACGTCTAGACAGTTCAACATAGTCGGCCAGTTCTTTTGATGACAAACACTCTTCAAGATTGGATTCCATCAAACGAACGGCTTCTGTTAGTTTCGGCTGGCCTGTTCCAATCTGTTGGCGCAATGGAATCCGTTGCGGATCGCCCATGCCTCTTACATGATCAACCAACAGCTTTTCACTCACTGCAGATGCCAAACGACGTCCGTGTTGTAAAGATACCAGGTGATGCATCATATCAATCGAAGCGGTACCACCTGCACAGGTAAAACGGTTACGATCGATTTCGTATATATCATCGGTTAAATTCAGGTGCGGATACTTTTCACGCATCGCGGCAATATGATCCCAATGCATGGTGCAACGGTAATCATCCAGTAACCCTGCCCTGCCCAACACATAAGCGCCAGTACACAAAGAACCGAGCATCACACCTTTCGCATCCTGCTGACGCAACCACTTGCCGATTGAATCGGTCCAATACAGTTGAATATTGTGCCCACCACAGACAAACAATGTCTCGTAGATATCGACATCTTGCAGGCTTTTATCTGGTTTAAATTCCAGGCCATTACTCGCCTTCACGACATCATCATTTGGGGTGATTGTCTCCCAGGTGTAGATTTCACTTCCCTTGATATTGTTCGCCAAACGCAACGTTTCTATCGCAGAGGCAAATGCAATCAACGAAAAATTAGGCATCATCAAGAAGCCAAAATGTCTGGGGCTGTTGCTTTCTTGAGCTTGATGTGTCGGTTGATTATTCAATAGTTTCTCATGATCAAAATGAAAAAATAACTAGCTTAGTGTAAGTTTATGATGAAGTAACTAATTATTGTATATTTTAATACATGACTCTGTATTATTATCTCTTTCTTAATATATTCTTTGACTGATTTTAATATGAGATTGAATTGAATAAGTGAAACAATTAAAAGCCTTACGAGAAAAAGCGCTGTATAAATAGCTTTAGTAATAAGAGACAAAGAACACAAAGATAATAGTCACCCCCCTACTTTAGGGCACTTTTTTACAGGTCAATTGTAAAATTATTTTTATAAACCAGAGAATAATAACGGCACAACTTATACCACCAAAAGCACAATAACTATGATTACTATCGATACCCCCATCACATTCAACGACAGCCTTCCTGACGAAGTCGATGCCATTATTATAGGCGGCGGTATTATTGGTGTGTTCTCGGCACTCAATATGGCTCGTAAAGGACTCAAGGTTATGATTCTGGAAAAAGGCCGTATCGCCGGAGAGCAATCTTCACGAAATTGGGGCTGGATTCGTCAGCACGGCCGTGACCCCGCTGAATTGCCGATAATGATGGAAGCTTTGCGCTTGTGGGAAGATATTGATAAAGAAGTAAAAGGCCGGACAGGGTTTAAACAAAGTGGTGTAATGTATCTTTCGAAAACCGAAAAAGATCAAGCGAAACGCGAACAATGGCTGAGTACCGCAAAAGAGCATGGTTTAGATACCGTGGCTTTGTCAGCGTCACAATTAGAAAAGTACATCGATTTCAAAACGCCTTCAGACAACAAATGGATCGGAGGCACGTATACCGCCAGCGACGCACGCGCTGAACCATGGCAAGCCATTCCAGCTGTCGCAGAGTTGGCACATAGTGAAGGGGTTTTGATAAAAGAAAACTGTGCGGTACGCGCGTTGGATATTCAAGCGGGGCAAATCACAGGTGTGGTTACTGAATCGGGTCGCGTAAAAGCCTCTCAGGTAATCGTTGCTGGTGGCGCATGGTCGTCGTTGTTTTTACGTCGTCATGGCATCAATATTCCACAGTTATCAGTGCGTGCATCCGTTGCAAGAACAGCTCCGGTACAAAGTGTGTCATCGACGAATTTTGCAGATCCAGAATTAGCGATTCGCCGACGTGATGACGGGGGTTACTCGATTGCACTGACTGATTCTCATGATCATTTTATTGGTCCGGACTCTTTTCGTTTAATGACCAAGTGGATAAAAACAGGTTTACAAAACATTCACGAAATCCGCCCCTGGATTAATGAAGTCAGTACCTCGCCGGATGCCTGGAAAACACCACGTCACTGGAAAGAGGACGAGATAAGCCCATTTGAAATAACGCGTGTGCTAAATCCAAGCCCTGCCAAGGGAAAAGTAAAAGTCATGCAACAGCGCTTTGCGGCTCGGTTCCCTCAAATCGGTGAGCCTAAGATTCTTGATGCCTGGGGTGGTATGATTGACGCAATGCCAGACATTGTTCCGATTGTTGATAGAGTGCCAGATGTGGAGGGGCTGATCGTTGCAACGGGCATGAGTGGCCATGGTTTTGGTATCGGTCCCGCTTTTGGTAAGATAATCGCGCAAATAGCGAATAAAGAGAGTAGCCAGCACGATTTGAAACGTTTCCGGTTCTCGCGTTTTTCTGATGGAAGCAAGTTAGATATCGGACCTAATATTTAAACGGCTAATTTAATCGAGCTACTCAAAACAATTAATCTGTTAGTCATAAAAAGAGGAAGAAATGAGTTATATAAAGTTCAGTTTTCTCAATCTACTAATATTTTTTACTTTTGGTTTTACTGCGCATGCAGAAAATAAAGATGGTGCGCTGATAAAAGCGATGCAAGGTGGCGGTCATATCTTGATGATTCGTCATGCAAAAGCACCAGGCTTTGGAGACCCAGCGAATATTAAAATTGATGATTGCTCGACTCAACGCAATTTAGATCAACAGGGACGACAACAGTCTGAAAAAATTGGAGAATGGTTGCGTAGCAATAATATTGAGGTAGCAGAAATTTACTCAAGTCAGTGGTGCCGATGTCTGGATACCGCGCGATTACTTAATATGGGTGTGGTAAAGGAATTACCTGCATTGAACTCTTTCTTTCAAATGCCTGAAAACCGCGAGCCCAGTTTACGCACGTTGAAACAATTTATTTCCGATCAGTCAACCAATCAAAAATTGATTATTATGGTCACCCATCACGTCACGATTGCTGCTATTTCGGGTCAGAACGTTGCGTCTGGCGATGGGGTGTTACTGAAGTTGAATGCTTCAGCACCTTTTGAATTTGTTGGGATTTTCAGTCCTGAATAAGAATCCTGAATAAGAATCCTGAATAAGATATGTGAGAGCCAAATAAGCAAATTATCCCCATACCTTAAACAAATCCTATGGGAAAGTTACTGAAGTCACCCCCCTACTTTTAGCCGTTTTTTATCATATTTTACTAAGATAAAACGGATTTACTGCTATGCGGCTACAGCCTCTTGATTATCTATTAACAAACAAGCAAGTGTAATAATTTGAGAGGGCTCTAAGGCACAAAACTCATCTCTTACAATCATTCCATCAGGAATTCTGTTGTGATCTCTCATTAAAGCAATTATTTCTTTATTAGATAAATCTATATTTTCATTGCTTACGAAAACAGAATCGATAATCACATCATCGTCAATTCGTTGCTTTCGACAATAGGTATGCACAAAATCAGAAAGCATGAATGCATTAGCCTGAACATCATAATTATTCTGATAACCTGAAATCATCTCAATAAGATGAGACAGTAAACCACTATCTTTACTGCTTAAAATACTATGTACCAAGTAATTTTTTACGTTGCTTGTATTGATTTTATTGCCACCAAATGAACTGATATACACTTCATCAGAGGATTTTTTATAATAGGAATAAACGATATAAGACCTGATCACAAAATTGTACTCAGGAGTTACTCTCATTAATGCTCTTACTTCATCAATGCTTGTTACGTAAAAATCATCTTCAATCTCAGACAGATCTGCATTTTTAAATATCTTGGGTTGTTTCGCTATTTTGTCTTCGTGCTCTTTTCCAACAAATATTTTTAGTTGATACAAACTATCCAGACTATCTTTATATGATATATCTGCAATTACATGTGAAATTCTAGGTGTCTTCATAATAATTCTTATCGTTATCTATTTTTTTCTATTGTATGCAAACTTCTGTTTATTTAAAAATAATTACGATATTCGGTAGTATGCCAACATGATGCTTTGTTTTCACATAATAAGATAAATGTCACCCCCCTACTTTTGGGCACTTTTTTGGAGGGAGAGTGTGTTAGGTACACACTTGAAATATAAAATAATTATTGATGAAAAGAGTATTCAATATGATCTAAACCAGCATCGCTTAATACTGTTGAGTTCAGCTAGCATAGATTTCAATTATTCATTAACAATATATTTTCATTAATTTAATCAGAATTTTTAGACTTTATTTTATGAATAAAATGTAACTTTTGAAGAAATGGATGTGTCTAAGTTATAAGTAAATGAGTTGGTATTGATATTCGTAACATTGAAAACTGAATAACAAATCCGATTCGGTTACTTCGTTCAACTAAACAATTAACTTTTTTCAGGATAAAAAAAAATGAACAAAACTACATTATTCGTAAGCACTCTTGTTTTAGCTATGAGCTCGGCTTTTACTTCAGTTAGTTATGCTGAATCGCATGAGAATAAAGCTGAAGATATGGAATGTGTAACAGAAGAAGCATTAGAAGCAATGACAGAAGAAGCAAGAGAAGCTTTGACAACTCCTGTATGTGAAGATGACGAAGATAAAGCTGAAGACGAAGAAAAGCCACAAGCTGACTAATATCGCTTAATACTTTAATTCGGATCAATTAATCTGATCTAAAAAAAATGCCTACGAAAGTAGGCATTTTTTATTTAGAAAGGATAAAAATCTAACCAGTACTCCAGGCACGTGGTCTTTGCATACCCGCTATCTTGCAAGCCTGTTTCACATAACCATAAGGAAACAAATCGAAAATTTGTTTTTTCCCAGCTTTCTTATTAATCTTGTAAAGTTTCGCAAGATGATCTGCTACATGACGAATATCTGGTGTGATTTTATTCTCATTCCAATAATCCCGAACAAAATTGAGAATAGGCCAATAGTCATCGTTGAGTTCGATATCCTCCTCTGCGGCAAGCTCTGCAGCTAATTCAAGTGTCCAATCTTCCGGGTGAACCAAATAACCTTCTACATCCCGTTCAACACTATATAAAGCTTGTGATTGCTTCATAGATTGACGTGTCTGTTGCAGCATTGATAAATTCGACATCACTTTTTCCTCAGCTAGTTTCTATTGTTACTAATCAGTCTATCGGGAGTTCATTACCCCTGTATAACGATTTATTTAGGGAGTTAGTATCGAAAAACCCGATATTAAAAATGATATACTTTATTAATCGACTCGAGTCATCAGATGAAATCTACATTATGAATCAATGGTTCTACATCAATCTGGGGGATGCCATGTTGGCTACAGAGGCGCTCTACCAGTTAAAAGATGACTTTGATAATCACTTTCAAACGTTGAATTGTCCTAAAAATATGACACTGTTTTATCGGCATGAGGCAGAAGCACGATTACATTGTGAGGTAATGGTTTATTTTACGCCTGCATCCCAATCCATTGCGAAAATACTGGCTGCAAAACCCTGTGAAACTCCCTGTATGACTGGCTTAAGTTATTTGGCTGGATTTAATCAAACCCGAAAACAGCAACAGGACTCGAACCTTTGACTTGGGTAATTTATATATATATAAAAGATATAGTTTGGAAATAATATGGATATAGAGCAAATACGTACTTTTCTCGCGGTGACCGCTAATGGCAGCTTTGTCGAAGCCGCTTCACGACTCTATATCACACAGTCGACTGTCAGTGCGCGTATCCAGAATCTGGAGAACAATCTACAGACTAAATTATTCATCCGCAACCGATCGGGAGCGACTCTGACATCGGCGGGCAAACGCTTTTTACGCCACGCCAAATCACTCATGTTAACCATGGAGCAAGCACGTCACGATGTGGGTTTGCCGAGCCGTTACAGTTCCAGCTTGATAATTGGTTCACGTATTGCTTTGTGGGATGCCGAATTACTGCCTAAATGGGTCGGCGAAATGCGCAAGCAGATGCCAGATGTATCTATAAATAGCGAAATAGGTTTCGAAGAAGACCTAATGCGCAGGATGACAGAAGGTACGCTGGATATTGCACTGATGTATACCCCTCAACATAGCCATGGCTTAAAGATAGACCATCTTTTTGATGAAACACTCGTCTTAGTCGGCACAGAACCTGACAAACCCTGGCCCGATGAAAATTATGTTTACGTCGATTGGGGACCGGGTTTTTATGCTGAACACAGTAATAGTTTTCCGCAATTAGAACGACCTGCATTACTGGCCAATATCGGTTGGTTGGCAGTTCAACTGGTTATTCAAAATGGCGGCTCCTGTTTTTTACCGAAGCGCATGGCAGAACCTTTGATTGCTTCAGGAAAGCTGTTTTTGATACCTGATAGTCTGGAGTTCAAGCTGCCAGCTTATGCGGTTTATCCTGAAAATATGACTGCTGTAGAAAAGGGGGTAGGAAATAGTTTAGAAAACAGTAAAGAAAACAGTGCACATCAGCAGGCCATTCAAATCCTGCATCAGCTCATCAATCAATAAGCAGTTAGTATTTTTAAAAAGCATAGAAAAAAACAAAAATAAATGAATCCAGTTTTAATCCAACCTGCGTAAGCCTTTCCATATCCAGCCGGATATTTGAAGCTGACAAAAGGAGATGAAACATGAAACTGAGCAATACCAAAAAGACAACAATCACAAAAGCACTCGTCATAACCACCATTACAGCGTTAAGCGCTATAACGATAGGTTGTAGTACAGGAATGCATAAAAACAAAACAATGACCGCCAAAAATGATGGCGACATTATGGTACCCGCCAATTATCGTAGCTGGCCGAAGTTTGTCGGTACAGTGGATAAAATGAAAACGGGTCAGGTACGTGAGATTTATATTAATAAAACAGGTATGAAAACCAAAAAAGGAAATGCTTTTCCTGCTGGAACCGTCTCGATTATGGAAATCTATGACGCGCAAAAATCTCCAACAGGTGAATTACTGAAAGACTCTAAAGGCAAACTCATAAAAGGTAAGTTATCTAAAGTGTTTGTGATGGAAAAAGGCGCTGGCTGGGGCAGTAAACAAGCTAAAGGAACCATCAATAATGGTGACTGGTTATATGGTGCTTACCTTGCTGATGCTAAAACACCCGCGACCAAAGATTTTACCTCATGCAGAAGTTGCCATGCTCCATTAGCCGATAAGGATTATATCTTCCGTTACGATGAGCATTTTGACACAGCGATGCATTAAGGAAATTTTTTGCTGTAAATGAATAATTAGAGGGGAGCTATCTCCTCTAACATTTTATGGGCTTGCCGAATAATTTCATGGGGTGGCAAGTTCACTTTTTTAAGATGCTATTCAGCATTGAAAATTTATAGCTAATACCTATCAAATCTCACTATTCCAGAGGATGTTATTAATCCGAAAGTGTGTTTTTAATAGGTTTCGCCAAAGATAAAATCATAAAGCTAATAACCGCCAGTACAACTGCAATTTCATATCGATGAAATGCAACTGCCGCACCTACCGCACCCGTATTCCAGATACTCGCAGCTGTCGCCGTACCCTGAACACTCGCACCATCTTTTAGAATTGCTCCACCACCGATAAAACCTATGCCTGTCATCAATCCATAGAGCAATTTTGACAAGGCATCAGGATCACCATCAACGACTGAACTACCAATTAGCATATAGCCACAAGACGCTACCGCAACTAGCGGAAAGGTACGTAAGCCCATGCTCCGACTTTCTTTTTCGCGATTCCAGCCGATAGGTAGCGCAATTACAAAAGCGAATAACAATTCTTTTATATTAGATATTTGAAAGAATTCCTGAAGCATCACTTGTAGATCAGACATATATTTCTCTTGTGGATTTGTTTAGGTTTAAGCTTTTATACACTTAATTTTAATCGTGAGGCGTGTTAATCAATCGATACGCGTTAAAAACGCATCAATATCGCTGTAACTTTCATTCAGAAAACGTAATGGCGCTGCGAGGCTACCTATAATTCTCGTATGGTTCACACCGGGGTATATCTTCAACGTTACAGATGCGCCCGATGTGGTTAACGCCTTTGCAAAGCGTTTGCTGTGAAACGGTAAAACGCGCTCATCCTTTTCACCATGTAGCAATAAAACAGGTGGCATATCAGGACGAATATTGAACACAGGATTAGCCTCTTTTTCACTGACGTTTTTGAAAACAGGTTTCACTTCCGGATCATCCAGCGGTAAATCGTAAGGACCAGAGATTGCGATTAAACCAGCTATCTCGGTTTTAACGTTGCGGCTGTTTAAATATTGAGGATCAGTTGCGAGTAATGCGGCAGTGTGAGCGCCTGACGAGTGCCCCATGAGAATCACCTGCTTTAGTGGTTCTCCGAGTAAAGAAGTTGCATTCTGCTCAACAAAACTCATCGCCTCAGCCACGTCGTTTACAAATTCAGGAAATTCCGCTTCCGGGTATAGCCGATAATCAGGAACGATCACCGTATGTCCAAGCCCGACCAGAGCGTGTGCGACAAACTCATAATCTTCCTTGCTACCTTTGCGCCAGGCACCACCGTAAACAAAGACAATCGGGGTTTTATTGTTAGCTGCTTTAGTTTCTGTATTTGCTTCTATTTTAGGTTTATAAACATCCAGAGACTGCCGAGGATTACTTCCGTAATGCAATGTTGTTTTAACATAGCCGCTCGCAGGCAAAACGAAATTTAAAACGTCTGTTGATTTCATCGACGAGCACCCCGCAATAATTAAAAATATCAGAACCGTTGATAAAACTAAGAGCGCTTTAGCAATCTTCATAGAAAAGGGCTAAGCCACACAAATTAATCGTTTTAAAAAACATCCCAATATCCTTTCAATCATTCGTTAAAAACTGATTTTAACCAGCCAGATTTTCAATCACAAATAGCCTTGAATAAGGTCTTGGATTAGTATTTGGGTTTTGTTAGGTCTTTGCTTTATTAAGACAAAATATAATAGTCACCCCCCTACTTATAGGGGGTTTTTGTTGGTTTAAGTTTATCAGAAACACTACGCCTCAAATATTACCGAACGCATCGCTATCGCACTCGACCCATATCCTGTATTGAAAAAACTGATTTTGTCTTTCGCGCTCTTTGCTCCTAATGTATAAATAAGCGGTAAGAAGTGTTCATGTGTTGGATGCGCTAAAGATGTGAGCTTGGGCATCGTTCGCGATATTTTAATGATGGATTGATCGTCACGATGCTCTATCCAATTCGTCATCTTTTGTTCAAATTCCAAAGTCCAATCATGCGGTTTGCTATTCGGCATGCGCTCTGCATACAGGTTGTGAACCATGTTTCCACTTCCAATGATAAGCACACCGCGTTCTCTTAAAACAGAAAGCTGTTTCGCCAAATCATAGTGAATATCGTGTGGCAAATTCCGATCCAGACTTATTTGTAGCACAGGAATATCTGCCTTGGGAAACATCGGCAACAAAACCGACCAGACACCATGATCAAAACCGCGGTCTTCATCTAAGATAATGGGTGTATTGGGCGTGTGTCGCTGTGTTTGCAATAGTTGCTTTGTTATTTCAGCCGTTGTTAAAGAACCGGGAGCAGGATAGGTCTGATCATAAAGTTTTTGTGGAAAACCACCAAAATCATAAATAGTCTCAGGCTCTTCGCTGGCGAGAACACCAATTCCCCCAGTTGTTTGCCAGTGCGCCGAAATCACTAGGATAGCCGAAGGTTTAGCCCACTTGGCGTCACTGCCTTCACCAAACTGCTTACCTATTTTTCGCCAGCTTTGGTTGAATGCATTCTCATTGATGGCATTCATCGGGCTGCCGTGACCAATAAACATCACAGGCATCGTGGGCGATTTAGGCAGAGCCTTGAGTGACTCTAAGGTTGAGTTGCTGAAAGTATCAGCCCAGGTTCTGGTTACCAAACCAAGACCTGCAAGCGTACTGAATTTTAACCATTGTCTCCTATTCATCTAAACTTCTCCGCGTGTTTCATATATCAAATCGATTACGCTCACTTGCTTATTATTCCATCCAATGAAAAACGACCTGCTCCACTGAAAACCAGAGCCGCCGATGCAGCGAACAGTGCAAGAGCAAACTCATAACCTTTATTGCTGATAAACAAACCATTCGAAAAATGAACACTAAAGATCGCTACTAGCATGGTTACCGACAGAACCAAGGCTGCTGGTCGTACCAATAACCCAAGAATCAATGCTAAACCACCAAAAAGCTCAGCGCTACCAGCCATTAGCGCCATTAAATAGCCAGGTTCTAAACCGATAGAAGCCATCCATTTAGCCGTACCTTCAAGTCCATATCCACCGAATAGTCCAAATAACTTTTGCCCACCATGAGCGATAAAAATCACTCCGATGGGAATTCGTAAGATAAGTGATGAGAGACTCTCATCTGTAGTAAATATTCTATTAAGTAATGGTGTTTTCATTGTCGTGTTAATTGTTGTGTTAAGTGCTGTATTCATTATTGTCTCCAAATTTTTGTTAAGCTATCCAAGGCATTTGCCTGTTATGTAGATTGCTTTAGTTGATTATTTAGTTGGTTGATTAGGTGAATAGTTGACTATCCAGATACGCCTGCCATGCCTCAGGCTTTCCATAATAGTTAGAAATAGGATGACTGATTATTTGCGACTCTCTGACTTCAAACAACGTTGGAAAACCATTACCACCAACCTTACTCAGTAACTCCCTACTCTGTTGAATATGTGCATCGACCTGATTTTTCATAACGTCTATGAACACCCGCTCAAATTCATCGACAGGGATTTCAATATCACCAGCCAACGCTTTCAAGACTTCTACATCTGCCACTTTTAAGCCTTTTACATAATGGGCTTGTTGAATGGCATGTAACATAGCTGGCGCTTTATCCCACTGTTCTGCAGCAATAATGGCTGCGATAGGTGGGGTTGAATCCAATATGGCTGTTTCATCTTTCAATAAACCATTGTTATATTCATCACTGAATAATTGCCCCGTTAATTCTGCAATTCGCGCATCATGTGGTTGCACAAAGTCACGTAGTTGAGAGGTAACCGCCTTAGTGTTCGAACCCGACATCATTCCGCCACCGTGCAATTTTAAAGACACATTGGCGTGTGCTTCTAGCATCGCAATTAACGGTGCAGCGCCATAGCACCAGCCACAAAGCGGGTCGAATATATACTCTAGTGTTTTCATTTTCATATTATTTATTTCCGTATCCAAGCAAGACAAAATGAAGGGGATTTACCACTTCATCTCGCCTGTATTTACTTTCGCACCAATCTCCAAGGCAAGGCCTAACTTATTCTCAGGATATTTAGCCTGCATAGATTTAATCAAAGCCGCAGAAGTTTTATGCGTTTCAAGGGCTTGTTCGAAATCGGCTAAATATTTGAGGTTGTATGTAACTAGAGAGCTATCCTGAACATCCTGATTCGCGGCATGCCCCGGAATAACCGTAGTCGGATTTAATGCCAAGATATTATCCAGCGTACTCGCCCACGCTTTGCGCGACGCTTTAGTTTGCGTATCTGCTGTCCACAAGTGCAAACCAGCAAACACATTAACGCCACCCATTACAGCTTTGAGATCAGGTACCCAGAGAAATGTTCTGCCCGGTAAATCACCATCTAAACCAACGATGTTAAAACTATGCCCTTCCAAGTCGAACGATGACCCTTTGATTACTTCGGGAATGACTGGCTTTGTCGGTGCATTAGCACCCATTTTTGGCCCCCAGAATCCAACTTTCTTATCAACCGTTTTTTTAATCCAGTTTACGGTTGGCTCGGTGGCGAACACTTTAACGTCAGGAAATGCCTGTTTAATCACTTCCAGTCCAAAGTAGTAATCAGGATCGCCGTGGCTGATGTATACCATCTTCAACTGCTTGCCACTGTTCAAAATCTCTGCAACCAGCTGATGTGCTTTGGCTTTGGTAAATTGTGTGTCGATCAATACCGCATCCTTTTCACCGGTTACCAATACTGAATTGACAAAAAAGCTATTTTCTCCGCCGTTATATACCTGAAATTCTAACTCAGATTCCGTTGCCGCCTGTACCGATGACATTGTCGTAAGTGTTAGTACAGCGGGTAATAAAAATTGGCTGATGCCTTTTAAAATAGTCGTTTTCATAGTGTTTATTCCTATATTTCTTTAATTGCTTTTCGATGTAATGCTTCGATGAGAGAAAGTATATGTACTAAAATCGGACGAATAAACGTGACATATCGCGCTTCATTGTTGCAATATACGAACTAATGGATAAATTAATGGCGATGAAAATCTTTACCGAAGTGGCTGACAGGGGCGGATTTACCGCTGCGGCAGAACACTTAGACTTATCACGTTCGATGGTTACGCGACATGTCACCGAACTTGAGCGCTGGTTAGGCAGCAGATTGTTACAACGTTCCACGCGTAAAGTAAGCCTCACCGATGCAGGAGAAGCCTGCCTGAACAGCTGTCGGCAGATGCTCGCAATCAGTCAGGAATTACAGGACATCTCTGGTAAAAGAGACATTGAACCGCACGGTCAATTACGAATCACATCCAGCGTTTCATTTGGAGCCACCCATTTAACGCGGGCGATTACCGATTATTTAGAACATTACCCAAAGGTCACTATCGATTTATTATTACTTGATCGCAGCGTAAACCTAATCGAAGAGCGGGTCGATTTAGCGATTAGAATAGCTGGCGAGCTCGACCCCAATATCGTTGCTCGGAAAATTGCACCCTGTAAATCCATTATTTGTGCAACGCCTAAATATCTGGAACGCCATGGCGCGCCCGAACATCCGGACGATTTACAACATCACAACTGCTTGACCTACACTAATTTTGGTAAAAGCGAATGGCGCTTGTCTCCTATAAATCCAAACAGCAATGGCGATGTTGTTGATGGTATTGTTGGCAATGGTCAAGGTAACGATGAAGAAATAGCCGTCCCGGTGACAGGAAATTTAAGAGTAAATGAAGCAGCGGCTATCACACAAGCTATTCTTGATAACGCCGGTATCGCACTTCAACCTAGCTATATTGTTGGACCACTGATTCAACAGGGGAAACTGGTAAAGTTACTAAACGATTGGGAGCCAGCGGAGCTTGGCATCTGGGGTGTTTATTTATCGCGACATCATGTATCCGCCGCACAAAGGACGTTTTTAGATTTTCTGGTAAAACGCTTCAAGGGTATTCCAGATTGGGAAATTTAAGCGTGTTGGTGATTACAGCTATTTGATTAATCTGACTAGATGAATATTGAAATCAATAACGTAGATTTAAGTGAGTTAAAACCTAGACTTATTACTGATACTTTTGGAGGCATATTAAACACCTCCAAAAGATTTTTACTGTTTAAACTGTGCTGCTTAAACGATATTGCTTAACGGTGTTACTTAAACTGCAGTCACTTTATTTGCACAAGGACCTTTCTGGCCTTGGCCAAGTTCATATTCTACTGCTTGTCCATCAGCTAGTGTTGCGTATTCGCCGCCTGCCTGAATTTCTGAATGATGCACGAATAAATCCTTGCTACCGTCTTCAGGTGTAATAAAACCAAAACCTTTAGCCGCGTCGAACCACTTAACTGTACCTTTACTCATATTTTTCTCTTTTATAATAATTAATCGCAGAACTCTGCAGTACCAAGTATAACCGTTTATCGTCAATAACATCGATTTATAACAAAATGAATGAAACTGACTTTATTTCTGTTTAATCCGACAACGTATTTTTATATAGGGTATATTGGTTTTTCATCCCTCCTCCGCAACTTCTTGCCGAATGGCGCCCTTGCCAAAACACACTGAAGCCGGACTACTTTTAAATAATTCCTTTTGATTTCTGATCATTCCTTTTTATTTTCGTAGGTATCATTTTCATCCCAAACAGTACAGAGGCTACCCCTATTGCCATCAGCAATAATGTAAATAACACACAATAAAAGTCAGGAGTACACCATGAGCAAAGGATTAAACAGTAAAAAAGCAACCAAGAAAGAGCCTTTAATGACGGCAAAAGAAAAGAAGGTTGCCAAGGCCGAGAAAAAAGCAGCAAAAGGACGCCGCCACAAAATTGGTGAATAATTGGTTTAGACAACCTGAAAGTCAGTGCTCTGGAAGCAAGCATTCTGGAAACAAGGATTTTTAAAGTCACCCCCCTACTTTGAGGCAGTTTTTTTACGTTTATAAAACGTGATAGGGGGATGACTATTATTGATTGATAATTCTATTCATTATGATCATCTGATCAGTATCGATTAAGCTTAATCTGTCACCAGATTAATCGTTACGCAATCCACCAAATATCTGTACCACCAACTCTACGTATTCTGGCACACAATCTTTGTGACCTGATGGGACCGCAGTACATTTGATTAATTCGATATCAGCCCCCAAAGCCAGCATCGTACTTAGCGTGCTTTCTGAGCTAATGATGGGCACAGTCTCGTCATCTTCACCGTGGAATAATGTCACTGGCACATTCGGTTTCCAGTCATGCACGTTATCCTGACGATCATTCTCTAAAAAGCGATCAAGGAAGGTCGTTTCATATCCCACATCTGCATCTTGAGGGATAAATGCCGATTCGATAATGCTGACAATACCATCGGCCAAATCACCCGGTAGGTTAATCGTAGGAATTGAAAAGCCCAGATTTTCCTCTACCAATTCATTCAGCGCCAAATTCAAATTGTATGGACCCGCTCCCATCACCGCAGTAACCACATCCATCCCTTGCTGAGGATTAGCCTGATAATCCTGCAATGCCGCCATGGTTACATAACCACCTTGCGAATAACCCGTCATAAACAATTGGCCATTACTTTGAATGGACGTTGTGTCTAACCACGTTTTAGATGCCTTCAGCATGTCAGTCACGGTGTAGGCAGATGTATCTTTTTGCAGGTAAGGATGATCGACGCCTAGCGACGAACCAAAACCAATATAGTCCGCAGAGAAAACAATATACCCCAAAGAGGCGAGCGCAATTTCAATGCTCTTTTCACTGGGTGTTAACTGCTCACTAGGGGCTTCATCATTAGTGAAGGTGGTGGCATGCTGGTAACTAATAATAGGGCTAGGTGACGATTTGGCAGGAATGGCTATCATGCCAGACACTAAAATCAACTCACCCGATGAATCAACCGTCATATACTCTATTTTATAGGTATCAACTGCATATTGAACCGTAATATTCTGCCCACCCGCGACATTAATCGCAGTCTGAATATCCGTTATAGAATTGGCCGTTTTACTGCTAATTGATTTAAATTCACCACGGGCTGGATCAGCCGGTATCTCTTGATCATCATCATTTGAACTAGAACTTCCGCCACCACAGGCCACTAAAAACAGACTGGAAACCATGATAAAAATGAGTCTATTCATTACAGAAAACAAACTACTCTTCGATTCGTTTTTTATTCCCTTAATCACGACCACTCCTTTTTAAATAATGTGAATAATTAGCCATTTACTATTCATTACAGTATAGGCGTTTTTATCGGTTACATTTGAAAGATACAGTAAAATCAATCGATTAAACAGTTACTCTCCCAAATAGGTAAAGCGTAAAACTTCCTTACCTTCATGCTGTTTGGTATCAAAAAACATCTCGATAGGCCTTACCCAGGTTTCTAGTTCGCCATCTTCCAAGGGATAAAGTGGTTTATAAATGACCATCACATCCAAAGATTCAGAATGTTTCGCCACGCCTACCACTTCGTATTCACCGCCTTTGAAATGTCTGTATTTCCCTAATTTTATTGTTGTCATAATGACCTTTATTAAGATTGAATTTGGCACCCCCCTACTTTGGAGGACTTTTTTATAGTTTAGCCTGTCTAATTAAATGAATGGTAAAATACGCCATGACACGCTGCAATATTTGCTTCAAATGCTTGTCGAAAGAGCAAGAGAAAGAGAAAAAAACAAGAAAGGAAGAAAAGGGACTCAAGGAAAGAATGAAAATTAAACTCACCACTTTATTAGTGATACTGCTCGCCAGTTTTATAACGACACAATCTTTCGCCGTATCTCACAACCCTGCAATGGCTCAACTGCTGTCATTTACAAAATCTAATGGCACTCTCAGTTACATCAAAACAACAAACCTGTCTGGTGCAGGAAATCTACTAAAAATAGATACCAGAAATGGAAACATCATCAACAATGTATCATTTTATAATAATGAAAAATTAGAGACCTTTGCTGCTACCCCGGATGGTTTCAAATTTCTCGCCAAATCCGCCAAAGGCATCGCGGTTATTCATAACGGAACGGGCAAAACGCTGCGAACTTTGCCTTATCCCAACGGCGTTCGTTATTGGCCGATCACCCCCGTTATCAGCTACAACACCGTGTATATGGCTGTCCCATCAACTAATCACAAGATATATTTTGTGCATACAGGAACTGGAAAAATTCTTCGCACCATTAACCTCGCCATTAGCCCCAAGAACGCGAAAAACAGCACCATTATCACCGCAATGGCATTTAGCCCAAACAGTAAAGTCTTTGCGTATCAGACCCAATCAAACCTGAAAAACACCGTACATATTTATGACATCAATAATCAGGTAGAGCTAAACGCTATTCCACTCACAAACGCTGTAAAAAACAACCAAACTCGTATGAATCAACATGCATTGAAATTTGATGGAACGGGTAAACAATTAATCAGTTACACCAGTAGTTTACCGAGCAATAGTGTGCAACTTATCGATCTGAATTCACAAACGGTAAAAACACTCAAGCTGGGTAATTTTACCTTTGCGGGGTTTTCAAAGAACAGTCGAAGCATTATTGCGATAAGCCCTGCAGATAGAAAAATCACCACTGCCGACATACAAACTGGCAGGCTTAAAAACAGTGGTTTAGGCGTACATAAAATTTCAGCTGCGCTTAGTAACGGAGTTCAAAGCAACATTACACAGAGTCCCGATAAGTCCTTAATTGCCGTTCCTTTTCAGTCGACAACAGAAAATAAAGATGGCTTTTTAATTATTGATTCCAATTCAGGGAATATTATTCGCAATATTCACTAGCCATGCTGTGTCGGCTATTATCACGATAGAACCGACCTCAAAAATCGAAATGAATGTCCCAATCCTTCATTTGCTTTTTGAACGCTTTACGCTCCATATAGTCTTCGACACGACGGCGAGCGCTCTTTTTCGACTTTTCTTTGTAGTCTTGTTTTCTAGATTTAGAACCCTTAAAAACAGAATCGTAATCCATATCCATGCCGTCATCTAAATAGTGATCGTCAAACTCGATATTATCTTGCTGGTCTTCCTTATTAGACATTGCTTAGTCCACACCTTATGAAAAAATAATAGGTGAAGCATATATCGCCAATGTGACAGAATTATTTAATGAATATGACAGTTATGTTTAAAACGTATGCTTAAAAAGGCGGCTAACAGAAAGAGCGTAACGTCAAATGTCACCCCCCTACTTTCAGGTCGTTTTTTTAGTCATTTTTTAATGGATTTATCTACAAAAAGTTTAACGAATCCTTTTATAAGCCCTTCCAGATAGAACCTTTTTTCATGTTTTCTAAGGCTTTTTCCTGATGTGCCCGAATTTCTTTATTTTTCTCAAGAAGCCATCGTCCATCTTTGACTTGCTGCTGGTAGGCAAGTGATTTAGTTTTACTGGCGCATTCTTTGCTGATTGTTCCGTCGGCAACCATCGCCTTTAAAGTTTTTTGCAAAGCGCTAAATGGCTTGGTGATTTCCCGAGTTTGACACTTAATCGCATCAAGCAAAGCGTTGTTATGGACCCCAACCGTATGCGATAAATTTGAGAATAAGCAACGTTCATAGTGCAATAAAGACATTTCGGTATCGTGCGCCGCGTTGAGTTGTTTGCGTAATGCTTTCGCATCTTTCGCGGGAAAATACTTTCCTCCTCCCGCTTCAGAAATTGCCTCTAACTGCTGGCGCGTTTCCTTTCCCACATCAAAACCAATAACATTCACCACCGCACGCACGCCAGATTCATGCAATGCTTTGGCTGATGCAACAGGGTCGCCACCACAGGTTTCTTTTCCGTCAGATAACAAATAAACAATGGGAACAGACTCCTTATTCTTTTTTGATTTGCGCACCTTTTTCAACTCGTCCAGTGTGTAATCCAGCGCATCACCCATTGGCGTGTAACCAACTGGTTTCAATGATTTGATACTCTTTTTCAGGGTATGCATGCCGGCTCCGAGCTTATGTACCCATTCAACCGAACTGCACGATTCCGCTTTCCCAGATTTAGTATTATTGCCCTTGTGCCCATAAACAATCATCCCGACCGGTACATCTTTTTGTAGGGCGCCGAGAAAGCGCAAAGATTCACGCTTAGCAATCGACATCTTCGACTTACCACCCAACTTGCCAGCCATTGAGCCAGACGCATCAATCAGTAACACCACATGGGATGCCGGACGTTCCCCACCGCTAAAGGTTTTGGGCAAAGGGCAATCTTCGATTTTAGGATCTTTAATCTGAATATCACAACGGGAAGTATCACCCGGGTTTTCAGCATCTAACTTCTCGTACAGCGCCTGAGAATCACACACCTCATCAGCCTGCACCTGAAACATACACACACAAAAAGCCAGTAACGACGTCGTAACTAATAATTTCATAGAGCACCCATGCCTTAAAAACGTAGAGTCAGCCTTTAATATAGACTAAAAGTCACCCCCCTACTTTGAAGCAGTTTTTAGCGGCTATGTCTTTCCTTATAATAAACCTTAAAAATCTATTGAGAAATCTATGCAAACTTAGGTAGTTTTTAAAAGCATTGAGTTTTTAAATATACTTGATATGATTTCCCATTGGGTATCGATATTTCGTGGGTAGCAATTTAGCAACTGAGTCACTCCCCCGTTATCCTGCCCAAAAAATAATATGTTGGTTTTAACACATTTTAATCTTATGAATTCTGGGAGGATCATATGAATAAATTAATACCTGCACTTTTGTTAGTTGGAAGCTTATCTATTAGTTACAGCTAGTTACAGCACGGCAATGGCTGAAGATTTCGCACCTTACGGAACCGCCAAAGTTGATATGCATGAATATCCAAAAATTGATGCCGTATTTGATGTTAACTACGAAGATCCAAAAAAATTAAACATACTTTATAATTTTATGAAGAACACCGCTAAACCACTTAAAGGAGACATGGTGGTTGTAACACATGGCCCTGAATTACGTGTATTTGCCAAAGAAAACTATGAAAAATACCAAGGCATAGTCGACAAGATGGCCGAGCTTTCTGAAATGGGTGTTAAGTTCAGCATGTGTAACAATGCGATGACAGCCGCCGGCTTTAAATCTGATGATATGCATGGATTTATTACTGTAGTACCCGCAGGTTTCCCTGAGATTGCTTACCTACAATCAAAAGGCTACAAATACGTTAATCCACTGCCGCTATCGGTAAAAGATGTACGCTATCTTGATCAGCCAGATCTCAAAAAATAAAAATAATATGCTAACCACCGACTGTTATTAACCTTTATCAGTTAGTGGTTAGCTTTTTTACTTTTGGCTCTTAGTTTAAAAATGAAAGGCTATAAACCTCATCTACTCACAAAAACTCTTATTCATAGAGATCCACCGCCTCCTTATAGACCGTTTTTTATTAAGATTATTAAGATTAAAATAAAACATAAATTATAGTTATCACATGTCATTCAAATGAATACTGATTTATCCTACTTTCTCTCACTTAATTTTCATAAATACCAGATCAAAGCCAACACATCTTTTTTCAATATGACAAATTAAACATTGTATTGAATTGACCCCTCGTAATATTTGACTTGGAACTTTTACACGTTATAACTGGTCTGAATCTTAGTAGTTGTTTGGCAATGTCTTTACATAGATCAATATGGGCTATAAAAAGTTTTTTTGTTATCCATAATTCTACATAAGAAGTACTAACATAAGGAATTAACTATGCGCGAGAATGAAATATCATCGTTTAGAATTATGAAATATAGCCTAACATTTTTTTTGTTTTTTTTTGTAATTACGCAATTTTTAGGATGCAACACGGATGATATAAAAGACGCGATAGAAGAAGAGTTTGTTGATTTTGCTGAACCTCTCGATGAAACAACTTCAAAGCCTTCTGATCCTGCAAGAGTTTTACCTCCTAATCCAACAGGATGTCCGAATTGGGAAAAGAACATACTTAATAGAGTGACTGAGAGTTTGACATTACCAGAAGGTTGTAAGTACGACCGCGTGAGAATTCTTATTGAAAATGAATCTGATCTGACTCTTGATTGTAATGGTGCAGAACTTAATGGATTAGACAAAGAATTTAGGCAGGCCGTTGGGGTTCCATATAGTGCTTCAGATGCACCATCTGATATTGGTATCAGAATTCTATCTCTTGAAACCATTCCTAGTGGAAATGTAACTGTAAAAAACTGTGTAATTACAAACTTTCTAACAGGTATATCTGTTCAAACTGTTTTCATCGATGAAACAATCGCAGATTTAAAAAATAATATAAACGCTGAAGTTGTGGAAGACCATTTGAGAAACAGTTCACTTAAGAATGTAAGACTTGAAAATAATATTATAAATTATAGCCACAGAAATGGGCTTTTTATAAACCGTTATATTACTGGTTTAGTCGTTGATAATACGACTATAAAGTATACGAGTGGCGCTGGTCTTTATTTAGAATCAGGCTCACAGAGCAATATTATTCAAAATTCAGTAATCTCAGAGAATGGTCATTCTATTTACGATAGTGGTGAGCGCGTTAGAAAAAGAATTTTGGAAAAGGATGCTAGAGAGGGCATAGCTATAGATTCCTCAGCCATGAACACAATTCAGAATAATACTTTTGCCAAGAATTCAGGTGGTGGAATCTTTTTATATAAAAACTGTTATGAATATCACACTAGTCCTACATCTTTACCTCGATATCAGTCTGCAAATAATAATGTAATTACTGGAAATAAATTTGAAGATCAAAGAGTGGGGGTGTGGATAGCTTCTAGACAAAGTAAAGATTTAGAAGCTTTCAATTGTGGCATCCCTAAGATTGCAACTGATACCGTAAGATATGGGCCTGTTGAAGAAGATATTTTTATTTATGAAGACTTTGCAAAGTTTAACAATGTAAATTCAAATACTTTTATTGATGTTATAAAAGGTATCATAGTAGAAGATGATAACAATACAATTAATGGGAATAAATTTAGCGGTGATGTAGATTATGATGTTCAGATTGGTACGAAATATAGAACTGAAGCACTGTCTAAGCCCGTAACTGATACAAAAATCACCAATAATGAATTTAATTCCTCAGCAAGTGAACATGTTAGGGTCATATATGACTCTGTTAATACCGTAATTACTGGAAATATCCCCGCAACTGTTAACAACTAAGGTTGCGGGCTTGATAAACAAAATGCCATTCGCCCTGTTTCACTCATTTTAAAAGAACGCTAACTATAAGAGTTATTTATGGAAGTGTTAGGATAAGCTTGTACAAATCATTCCATAATCACAGCTAGCGAGAAGATTCGATGTCCGATTTGACCGATGAACTGACTTATCCAGCGGCATACCAACTAACTAAGCAACAACAAAAAATACTATCCGTCGTTCTGATGGAATATTTAAACATGGGTGACTGGAAAGGGTTGTTTAAAAAGACCGATAGCGAAGCATTCGCAAAACAACAGACACAATTTTATGATGATGACAGTTGGGATACTGGCAGCATAGAAGACACTCTGGAAAAGGATTGTGCCGAAGCTGTGGCTTTTATCTTAAACAAAGACAGCAGACATTTGAAAGTGATCTGGGAAATGCCGGGTGTAAAAACCATGAGCCTCAGAAAAGATGAAAACTTCCATGCGGAAATTGAAGCAATCATCGAGGACGCATTAGACCAAAGTACAGACAATAAAATCATTGCTACTTCTGACAAAGATAATAATTCTAACCTTCCTGATGAAAATCAAAATCCTTATGAAACTCTAGATGCTGCTCAAGAACTTTTAGATTCAAATAACACAACCCAATCGATGCGCTTAATGCATGCGGCTTTAAAAAACTTTCTACAACAAACATGCAAAAATTTAGAAATCACTACGGATGACAAAGACTCCGTTTCTATTTTGCAGGCTAAGGTTAATGAGCATTTAAAACAAAAAAATAGCGCCAGCCAAAAAAGTATTAACCTAAACGATTCATCTCTCTCAATATTGCGGACTTCAACTCTGCTGATAGAAACGATTGATGATTTAAGTTATCAGAATACAAATGAAAAACACGTCAATAACTCC
Organism: uncultured Cocleimonas sp.; assembly: GCF_947495625.1. Lineage (GTDB taxonomy): Bacteria > Pseudomonadota > Gammaproteobacteria > Thiotrichales > Thiotrichaceae > Cocleimonas. Next base: position 129,095 of record NZ_CANLZW010000002.1, read on the forward strand.
GATGTTAAATATGCAATTAACATAACCCGCTCAGTTATGATTTATATTGATGAGCTAGTGGTGGGTTAAACAAACGAATAAATAGCAATAGGACAATGCAACTGGGTGGTTATATTTTTATAAGTCACCCCCCTACTTATAGGCACTTTTTAGAGGATTACTTCTAATCAAACACGATATATTGACAATTCTTCATACTAATTAGTGGCTTTGTGATTACAAAGCCACCATAAACTGACCAATGCTAACTCGCTTTCCCTGCTGCTGTAGCATCGGGTATTTCAACTAATTCACCCGTTTTGCAATCATAGATGTATCCGTAAATTGGGATGTCTGAAGGCACCATTGAGTTGCTGCGAATTCGTTCTACATCTTCAACCACACTTTTTGCATTATCACTGATGGTTAACCAGTTGATGTATTTGCCATCTGTTGTTCCGCCACCCGCATTGCTGTCATGCCAGCCTGTGGCATCAACGTTTGCAGTTTTCAAACTGCCTGATAATAAATCACCCATTATTTCAGTGGTGAATGTCTCCATTCCACAATCGGTGTGATGTATAACGAACCATTCTCTGGTACCCAGTAATTTATAGGAAATTACCAGGGAGCGAATCGCATCGTCGCTTGCTCTGCCTCCGGCATTTCGAATCACATGCGCATCACCTTCTGCCAGCCCGGCGTATTTTGCAGGATCCAGACGCGCATCCATACAAGTCAGAATTGCAAACTGTCGGCCGGGAGGCATGGGTAAATCTCCCTTATCACCGAAATTAGATACATATTCGGCATTTGCTGATTTTACTTCATCGACTATTTTACTCATTTTCTCTCTCCTTTTTTACTCATTTTCTGTGCCGCTTAATATATAGAAAAGGTTTTCATTACGGCAAAGATGGAAACCTTTATTCTTTATTCTTTATTCTTTATTCTTTATTCTTTATTATCTCTCTCGTTTTTCTCTCTGGTTGTTAGACCTTAGATACCTATACATTTGTCTTTTATTAAATCTATCTAAGTATAGTAAAGACTCATCAACTCATTTTTTCTTCTTTCAAACTACTCATAAACTTCTGATAATATGAGTTTTTTCCTGATAAATACTTGTAACTTATGCTGTTTCACACTTACATTTTTTAGGCTGTTATACTCAATACTACTTAAAACCTGTTGGTATTATTATGATCTGGCTAATTCTTGGCGTGGCTCTGTGGAGTGTTGTTCATCTTTACCCTAGCGTTGCGGTTTCGCATCGTAATCAATTATCTGAGAAATTCGGCAATGGCTATCAAGGTGCTTATGCGCTGCTGATTGTTGGCTCGATTGTGTTGATGGTGATCGGCTGGAAAAATACGATACCGACTGCGGTTTATAATCCTCCTGCGTGGGGAAGGCATGCAACCATGCTATTGATTTTGATAGCGATTATTTTATTCGGTGCGGCGAATACTAAAACAAAAATTCGTGAATGGGTACGTCACCCGATGCTGACAGGTATGATAGTGTGGAGTATTGGCCATTTACTCGCGAATGGTGATATCCGTTCTGTAATTTTATTTGGTGGCTTAGGCCTTTGGGCAATTATCTCGCAAATCACCATTAACAAACGCGAAAGCGCTAGAGTGATGCCGACCGATTCAAAAGGCATGAAATCGCTGGTGATTCTATTTGTGGTGAGTGTAGTGTTGTATCTGATTCTGATGTTTTTACATCCTTACTTTGCAGGTGTACCGATCATGACGCGTGGTTAATGAATCGGTCTTAGGGTGATATTCAATGAATGTCACCCCCCTACTTTTAAGTGATTTTTCATTTCGTTGCTTGAAATGACTAAAAGAACTTATGCAGAGCTCAGGCATTTTTTGAACCTATGTTAGATTCAACAGACAAACTCAGCATGAATAATATAATCTCCTTTTTACTTTTATCTTTTGGACTTTTTCTTATTATTCCTCAAGTCATGTCACAAACTCCTGAGCATAAAGAACTCAAAGCCTTCCCTGCAGCAGCAGAGGGTATGCAACGCTTTGTAATCACTTTGCCGCATAAAGAACGTGGCGAGGAAGATGCGTTTAAAGTTGAGTTGATGCCAGGAAAAATGATGATGACAGATGGCGTGAATCGCGTTCGACTGGGGACTCGTATCGAACCTCGCCCGTTAAAAGGCTGGGGTTATACGTATTACGAGATAACAGGCAAAGATGTGGGCATGAGTACCATGATGGGAGTTCCCGCTGGTACGCAATCGATAAAAACTTTTGTGTCGGGTCAACCATTAACAATTCGTTACAATAGCCGTTTACCGATAGTGATTTATGCGCCGCAAGGACAGTCAGTGAGATATCGTATCTGGAGAGCCGATGATAAATTCACATCAACGAAGCAGGGTTAAGTTACTTCCAATAAGTAAGTAGTAACAGAAAATTACTCGCCCAATCGACCGTAGAACGTCATCCGCGCAGATCCTGAAAGCGCAATATTGGGTTGAGAGTTATACGCCAAAACAACTAACATTCTGGTGCGATCACCTTCATTTGGCGTAACCCGATGTATCGCATTACGGCCTCTGAATAAAACCAGCGCTCCAGCATCCATTGATAACTGTTGTGGGGTTTCTTTACCGTCGAGAACGCTATTTACTTTATCGAAATTCATCTCGCCCGCATCAGCATCTCGGACTTCTTTGATGTATTCGAACTGACCACCTTTTTCGGTTGGTTGAATCATCAAGGTAATCGCGAATGAGGAATTATCAAAATGCCATCCGAGTTCCTGACCTTTTTTCGCGTAGTGTAGATTGATCGAAGAAAGCGGATCGGCATAAGGATACAACGCGTCTTCACCAAACACGTAACTCAAAAAGTCTTTGAATGATTGTGCGTTGTACAACTCGCGCAATGCTGATTCATCACCAACGATATCATCGGTAATACAACCTTTAGATGAAACTACCTGACGATTAAATGCGTGATCGTCTGCAAACTCTGGATTGTTGTCGGTAAGATAGACATTATGAAACTGTCGACTGAAAAACGCCTGATCTTGTTTCTGCTCGCCTTCTTTACGAATTGCTTCCAAAGCTGCCCCGGTTAAAAATTCAGGCATCGCTAGCGCGCCTTTTTCTGCCACCGTTTGACGTGATTGCTCTTTAAATGCGTCATCCGTAATCGGATAACGCTTTAAATCGATAATCTCTTCAAGTTTCAATCTGTTGTTCCAATTTTTATAGCTTAAGTCACCCCCCTACTTATAGGGTGTTTTTTTAAGGCTAATCCTTTTTCTTTAGGTGTTCGTAGCGTGGCTCATCTTCATGAGCTTTAAACGCTGTTTTATAGTCATCAAGGTTTTGCGTCAGCATGCGTTTGAATTCTTTGGTAAAAAATTCAGTTGCTGTTTCTATTTCTGCTTCATATGCATCTTTGTCGGGTGATTGTGATGCGACAACAAATGAGCTGAATCTGGCAGTCGCAAAAAGCATCGCGGAACCTACGTGGTTGGTTTCTTTGTTATCACAATGACTATTTGCCACATCGATAAATGTATCTGCCATTGCGTAAAATTCTTTGCTTTCTTGTTCGTTTAATTGATCGTCTGCCATATCTAAAGCCATGTAATAATAAATGAGGGGGAAAATATAACCGCGAGAGGCTCTTAATCCAACTACTTTATTGTTTATTTATGCACTGATTAACCCTTTATTTTTAATCTTTTAAAGTGAACCTACCCTTTACTGATCCCCAACACAACAGTACAATAGCGCGGTTTTGACCCTCACTTCAGGAATTTCCGCTGTGAGCCTTATTTAAATGAAATTCGCAAATACGCGAATTCAAGTTTTTGGAGTATAATACCGTGGCTATTGAACGCACTATTTCTATCATCAAACCTGACGCAATCGGTAAAGACGTTATTGGTGAAATCTATTCTCGCTTTGAAAAAGGCGGACTTAAAATCGTTGCAGCTAAAATGAAGCACCTTTCTAAAGCTGACGCAGAAGGTTTTTACGCAGTACACAAAGAGCGTCCTTTCTTTGGTGATCTAGTTGAGTTCATGACTTCTGGTCCTGTAATGATTCAGGTTCTTGAAGGCGAAAATGCAGTGAGCAAAAACCGTGAGCTTATGGGTGCAACTAACCCTGCTGAAGCTGATGCTGGAACTATCCGTGCTGATTTCGCTCAAAGCATCGATGAGAATGCAGTTCATGGTTCTGATAGTCTTGAGAATGCACAAATTGAAACTGATTACTTCTTCTCAGCAGACGAAATCTGCCCACGTACTCGTTAATAATTTGATCTTAAAATTGTTAGCGCAATTTAAGAGTAAAAATATAAAATGACTACAACAAAGAAAATCAACCTTCTGGATTATACCTCAGAAGACTTAAAAGCTTTTTTCCTCGAACGGGGAGAAAAGCCTTTTCGTGCCACGCAGATAATCAAGTGGATTCATCAGCATGGCGTTGATAACTTTGATGATATGAGCAATGTCAGCAAAGCACTTCGTGAAGATTTACAAAGTATCGCTGAGATACGCGCTCCTGAAGTCGCTATTGATGAAAAGTCTGAAGATGGCACACACAAGTGGTTGCTCCGTCTGGATGATGGCAACTGTATTGAAGCAGTATTCATCCCCGAAGATGGCCGCGGAACCTTGTGTATTTCTTCTCAAGTCGGTTGTGCACTCGATTGCACATTTTGTTCGACCGCACGACAAGGCTTTAACCGTAATTTGACCGTTGGCGAAATTATCGGACAATTATGGCTTGCCAAAAAAATTCTACAACCCGATCCAGAATCAGACCGCGTTATTAGTAACGTAGTGATGATGGGTATGGGCGAGCCATTGCTTAACTTCGAAAAAGTAGTAAAAGCGATGGAGTTAATGCTCGATGATAATGCCTACGGCTTAAGTAAACGCCGCGTTACATTGAGTACATCAGGTGTTGTGCCCGCACTAGACAAATTACGTGACCGGGTTGATGTAAGTTTAGCGATTTCACTGCATGCACCTAATGATGCATTACGTGACCAATTGGTACCTGTCAATCGCAAGTACCCAATCAAACAACTACTCGAATCGTGCATGCGCTTTATGGACGGCAAAGCTGCCAGAGAAAAAATCACTATAGAATATGTGATGTTAGATAAGGTCAATGACAGTGATGAAAATGCGCGTGAATTGATTACCTTATTAAAGGATGTACCTGTAAAGGTGAATTTGATACCATTTAACCCGTTCCCTGAAACACGTTATAAACGTTCTTCAAATAATAGAATTTACAGATTCAGGGAAATTCTGGAAAGCGGTGGGCTAATCGTGATGACCAGAAAAACAAGGGGTGAAGATATTGACGCAGCTTGTGGGCAGTTAGCTGGAAAAGTTAATGACAAAAGTCGCAGAGAAATTCATTTTGCGCGGATAGAATCTTAATTCTGAACCTTCTATCGAAACTTTGATCCTAGTCTATAGTTTGGCTTTTAATAACTTAGGATTTAAAAAAACAAGAAAAGTTTGATGATTGATTGCTAATCAGCATAACTTAGAATGCTTAAGATGCTTACTCTAAAGGGGAATTTCAATGAGCACCATTTACAGCTCCGTGATTAATAACATTAAGACTTCGGTTGCCGATGTAAGCTCTTTTAAACCGATTAAGACCAAGACGCTTCTCACGACCGCTTTTATTGCGAGTACTCTATTTCTAAGTGCTTGTTCTTCAACCAGTGTTAAATCAAACGAAGCATCAAACTACAATTCTGACCTGGGTATTCGCTATCTACAGAAAGGTCGTTTGAATCTTGCCAATGAAAAGTTATTAAAAGCACTTGAACAGAATCCGAGCTCTGCTCAATCGAATCATTACTACGCGATTTTGCAACAGAAATTAGGTAACAATAAAAAAGCTGAACAATATTTTTTAAAAGCGATTAACTTAAATCCTAAAGATCCAGAAATTAGAAATAACTATGGTTCTTTTTTGTGTGATTCAGGACGTCCACGAGCAGCGGTTAAACAATTCACTGTTGCCATAAACGACCCACTATATCGCACCCCAGAATTTGCCTATACTAACGCCGGAATTTGTTTGAGAAAAACCAATGACGATGCGAAAGCTGAGACTTATTTTCGCCAGGCATTAAAGAAAAAATCAGCCTTTCCTTCAGCGTTGTTAGAAATGGCGAAACTTTACAGTGATCGAGGGAATTACCCTAGAGCACAAGCATTCATGTTACGCTATGAAAGTGTGGGACAATCTTCTCCTGAAGCATTGGATTTATGTAATAAAATCAACACCAAGATGGGCGATCATGCGAAAGCCAGTAGTTGTAAAGCAGCATTATTAAGACTTTTCCCTGCTAGTAAAGAAGCACAACAAGCAAATTAACATTCCATCTACCCTGACCTATACAACTGCAAAACCAACCAGACACGAACATCAAATGGCTAAAGAAAAAAATAAAACTGAGCAACCTGTCGTCCTAGAAGGTGAACTACAGGCGCGCCTGATTCAACTTCGTGAAGATGCAGGATTTTCAACTTCACAACTCGCGGACGCGATGTGTTTATCAGAAGAAGTCATCCTTCACCTAGAAAACGAAGACTTCGACCAGTTAGCAGAGCCACCATATATACGCGGCTATTTACGCAACTACGCAAAACTTGGTGATACTGACCCAAATGAACTGATTAGCCGTTATGAATCTTTACGTGGCGCCGACGCGAATGAACTCCATTACCAGATTAAGACTTCCGCCAATATAAATTTAAGCAAACGTAAAAGCATGTCCCCAATTTGGGCGCAGCTAATTTTGCTAGCGTTGTTAATTGGTGGCATCACTTTATTAGCCATGATCCCAGGGGTTAACCAATGGTTCAAAACCACCTGGAGTAGCTTATCAACCCAATTACAATCACCGAATGGTGAGTCAGGAAGTAATCCATTATTAACAGGGTCTTTACCAGTACCCGTTCCCTTGCCTGATTCTGATGTTTCTGAGAACAACACTACTAGTCTGCCACTGAATAATGGCAATACTCAATCAAATATTAATTCAGCAGATCAAAATAATACAGACGATACAAACTCAGCGGGAACTCAAACAGATTCCTCAACTGACAATACTGTAAATGCAGAAGCCACTACAGAAGATACTCAACAGACAGCTAATACCGAAACAACCTCTTCAGATGACCCAAGCATCACTGAGCAAACAGCGGAACAAGCAGCCGCAGAGCAAGAAACTCCGGCAACCAGTTCTAGCAGTGATCAGCTTAAGATTAAATTAGTGTTTAACAAAGATGTTTGGTTAAGAATCAGAAACAAAGACAACAAAACAGTTTTTGAAGGCTTAAATAAACTGGGTACTAATAAAGATCTAACCATCGAAAAACCTTTAACATTTAGAGTAGGAAATGCTCAGGGTTTATCGCTATTTGTTGATGACAAAGCAGTTGATATCAGCCAGTATATCAATGGCAGTATTGCCAATTTCACCTTAGAATAAACGTTTAATAGTTTCAGGAAAAAGTTCGGTACATATAATGGCAAAAAATCTGCAATCAGTTCGCGGAATGCGAGACATTCTCCCTGAACAATCTTCTTCCTGGCAATATATCGAAAACACCGCACGCCAGCTTTTTAACAGCTATGGCTATAGCGAGTTACGCACTCCAATTATTGAGTCTACTGACCTTTTCAAACGCTCAATTGGTGATGCCACTGATATCGTTGAAAAAGAAATGTACACCTTCGAAGATAGAAATGGTGATAGCCTCACATTACGCCCTGAAGGCACTGCTGGTTGTGTAAGAGCTGGAATTCAGCACGGTATTTTTCACAACCAACAACAACGCATCTGGTATATCGGCCCCATGTTCCGTCACGAGCGCCCTCAAAAAGGACGTTATCGAGGATTTTATCAGGCAGGCATTGAAACCTACGGCATTGATGGCCCAGAAATAGACGCAGAAGTGATAGCGATTGCTGCGCGCTTTTGGAAGAAACTTGGTTTCAAAAACGTAAGACTTGAAATCAATTCGCTGGGAAGTAATGAAGCACGCCAAGATTATCGTAACGTATTAATCGAATACTTTAGTAAGCATCAAGAACTATTAGATGAAGATTCTCAAAGACGCTTACACAAAAACCCACTAAGAATTCTGGATACAAAAAATCCAGCGATGAAAGAGCTGGTTGAGAACGCCCCTAACCTTCTTGACTATTTAGATGAAGAATCAAAGGTACACTTTGAAAGCTTGAAGCAACGTTTAGACCAAATCAGAATTAGCTACGAAGTTAACCCTCGTTTAGTACGTGGTATTGATTACTATAACCGCACAGTGTTCGAATGGATTACTGAAGATCTTGGAGCCCAAGGCACTATTTGTGCGGGCGGTAGATACGATGGTTTAGTAAAGCAATTAGGTGGGAGAGAAACCTCAGCCTGTGGTTTTGGCATCGGCTTAGATCGACTTCAACTATTGGTTGAAGAGCAAGGCCTTAATAAGAATGAAACACTGCCACACGCTTACCTAGTGATGGCTGGAGAACAGGCTGAATTAGCGGGTACTGCTTTGGCTGAGTCATTACGTGATTCAAACCCTGAATTACGCTTAATGTGCAATGCGGGATCAGGGAGCTTTAAATCACAACTCAAACGAGCAGATAAATCTGGCGCAGCCTTTGCCTTAATTCTTGGTGAAAATGAGCTAGCTGATAACGAAATTACGGTTAAACCTTTACTAAAAAGCTTACAAGATAATTTTCAACAACAAACCTTATCACAACAAGCACTTAGTGAATTCGTAGCAGAACATATTATCAACATGGTATAGTCGCACCACCTTAAGAATTACCATATTGAAAGACACAATTTATTTATAGGACAGTAGCAGAAATGGCAGATTACGATCTTAAATCAGATGAAGAAAAAGCAGAAGAACTGAAAGCCTGGTGGCGTTCAAACGGAACCTCTGTAATTGCAGGCGTTGCACTTACCGTTGGCGGCATGTTTGGCTGGAATTACTGGAAAGAACACAAAGTTACTCAGTCTGAAGGCGCTTCAAAGTTATATTCCCAATTAGACCAGGTGGGAGCCGATTCTACTGATGTCTTAAAAAAGCTGGAAGATGAATATGGAAGTACATCTTACGCATATCTTGCTGCACTTAGCTCCGCCAAAACAAGTTGCGAAGCGGGTAAAACAGAGGAATGTATTGCTGAATTAAAAAAAGCCACTGAGAGCCCACAAGACAGCCTAGCAAATCTCGCTAAACTTCGTCTCGCTCGAACGCTAGTGAGCACTGGTAAACTAGATGAAGCTAAATCGATTCTTTCTGGAAAAATGCCTGTTTCTTATCAATCCCTGATTAGTGAACTGAATGGTGACATCCATTTTGCTAAAAAAGAATTTAAACAAGCGTACGAAGCATATGATAAAGCTATTTTGAGCGCAGGCGATCAAAATACACAGTTGTTAAAAATGAAGCGCGATGATCTGGGTAACCAACTAAAAAGCGGAGCTTAATAGTGACTTTAAAACCTTACGTACTGCTTTTGATTGGATTATTCGCTTTTCAAAGTGGATGTAGCCAAATTAGCGGCAAGAAATCTCGCCCTGCTCCATTAAAAACACTAAAAGCAGTTACCCCTACCATTAACGTCAAGACCGATTGGCAAGTTGCTACCGGTAGTGCAATGGGGGAAAACAAGGTTCACCCATTTATAGATAACAAGCTGGTATATATTGCTGGCGGCACAACTGCCAGCGCATGGCAAAAAAGTAATGGCAAAATGCTGTGGAAAACAGCTATTGATGAAACAATTAGTGCGGGTGTAAATGGCAACCTCAGTACGTCAAACAATGCTAGCGCTAGCAAAGTATTCCTTGGCACCACAAATGGCAACGCTATATCACTGGATGCCGCAACCGGCAAAATTCTGTGGATTGAAAGACTCAGCAGCGAAATACTTTCCGTCTCAGCAAGTGCTAATAATCGGGTAATCTTCAGAACCGTTGATGGAAAACTTCATGGCTTACTTGAAAGTACTGGAGAATTAATCTGGCAACGTTCTCAACGCCCTCCCGCTCTTAGTCAATTGGGCGGTGGTGTTCCTCTGGTAGTTCCGCCATTAGTAATCGCAGGTTTTGATAATGGCAAAGTAGCTGCTTACAATATTGCAAATGGACAGGGAATTTGGGAAGCAATTCTAGCCTTACCTCGCGCCAGTACGGAGCCTGAGCAAATCACTGATGTCGACGGAAAAATCAAACAGCTCGGTAACGCCTTATTTGCTGCATCAATGAATGGTAGCTCCGCTGGAATCAATATTGAGAATGGTAAAAAAGCCTGGTCTCGAGCTTATTCAACACCAACAGGTGTTAACGCCAATAGATTAGGACTTTACAGCAGCGACGATAAAGGCAACATCTGGAAATATGATCCACAAACTGGTGAACCAGTATGGAGTATGGACGACCTTCAAAGACGATTACCTTCTGTTCCGGCTATCATTGGAAACTCTGACATTGCTGTTACTGACAAACAAGGCAATATCCATTGGATAAATTCGGCCAACGGGAAGTTCAGCGCTAGAATTAAAGGCGATCCGCTTGGTTATTCTATAGAGCCGGAAGTAGATGGAAGCAGTATCTTTGTTTTAGGCAAAAGCGGAATTCTCTCTAAAGTGACTAAACGCTAGCGTTTGCTTTTATTTAGCAAAACAAAGATCTATAAAGAACAAAACACACCCCCCTACTTATAGGGGTTTTTTATATATTTAATCTCTACTGTTCTTTCTAAACCAATCGAGTAGACCCTGCGTTGAACTGTCATGTTCATACAGGTCTTCACCGTCTTCGAGCTCTTCAAGAATATTTTTTGCTAACTTCTTACCTAACTCAACCCCCCACTGATCGTAAGAATTTAGGTTCCATACGATACCCTGCACAAAAATTTTGTGCTCATACATAGCCAAAAGAGAACCTAAAGCTTTTGGCGTTAGTTTCTTGATAACAATTGAGTTACTCGGCTGATTTCCACTGAAAATCATGTGGGGTAAACGTTTTTCCGCCTTATGCAACTCGATATCAGCTTCCTTTAACTGTTCTCGCGTCTTCTCCATCGTCCTTCCTTTCATCAACGCTTCTGTTTGAGCGAGGAAGTTAGAAGCAAGAATGTCACAATGTTCTTTATGATTGCCGTGAGATTGGATGGAAGCAATAAAATCCGTCGGGATTAAACGCGTACCTTGATGCAACAACTGATAGAAAGCATGCTGACCATTGATACCTTCAGCACCCCAAATAATTTTTCCTGTGGAATACGTTGCCTGTCTGCCTTCACGATCTACAGACTTTCCATTACTTTCCATATCTGCCTGCTCAAGATAAGCGGGTAGCATACGCAAATTATGATCGTAAGGAAGAACAGCGCTGGATTCGGCATGGAAGAAGTTACCATACCAGATTCCTAGCATTGCCAGAATCACCGGAATATTCTGATCAAGTGGTTGCTCTTGAAAATGATTATCCATTTCATGAGCGCCTTCCAGCATTTCGATGAAGTTATCCATGCCAACATAAATCGCACTAGCCAGACCTACGGCAGACCATAATGAATAACGACCACCCACCCAATCCCAGAAACGGAACATATTGACCGGGTCTATTCCAAACTTTTCTACTTCTTTCTCATTCGTTGATACTGCGACAAAATGTTTTGCAATATCACCTTCAGTAACACGCCCAGCGCCTTCTAAAAACCACTTCTTTGCGGTGTTGGCGTTGGTGAGTGTCTCTTGTGTGGTGAATGTTTTGGAAGCCACGATAAATAATGTCGTTTCAGGTCGAAGCTGACTAAGAATCTGGTCGATATGTGAGCCATCAACATTTGAAACAAAATGTACACGTAAGCTTTTATGCGAATAAGGCTCTAATGCCCTACAAACCATATGTGGACCCAAATCAGAACCACCAATACCTATATTTACAACATTGGTAATAGGCAGGCCCGCATAACCAATCCACTGTCCATTTCGCACTTTTTCTGAGAAAACACGCATTTTCTCTAGTTCTGTTTCAACCAGGGGCATGACGTTTTCATCGTCCACAAAAACAGGTTTACCTGATCTGTTTCTTAGTGCGGTATGCAAAACTGCTCTGCCTTCAGTATTATTGATTTTCTCACCAGAAAACATTCTATCGCGCCACTTTTCCACACCTGCTTGTTCAGCTAATGAAAAAAGTAATTTCATCGTGACATCAGTAACGCGGTTTTTTGAATAGTCCAAAAGCATGTCATTGAACTGGATAGAATATTTCTTGAATCTTTCAGGATCTTGGTCGAAAAGTTCAACCATATGAACTTTCTTTACACGCTCAAAGTGTTCAAGCAGTGCAACCCAGGCGGGTGTATTGATTAACGGTGATTTAGCATTCAGAACGACTCTTGCAGGTCTCATATTTATTCTCTGATAACTTTTTAGTAATTATTTTTGTGCTTTTTCAACAACTCTTTTTTATCTATTTGACTAAGCTTCTTATTTACCAACTTAAATATGTGCTTATCAAGCCCAGAAAAGCACATTTATGGCGCACTATTATAACTTATGTAGATAAGTATTTCCTTACCGTTCATTCTTAAAATCTATTGAGCAAAAAATGAGCTCGTTAATTTTGCTAAGTACAAATTTATTATTACCTGCACTCCCACAATAACAATCTTTGTCCTCTGCGAAGCCTGGTATTGGAACGTAAATTATTCATTAGTTTAATTTTAGCTTTATTGACTCCTGTTTTACGCATAACCTTCATCAAGGTATCGCCTTTTTTTGCAAAATAAAGCCTTTGCTTTATCTTGCCTCTTTTTACGTATCGAGTTGCCCTTTTAAGACGAGATGTTGTTTTAAAACAGCTACTACGCGCATAATTTCGTTTGCCGTTTTTATAAGGACTTAGGCGAGATTTCGTCGTTTTAAAAGGACGATAGGATCGAGATTTACCTTGCCGAAACACCGCATGAACCTTAACCCCTTTAGCATAGATCTTATGTAACTGCGATACCTTCGAAACATAGTTAATCGTTTCTTTGTATGGAGGAATACCCTGATACTTATCTACAGCACCTTCTCCTGCATTGTAGGCAGCAACCGCTTTCTGGATATACTGATCATAATAAGACAGTAGAAATTTCAGGTATTTGGTTCCACCCTGGATATTTTGCTCTGGATCAAAACTGTCGAGAACACCAAAACGTGCTGCTGTGGCAGGCATCAACTGCATTAAACCTTGGGCGCCCACTGGAGAAACAGCCGATGAATTAAAGCAACTTTCCGCAGTAATAACAGCTTTAATCAGGGATTCTGACACCCCATACTTTTGACTGTATTTTGAAATTAACTGATTATAAGTCTTCAACTTTTTCTTAAAGCTTTCTATCTTCCCTACACTACAATACTTTTCCGGATGAGACTCTGTGTCTATGGCACTCGCAGTTACTCCATAGCCAAACAGGACAATCAGAAGACATGACTTTAAAAGAGCCACACCAGATCTTGGGGAAAACAAGCGAAATGAAAACAATCGAAGATAATACATAGATAGTTTAAAGGGTTTCAGAAAACATATTTAAACGAAAACTTCTTTTTACTTAAAAGTGAAAATGGATAATAACGTATAAAATTAGACCATTTTGACTAATTCATCGATTTCTTCCTGACTAAAGCCTGCCTGTAAACGAGCTTCTTCATGAAAAGGACCACTTAAGCCCTTACCCATATATTCGATAAGAAGATTACGGAAGGTTTCTTCTGGATTCAGTTCTTTATTTTTACAACAATATTTAAACCAGTGAGATCCTATTGCCACATGACCTATTTCATCTCGAAGGATAATACGCAGAATATCTACCGTATCATTATCTCCGGCTTTTAATAAGCGTTCTATCATACCTGGCGTTACATCAAGGCCTCGAGCCTCTAGGACGCGAGGCACTAATGCCATTCTAATCAACACATCATGATCAGTTTTTAAAACCATTTCCCACAAACCATTATGCGCAGGGAAGTCTCCATAAGAATATCCTAAATCGGCCAGACGCTTTTCCAATAACGAGAAATGATAAGCTTCTTCTGCAGCTACTTTAAGCCAATCTGAATAGTACTGTTCGGGCATATCGCGAAAACGATAAACTGCATCAAGCGCCAAATTAATCGCATTGAATTCAATATGCAATATCGCATGAACAAGTGTTGCACGACCCAAATCCGAGCCTAATTTACGCTGCTTGAGTAATGAAGGATTTAACAAATCTGGACTATCTGGACGACCAGGAACAGGAATCGAAACCAATGCGGAATCGTTTCGATTTAACTCTCCGTTTTGCCAGGCTTCTTGCAGTAAAGAAACCATCTTTTTTTTCTCACTGATGTCTACTTGCATCAAACAGGCAAAAGCTTGTTCATATAAATTCATGATTAAAAACTGCGTTAAACACGCCAATTAAAGAAGAATATATATTGAAACACACCCCCCCACTTTAAGCGATTTTTTCGTGATCGATTTTAAACGGTAACGTCCATAGCTTCATTCCACTTAAGAAACCCATGGAGGAGAGGGCATCTCTGGTGGCAAAGGAGCTACTGGTGCTGGCGGCGGTACTGCGCCTGCCACTTGAACTCCTGCTGCTTGAGCTAATTGCTGATGCTGAATCCAGCTGATTTTAGCTTGTTGTTGTGCCTGGAATAACTCAAATTCTTTAGCTTGATAGGCATTGAATTGTTCGCGCTCTAATTCCTGATATTGTGCAAAGCCTTCTTGATCCTGGCGTTGCTTTATATTTAGTCCTTTGCGATCTTGTTCCTGGTGCGCTTTAAAAACTGCCCAATCGTCTTCCCACCAGTTTTCAGTAACGTCAGCTTCGGTAATCTCTACGGTAGAAGCTTCTAAATCCACCAACTTCCCTTCTAAAATATCATTACCTGGCAAAGGCGTATTCAAAATATCTTTAATTCTAGCTAACAGAGAATCATCATTCACATCAGCTTTTTCTTTAGTCTCATCATCCGGAGAAGAACCCGCAGTTGGTATAGATTCCGATTGAGTTCCGGGCAAAGGTGCGTTGAGAATTTCTCCCATACGCTCAAAAAAGCTTTTCTTATTTTCGTCCATGATTAATTTCACCTTAAATTCGTGTATAAATATGGGTTAATTTTTCTGAAATCACTCAATAATTTATGATTTTTTGATAAATCGAGTCGACCAAATCAGAATAGAAGCACCGATTATTGCAGTTATAATTGTCGCAATTAAGCCACCTGTTGTGTTGCCTAATCCTGCAAGTGCCATCAAATAACCACCGACTACACCACCCGCAAGGCCTAAAATCATATCTCCAATTAAACCGAATGGTGAAGTTCCGCCCATAATCTTACGGGCTAAAAAACCAGCGATTGCGCCAACGACCAACCAAACAATAAGCGTCCAAAGTGCCATATTTAACTCCTAGTAAAATAACCAATAATATAATTAAGTATATTAGAATATAATAATATATATGCTGATTCAATTACCCCAAAAGTAATAGCTAAGCTAATCATGTCTATCAAACAATAGGGTCACCCCCCTACTTTTTGACTGTTTTTACGTTTATGCGATTTGTAATCGTTGATGAATCATATGCAGAGCTATTTTTTTTAAAACCTCTACATAAAACTGATGTCTTACAATACCTGTTATTGCTAATAGCATGGATGACTGTAACTACTAGCATTTAGTTACTTATGTTATTTTGAATACCACTTTGAATTTTAGAATGATGCCTTATACTCTAGAACGATTTTTTCTACTCAGGAATGACTAGCTGATATGAAAAGAGCGATCTATTATTGAATTTCTGACCTTTCTCTTTATTCATTGAAAGTTACTCATTGATAGTTCAACAAATGATAAATCACCAAATATTATGATTAGAGCAAATTTATGGATTCTCACAACATTTCAGAAAAAACAGATCAATCACCTAGCAGAGTGCGCGTCAAAATATGCGGCATCACGTCGGTTGAAGCTGCTCAGGCAGTGGCAAATGCAGGGTGTGATTCTATTGGCCTTGTTTTTTATGAAAAAAGCCCTAGAAATGTAAGTATGGAAAAGGCAGCTGAGATTTGCGCTTCACTTCCACCGTTTGTGACTTGCGTTGGGTTGTTTCTGGATCCAACTACTGAATTTGTAGAAACTGTTCTAGCTAATGTGGGTTTAGACTTGTTACAATTTCACGGCTCTGAGACACCTGAGTTTTGCAAGTCATTTCCACGCCCTTACATCAAAGCGATAGGCATGGAATCTGTAAATACAGAAGATGATTTTAAAAAGCTCGCAGATATATACACAACCGCGAAAGGTTTTTTAGTCGATAGCCATGCATCAGGAAAAGCAGGCGGTACAGGCAAAACATTTGATTGGAGTCATGTTCCACAAAACTACGCTAAACCCATAATTTTAGCAGGTGGATTAAACCCCAAAAATGTTGCTAATGCTATGCAAGCATGCGATGTCTATGGTATTGATCTCAGCAGTGGCGTAGAAAGCCAGCCAGGAATTAAAGACAACCAAAAAATTACACAGTTAATGAAAGAGGTACACCGTGTCCACTGTAAGAACTGAAACAGTAAATGGCCGTAAAAATAGCCAAATAAAAAATGATCTAAACGATCACGACTTAAGCAATGTTGATTTAAGCACGATTGATTGGGACAACTTAGCAGATGAAAATGGGCATTTTGGTATCTATGGAGGTTGCTTTGCTTCAGAAACACTTATGGAAGCAATCCAGGAGCTCGATGAAGCCTATAATTCATTAAAAAATGACCCCGAATTCCAGGCTAGTTATGACAATGATTTACGAAATTATGTTGGACGCCCTAGCCCACTCTATCATGCAGAAAGATGGTCTAAACAATTAGGTGGTGCGCAAATCTACCTTAAAAGAGAAGATTTAAACCATACCGGCGCGCATAAAATCAATAACACTATTGGCCAGGCTTTATTAGCTAAACACATGGGTAAGCCTCGTATCATCGCTGAAACAGGGGCGGGACAGCATGGCGTTGCAACAGCTACTATTGCTGCTCGCTTAGGACTTGAGTGCGTGGTTTATATGGGCGAAGTCGACGTTGAAAGACAAGCACCCAATGTTTATAGAATGAAGCTCTTAGGCGCTGAAGTTAGACCGGTTTCTTCCGGATCTAAGACACTTAAAGATGCATTAAACGAAGCGATGCGTGACTGGGTAACCAATGTAGATAATACTTTTTACTGTATCGGTACTGTGGCAGGTCCACACCCATACCCGAGCATGGTACGTAACTTCCAAACCATTATTGGTCGTGAAGCCAAAGAGCAATGCCTCGAACAAACAGGTCGACTACCTGATGCACTGATCGCCTGTATTGGCGGTGGATCAAATGCCATCGGCTTGTTCCATGAGTTCCTCGCTGATCTGGATGTTAAAATCTATGGTGTAGAAGCTGCTGGACATGGTCTAGCAACAGGTGAACATGCCGCACCGTTGAGCATGGCAAAACCTGGCGTCTTACACGGCAATCGCATGTACTTAATGGCAGATAAAGATGGTCAAGTCGTTGAGCCGCATTCAATTTCTGCGGGTTTGGATTATCCGGGTGTTGGACCAGAGCATTGTTTACTCAAAGATCTGGGTAGATCACATGCTGTTGCCGTGACTGATGACGAAGCGATGGAAGCGTTCCATTCATTAACACGTATTGAAGGCATTATCCCGGCACTTGAAAGCAGTCATGCACTTGCGTATGCAATGAAACTTGCACCAACCATGGACAAAGATAAAACCATTATCATCAACCTTTCAGGACGTGGTGATAAAGACATTAATACAGTAGCAGCTTTAGAAGGTATCAAGTTATGAGCGGCAGATTAACCGAGTGCTTTGCCACTCTCAAAGAAGATAACCGCAAAGCCTTAATTCCCTACATTACGGCTGGCGACTCTAATCCTACAATCACCGTACCTTTAATGCATCGCATGGTTGAAGCAGGTGCTGATATCATTGAATTAGGCGTCCCTTTTTCAGACCCGATGGCGGATGGCCCGACGATACAACTAGCTTGCGAAAGAGCACTAGAACATCACACCAGCTTGCACGATGTTGTTGACATGGTGACTGAATTCCGTCAGACCAATACAACGACACCGATTGTATTGATGGGTTACTTAAATCCAGTTGAAGCATTTGGCTATGAAGAGTTTGCAAAAGCTGCCAAAGAATGTGGCATCGATGGATTATTAACCGTAGACCTTCCTCCAGAAGAGAGTACACAACTGGTAGCCGTGTTGAAAAAATACGACATCGATCCTATCTTCTTGCTGTCACCAACAACTACGGAAGATCGTATTGGTAAAATTGTCCATGCCGGTTCTGGCTATTTATACTACGTTTCATTAAAAGGCGTAACTGGTTCTAGCGCATTAAATGTTGATGAAGTGGCTACAAACGTAGCTAAAATCAAAACTCAAACCACCTTACCAGTTGGTGTGGGTTTTGGAATCAAAGACGCTGAAAGTGCCTCAGCTGTAGCAGCAGTTTCTGATGGGGTTATTGTTGGCAGTGCGATTGTTAAAATTATTGAAAATAATCCAGATGATACTGATACAATATTAGATCAAATTGGTGCATTACTAAGTTCTATGCGCGAAGCCATGGATAAATAATACGTGGCTCGTATTGAGCTTAGGTATTACATTACAGTTACTTATAGAATATTTAGCACAAAGCAACACTGAGACAAACAAATGAGAGACGCCCTCAATATGAGCTGGTTTGAAAAACTATTACCATCACGAATTCGTACTGATGCTACTACGGCAAAAAAGAAAACCATACCTGAAGGTCTCTGGCATAAATGTCCTGCGTGTAATGCGGTTCTCTATCGTGCCGATTTAGAGCGAAATCTTGAAGTTTGCCCTAAATGCAATCACCACGAGAGACTCAGTGGTCGTAAGCGTCTTGAAATGTTCCTCGATGAACCTAATCGTGAAGAAATTGGCGCCAATGTTGAGCCTATCGATTTCTTAAAATTCAAAGACAGCAAAAGATACAAAGACCGTCTTTCGGCAGCACAAAAAGAAACCGATGAGAAAGATGCGTTAATTGTCATTAAAGGTCAGGTGCATGGTGTTCCATTAGTTGCTGCAGCCTTTGATTTCCGCTTTCTTGGCGGCTCTATGGGATCTGTAGTCGGTGAACGTTTTGTTCAGGGTGCTAACGAAGCGTTACGTCAAAACATCCCATATATCGTATTTTCTGCCAGTGGCGGAGCGCGTATGCAAGAGGCGCTGTCATCGCTCATGCAAATGGCTAAAACAAGTGCCGTTCTAACCAAATTGGCTGAAGCTAACATCCCTTATGTTTCGGTGCTGACTGACCCAACCATGGGTGGTGTATCAGCAAGTTTTGCAATGCTTGGAGACATAATTGTAGCTGAACCTCGCGCATTGATTGGTTTTGCCGGACCACGAGTGATTGAACAAACTGTGGGAGAAAAACTTCCTGAAGGCTTCCAGCGTAGCGAATTCCTGATTGAAAAAGGAGCGATTGATAGAATTATCACTCGTCATAAACTTCGTGCTGATATTGTCGATATGCTATGCATGCTGACGCACAAGCCTCAACCAGCAAATATGGAAGAGATTGATGCTATCGCAAAGCCAGAAGTTATTAAACCCGTTGAAGAGGATGAGTCTGAAGCTCAAACTGAAGAGAAACCGGCAGAATAAATAATTCTGTTAGGTTTCCTTGTAATTGCGATTCTATAGCAATAAATTCAATTTGATTTAATCTATAAAGTCACCCCCCTACTTTTGGGCATATTTTGTGCTTACTAAACTAATGACACTTTATAAAATCCTATTTATTTAAATGCCAGATTAAATTTGAACTCTCTTCACGCGTTCCTTACTAACCACTAATGAAAAAAACTTTACACGACTGGCTGACCTGGCAAGAAACACTTCATCTTTCTGAGATAGATCTTGGACTTGAAAGAATAGGACGTGTTGCAAAAGAACTGCAGCTAGTCAATCCTCCTTTTCCCATCATTACGGTTGCTGGTACAAACGGCAAAGGGTCAACAGTTGCTTTTCTGAATGAGATCTTGCAAGCACAAGGCTATAAAACAGGTGCTTACACATCCCCACATCTGATTAACTATAATGAACGCATCACAATTAATAGCAGCGAAGCCACTGATGATCTAATTATCGAAGCCTTCGAAGCTATAGACGCAGCAAGATTCATCAATAACAAAAACAATGAGATAGAAGAAGTAAGCTTAACGTATTTCGAGTTTTCAACGCTCGCTGCAATGTGGTGTTTTCAGCAACAGAAAGTAGACGTTGCGGTACTTGAAGTGGGTTTGGGTGGAAGATTAGATGCCGCCAATCTTTGGGATACTAACTTAGCAATCATCACCAGCATCGATATCGATCATATAGATTGGTTAGGAGATGATCGTGAAATAATAGCCAGAGAAAAAGCAGGAATCATGCGAAATTCGGTTCCCGTCATTTGTGGTGACACAAACCCACCTGAAATGATTAGCACTGAAGCATTACGCATAGGCGCACCTTTAACCCAAATCAATACAAATTTTAGCTTTATCACTGATGATAACGACCCAGATCAATGGACCTGGAAGAATAGAGATATTGAACTCTTTCTACCAAAACCCAAAATGCAGGGTGATTTTCAAATCAACAACGCCGCAACAGCTATCGCTGGTTTAATGGCGATCCAGAATATCCTAGCTACGACTCAAGAATCAATTTCTGCAGGCCTACAAAAGGCCCGCGTCACTGGCAGATTACAAATTATCAATGAATCTCCAGAATGGCTATTAGATGTTGCCCACAATCCTCATTCAGCTAAAGAATTAGCAAAATATATCAATACTCACAGAGTATTGGGTAAGACTTTTGCACTTTTTTCAATGTTAGCAGACAAAGATATTGCGGAAGTGATAAATCTCATGGATCCAGTTATTGACGAATGGCATATTGTGCCTTTAGAAGGGTCACGTGGAATAGAGTTAAATGAGTTAAAACAAAGATTTATAGATAGTTCAATAGATACAAAATTAGTCACACATAAACTCTTTTCAGATGCCTACCAAACACTTAAAAACATCACTAAAGGTGAAGATAGAGTAGTTGCCTTTGGCTCTTTTCTGGTAGTATCGGAAGTATTAGATAATAGTAATTTTAGGAGATTTTTTAATCATGGATAATGCAATGGTAAAACGTGGAATTGGGGCAATTGTTTTAGCAATAATTGCAGCGTTACTATTAGGGTACTTGCTTAAAGACAAAAGCCGTGAGCGACAGGAAGTGGTTGATATGAAACTTCCTGGTGCACCAGAAATCAATATACCAAGCCTTTCCGAAGCGACCAGTAAAGTCACAGACTCTGCTGCAATTTTAGTTGATGAAGCTAAGGAAAAAGTCACCTCTGCAAGCAATGCCGTTGTCGCATCTGCTACTGGAACCTTAAAGTCAGCAACGGATAGCGTTAAATCCGTGACTAACACAGCCGTTGAAAGCGTAACCTCAGCAAACACTGGAAACTCTGCAACCAACGGTAATATTAAACCCGGTTTTTCTTTTAGACCACCTAATGTTAATGAGCAGAAAGAAATCGTTGATAATGTAGGTACATCAGCTCAAAGTGTTGCTGAAACCGCAACAGCAGTAACTGCAGATCCTGTAAATAATGACACGGTAGTTGCTAGCAGTAATAATGCAAAACCAGCTAAAAAAGCATTCAAACCGACAATCGAAGAAGAACCAAAAGCAAAAGCACCTGCCAAGAAAAAAGTCGTAGCAACAAAGAAAGTAGAGAAACAACCTGCGCCAAAACAAGCAACAAAAGCCCCTGCAGCTAACACAAACCCAACCGGTGGAAAATACTCTATCCAGTTATTAGCGACTTCAAGCCAATCTCGTGCTAACAAACTTGCCAGCACCATGAATGGCGAAGGCTAT
Source organism: uncultured Cocleimonas sp. (assembly GCF_947495625.1). Taxonomy (GTDB): domain Bacteria; phylum Pseudomonadota; class Gammaproteobacteria; order Thiotrichales; family Thiotrichaceae; genus Cocleimonas. Next base: position 151,165 of record NZ_CANLZW010000002.1, read on the forward strand.
GTGGCATTTATTACACAAACTACCAGCAACAACAAAATCCTTTACAGAGTTCGTGTCGGTGGCCACAACGATCGTAACAGCGCGATTAAAGCTCAAGAATCTATGAAAAGACGCTATAAGAAGAATTTCTTTGTACAAAACAGCTTAGTAGTTTCAAAGTAATCTTTTTACTTTACTATTTCTAATTAGAAATAAAATGTGAAGAACTCTTTAGAAACGTATTAAAGACACAGGATATTTAAATGGATTTAAACTATTTTGATATAGGGATAGTCGTCATAATCTTGATTACTGCCTTGATTGGTTTTATGCGTGGCATTGTGTGGATGGGAATCTTCCTTGCTACCTGGGCTGCAGCTATTTTATTAGCGATAAAATATAAAGATACTGTCGCTCAAGCCTTACCAATTAAACTAAGTAGTGAAATTGCTCAAACAGGCTTAGCCGCCCTACTGATTTTTCTTGGTGTACTTATAGTCGGGGCGATTATAAATTTCCTCTTTAGTAAAGCAGTAGATGCTGTTGGCTTGGGCGCTTTTGATAGAATTTTAGGTGCAGGACTTGGAGTAGCACTGGGTGCATTAGCTATCACTTTACTCACCATGCTATTGGGATTAACCGAGTTACCCAATCAAAAGTCATGGAGTAATTCTCTGTTGATACCAAAATTCCAGGAAGCTTCAGCATGGTTACAAACGTTGATTCCTGATAATCTTAATCAGTACATTAATGATAACAATAGTGAGAGTGGCACAACGACATTGACACCCTCTGATGGATCTGATGCTGGCGACTCTGCCACAGATGATACAGAAATCCCCATCAACACGATCATCCCTTCTAGTAATTAATTTTTCAGGTCATCTTCCATGTGTGGAATAATTGGTATTTTAAGTAATACACCCGTCAATCAAGAAATCTACGACGGCTTGCTCGTCCTACAACACCGAGGCCAGGACGCAGCCGGAATGGCCACCAGCGATGGCAAGCGACTCTATATTCGTCGTAAAAACGGCTTAGTAACCGATGTCTTCCGTAAAGAACATATGAAGCGCCTTGTCGGCAATATGGGCGTAGGCCACCTTCGTTACCCAACCGCGGGAGGCTCTTCCAACTCAGAAGCTCAGCCTTTTTATGTCAACTCCCCATACGGTATTTCTTTGGCCCACAACGGCAATTTAACCAATGCCCACGAATTGAAGAAAGAACTCTACAAACAGGATCGAAGACACATCAACACGTCGTCTGACTCTGAAATTCTGCTCAATATATTTGCTCAGGAGCTTCAGAAATACAAAGCTTACAGAGTTCACCCAGAAGAAGTTTTCGCTGCCGTAGAAGGTGTTCACAAACGCTGTGTAGGTGCTTATGCAGTTATCGCAATGATTACTCGTGATGGTATCGTTGGCTTTCGTGACCCTAATGGTATCCGCCCGCTAATTCTTGGAAAGCGCGAGGCAGAAGATGGAACTGATTACATGCTTGCTTCGGAGAGTGTTGCTCTGGTAACTCAAGGATACGAAGTGGTTCGTGATATCGAACCTGGCGAAGCGATCTATATCACCAAAGAAGGTGAAGTTCATACCAAACAGTGTTCAGACAAAGCAACTTACAATAGCTGTATTTTCGAATATGTTTATTTCGCCCGACCAGATTCGGTGATTGATCAGGTTTATGTTCACAAGGCTCGTATGAGAATGGGACATAACCTTGCTGAAAAAGTCATGAAAGTATGGCCAGATCATGACATTGATGTCGTCATCCCTATTCCTGACACCAGCAGAACTTCTGCGCTTGAAATGGCAATTACATTAGGCGTACCTTATCGTGAAGGCTATATCAAAAATCGTTATATTGGCCGCACCTTCATTATGCCGGGACAAAAACAACGTAAAAAATCTGTCCGTCGCAAACTGAACCCACTAGATATTGAGTTCAAAGGCAAGAACGTGATGCTTGTTGATGATTCGATCGTTCGTGGAACAACTTCAAAAGAAATCGTTCAAATGGCAAGAGATTCTGGTGCGAAGAATGTTTACTTTGCCTCTGCATCTCCGGCAATACGCTACCCAAATATCTACGGTATTGATATGCCTGCTGCCAAAGAGCTTATCGCTCATGGTAGAACAGAATCTGAAGTTGCTAAAGAAATCGGCGCAGATCGACTTATTTACCAAGAGCTCGATGATTTAATCAATGCTATTACCAAAGGAAATCCGAAACTAAAACAATTTGATTGTTCGGTTTTCACAGGAAAATATATCACTGGCGAAACAGATAGTTACTTTACTGACTTAGAAGCGCGACGCAATGACGGTAAAAAGAAAGACAAAGCTAATATGGTTGCTATAGACATGTCAGATACTGATTAATTTATCCAATAAATAATACAATGCAATAAATTATGAGCGCTGCTAAGCCCGACATCCTAGCCTTCCGAGCTATGCTTGATGATCTGCAGCAGCGCTTTCCTGACTCCCTTCTAAGCACTCTCATCGTTGTTTCTGCAACCGATCAGCAATTAGTTCTAATTAAGAATAACCAGATAGTCTCACACTATTCCATATCCACTGCAGAGGCAGGTCTGGGGAATCTTTCAGGCAGCTATAAAACACCTTTAGGTGTTCACAAAATAGATAGCAAAATTGGTGATGGCGCAGAAATTGGGGCAATTTTCAAAGCGCGTGAGAACACTCAAAACATCGTAGAAATCCTCAAAGAACCTTATGAGAAAAGCGATGCTGACAATATCACGACACGAATTCTATGGCTCGCAGGAATAGAACAAGGAGTAAATCTGGGCGGTGATGTCGATACTAAAGATCGATATATCTATATTCACGGCACCGACGAAGAGGGACGCTTAGGTACGCCAGCATCTCATGGCTGTATCCGCATGGGAAATCAAGAAATAATTGATCTGTTCGATCAAGTTGAAGTAGGCACTTTAGTGAATATCGTTGAATGAGGGGTAATTTAATCATTTAGTACACCCCCCTACTTTCGGGCACTTTTTTGTTAATTCACTTCTCTGTGCTATCTGACGAAAACGCCGCATGCAAATACTGAACCATTGAAATCACGGTCAATACCGTAGCGATTACCAAGAAAACTAGACCGACTTCTCTTAATGGCAAGCCCCAAAGATCCTGGTTATAGAGCAGGAATATCAGAGATAAAATCTGGGTAACGGCTTTTACTTTTCCAATATAAGCGACAGCCACTTTACTTCGCTGACCTGTTTCGGCCATCCACTCTCTAAGTGCAGATATTGTGATTTCACGCGATATAATTAACACTGCTGCCATTGTTATCCACATCATGCCTTCGCGCTCTACAATCAACAGTAACGCCACAGCGACTAAGAGCTTGTCTGCTACAGGATCAAGAAAAGCACCAAAACGTGATTCTTGATTATATTTTCGCGCCAAATAACCATCAACAAAGTCAGTAAGCCCAGCTAAACCAAAAATGGTAGACGCAGTGAGCGGCATATCCAGATAGAAAAACAAAACCACCAAAGGAATCGCAAGTATTCTTAGTATCGTAAGAAAAATAGGTAGATTAAAAGTCACGGTTACCTTTATAAATTAGGTGTTTATTCGGTTTCATATAAATCATTCAGAATGAAATACATCATAAATCTTTTGGGCCAGTTTCGCACTAATTCCATTAACCTTGCTCAACTCTTCTACACTCGCTCGAGTGATTGCTCTAATCCCTCCAAAACGTTTTAACAAATCTTGTCGTCGCTTTGGACCAAGCCCTTCAATACCCTCTAAAGGAGAAGTATTTCTCGTTTTTTTACGCCGCTGTCGATGCCCACTAATGGCAAATCGATGCGCCTCATCACGCACTTGCTGTATCAAATGAAGCGCACTTGAATGTGCTGGCAACATAATCTTTTCTTTAACAGATGAAACACCGCCCTCCTGCGAAAGCACTGTCAATGTATCCATATCCTGACGTCGACCTTCACCTTTGGTCACACCAATTATATCAACACCACTAATTTGTAATTCATTGAGTACGTCAACAGCTTGCGTAACCTGGCCTTTACCTCCATCAATAAACAAAATATCAGGTAGTTTACTGTCTTTTTCTATGGCCTTCTTATAGCGTCTTTCTAAAGCCTGGTGCATTGCGGCGTAATCATCACCACCGACAATCCCACTGATATTATAACGTCGGTATTCGGATTTAATGGCACCTTCCAAACCAAATACCACGCAAGATGCAACTGTCGCCTCACCCATCATGTGACTGATATCAAAACACTCCATACGCGCAGGAATATAATCTAAACCCAACTCCTCCTGAAGAGCTAATACACGCTTTTGAACACCAGCTTTAGATGCCAAATGTGTAGATAAAGCATGTTGCGCATTTCTTATCGCCATATCCACCCAGCGCTGTCGATCTCCGCGAAGTTTGTAAGCTAAAGTCACCTTCTTTTCGGCTTTCAGTGACAACATCTCTTCTAGCGGTTCATTATCTTCAGGTTTGTGACTTAATAAGATCTCAGCGGGAATTTCGCGGGAAATGTAATATTGAGAAAGAAATGATGCAAGAATATTCTTTTCCGGGTTTTTGATTTCAAAGTTTTCATCTTTATTACTAGTCTCATTATCATCACTAGTTTCTTTATTACCCACCTTCTCTTTAAAGAAAGTTGGCAACTTGGGAAAAAAATTCTTATTACCAAGATTATGACCATTTCTAATGGTTAGCACCTGAACACTGGCAATATCAGAAGCAAACTGCAGAGCAATAACATCCACACTAGACTGACCTACACTGATACTTTGCTGCTGAGACACTTGCCTCAGCTGTTCAATCTGATCACGATAATTAGCTGCTTGTTCAAAATTTAACTGATTTGAAGCCTTGTCCATCAACTCTACCAATTCCTCAATTACCAGCTGGCTTTTACCCTGAAGAAATTTAATCGTATGACTCACACCCTGATGCTGATAATCCTCTACTGAAATCTCATTGGTACAAGGCGCAGTGCATCGTTTGATTTGATATTGCAGGCAAGGTCGAGAACGATTGCTGAAATAACTATTTTCACATTGGCGAACCTGAAAAAGCTTCTGTAATAAAGCGAGGGTTTCACGGACTGCACCTGCACTGGGGTAAGGACCAAAATACTGGCCTTTACCTTTCTTGGCGCCACGATGAAAAGTTAAACGAGGATATTTATGATTAGACAGATAGATATATGGATAACTTTTATCATCCCGCAGCAGGATATTGTAACGAGGCTGGTGCTTCTTGATCAGATTACTTTCAAGCAGCAAAGCTTCAGCTTCGGTAGCAGTAATTGTGACTTGCACATCCTGAATCTGTTTAACCATTGAATAGGTTCGAGAATTAGCAATATTGCCACGAAAGTAGCTTGATACCCTATTTCTGAGATCTTTGGCTTTACCAACGTAGAGGATTTTTTCATCCTCCGAAATCATTCGATAAACCCCAGGTTTATGCGGAACAGTCTTTAAAAAAGACTTGCTATCAAAGTCTTGACTATCTCCATCTAGATTTTCTGCGCCTTTTTTAGAATCATTACTCATATAATTTTAATGAAGATAACAGTAGCTTACTGCAAAATAATGGCAAAAAGGACCTCACGAAGCATAAATTCCAATATCGTTTTTTAGAAACAAAAACGAGTTATCATTCACAAGTAGGGAGTGACTTTTTAGAATTTAATAAGCGCAGAACCCCAGGTAAAACCACCACCAAACGCTTCTAGAAGAATAATCTCACCACGTTTAATACGTCCATCGCGAACCGCCACATCCAATGCTAAAGGAACAGATGCAGCAGAAGTATTGCCATGCTCATGGACAGTAACAACAACTCGATCCATTGGCATTTTTAACTTTTTTGCTGTTGCTTTTATAATGCGAATATTAGCCTGATGTGGCACCAACCAATCTATATCAGACTTTTCCATATTATTATATTCAAGTGTTTCGTCAACAATACGCCCCAGAGTATTAACCGCCACACGAAAAACTTCATTGCCTTTCATTTGCACAAAAGCCCCACCAGAATCCATCAAGGCTTTGTTTTTAGAAACGCCCGCGGTGGTATTTAATAAATTTTCGTATTGTCCATCAGCATGCAAATGCGTGGAAAGAATTCCGTCTTCCTCTTCAGTTGCCTCGAGCACCACTGCTCCAGCGCCATCCGCAAACAAGATACAGGTTCCTCTGTCAGTCCAGTCGATAATATTAGAGAATTTTTCTGCCCCAATGACTAGTGCACATTTGTGCGAACCACTTTTGATAAATTTATCAGCAACACCCAATGCATAAACGAAGCCTGTACAAACAGCCTGTATATCAAAAGCAGCACAGCCGCTAATACCTAATTTTTTTTGTAACAGACATGCAGTACTGGGGAAAATAAGATCGGGAGTTGTTGTAGCAAAGACAATAAGATCAATATCATCAACGGTTTTACCGGCCATTTCCATGGCTTTTAAGACGGCTTTTTCAGCAAGATCACAAGTCGTTTCATCAGCTGCTGCAATATGACGTTTTTCGATACCTGTGCGCTCTACAATCCAGTCATGAGTAGTATCAACCATTTTTTCAAGATCATGGTTGGTTAATACCTTTTCAGGTAAGTAACTACCTGTGCCTGTGATTTTAGAATTCATCCTGTATCCTATTATTTTCTCTATTATATTTGGTTACTATATTACTACAGACATACTACAGAACTAATCGACCAAATGTTTTTGCAATTGTTCTTCTATTTTATCCGGTACTTTTTCAATAACTGCTTTACGCGCAATGCCTATCGCATTTGCAAAAGCCACGTCATCTGCACCACCGTGACTTTTAATCACAATACCTTTCAAACCTAAAAAGCTGGCTCCATTATAACGACGATGATCAAACCGTTGACGAAAAGCTTTAAGTACAGGGTAAGAAACTAACGCTGCAATCTTGGTAAAGATAGACTTGGTATATCCCGCTTTAATTTCTTCTGAGAGCATTTTAGCTAAACCCTCTGACGTTTTTAATGCAACATTACCCACAAAGCCATCACAAACAATTACATCTACTTCGCCATGAAAGATATCATTACCTTCCACGAAACCAATATAATTAAAGCCGCCATCCTGCAATTGTTTATGTGCAGCTTTTACCTGCTCATTGCCCTTCATGTCCTCAGAACCGATATTGAGTAAACCAACACGTGGCTTTTCAACTCCATCAATAGCTGTCGCCAGCTCTGAACCCATAATAGCAAACTGATATAAATGTTCTGATGTCGAATCTATATTTGCACCTAGATCTAGCACATAAGTATGACCAGTGGCAGCAGGGATTGGTGCACAAATTGCGGGTCTATCAATACCTTTAAGAGTACGTAGCACAAAACGCCCTGTTGCCATCAAGGCTCCAGTATTACCAGCGCTTACTGCTGCATCTGCTTCTTCAGCTTTAACAAGATTTATTGCGACGCGCATTGAAGAGTCTTTCTTACCCCGTAAGGCCAATGCTGGAGACTCATTCATTAACACGACTTCAGATGCGTGCTGAACTTTAAGACGATCGTTTGGTTGTTGATTATGCTTTTTTAACTCATCTAATATCTTAGATTCATCACCAACCAGGATTAGAGCGGTATCGTTGTATTCTTTTAGAAATGACAATGCTGCTGGTATCGCAGCTGATAAGCCGTTGTCTCCACTCATTGTATCTATAGCAATACGATGTAACTCTGTCATTAACGTGCAAACCTTTTTATGTTTTATATACAAAAAATCGCGAGTCTATGCCCGCGATTTTATTGATCAATATAGTAAAACAATAATTTTACTCGTCATCATCCTCTTCATCAACTTCTACTGCAGAAGCGATAACTTGACGACCACGATAAAACCCGTCAGGAGTCATGTGATGACGTAAATGAGTTTCACCAGATACTGGATCAACAGATAATGTAGGATTCGATAAAGAATCGTGTGAGCGACGCTGCCCTCTTCTAGAACGCGTTACTTTACTTTTTTGTACTGCCATGGGTTACTCCAATGCGTTAGAAATTAACAAATATTATATTTATCAATTCAAGTTTTCTTAATTAAGTTTTAAATCTTTTAAAGCAGCAAAAGGATTTTCTTTCTCTTGCTGCTCGTCACTGTATTCATCAGGTAAAGCTTCGATCAACTTTCTTGCTGGCTCACATTCATCGTGCGCAATCACTAGAGGCATTGCCAATAATAATTCATCTTCGATGAAATCTTTTAAAACCAGTGTCTGGTCTTCTACCAACCAGATATCAAAACTATCCTGCAATCTTTCTGCCTGCGCATCGCTTCCAACCAGAACTACTTCAGTCTGGGTTTCAACGTTTAACGTAGTAGCATCAAGACATCGATTACATATCATCTGCATTTCTGCTGCAATCTGTCCTTTGATAACAGGCAAGCCTGTTTCGTTACGAGCAAATTCTAAACTTACCTTAACTAACTTATCGTTTTCCGTGGATTCACTTTTAAAAAGTAAGTCCTTGAGGCGAGGAAAATCACTTAAAGGCATTCTTCCTTCGAATTGACGACCCTGTTCTACTAGCTTGAATGGGTCTACCTCAACCGGTAAACGCTGTATTTGACTGTTATCCGACATAAGAGCGGAATTATATTAAGCATATACCCCTGCTGTAAAGTATTATTAATATTATTAGGGTGTTTTTATTTACTTCTTTATTCTATTAGCTAAAGCTAGAATACTATTCAAGCCGTATTTATCATAGATTTTACATCAGAGCCAATTAAACAATCATGCCAGATATCCAACAAAAACACCTCATTTTAGGTTCTACCTCAGCCTTCCGCAAAGAACTACTGGAAAGGTTAAGACTCGATTTTACCACTGACTCACCTGATATTGACGAGACTCCACTACAAAACGAGACTCCGGAAGACTATGTGATTCGCCTATCTCTGGAAAAAGCGAAAGCAGTAGCAGCAAGACATGACGATGCTTTGATCATTGCTTCAGATCAATGCTCAGTTTTGAATGGTAAAATAAGAGGCAAGCCAGGTAATCATCTTAACGCAGTCCAACAATTGACAGAAAGCTCCGGAAATCGCGTGAGCTTTCTTACAGGTCTATGCCTTTATGATTGCAGCGACCAAAGCTATCAACTAGAGATGGTCCCTTTTCATGTTGATTTTCGTGATTTATCTGCAAGAGAAATAGAATCGTATCTTCAGGTAGAGCAACCCTATGGTTGCGCCGGCAGTTTTAAATCTGAAGGCCTAGGTGTAACTTTATTTAAACGATTAGAAGGAGATGACCCCTCATCGTTAATCGGTCTTCCATTAATTAAACTTTCCGAGATGCTCCGACTCAAAGGATACCACCTACCCTAATTAACAAAGACATATCACTTAAATTAAAGCTATTCCGATAAACTGAACAGCTTATTAAGGTATTGTTCAGCTAAATTCAGATAAGGTTTAGGCATATAAATTTGGCAACCCACCAAATAATACTAATAATGATAATGAAATTAAACAAACCCTTAAATACAGCAATAGCTTTACTATTAACTGTATCTGCATTTTCTACGGCTCACGCAGCGTCGGATAATACAGAAATAACACTATCTCATACTTACGCCCCTTATGTGAATTTCACAGGGACAGCACCTGGTGCGTCACGTTTTTACGACAATGGCGATGTATTGAATTTTATCTTTCCAGTTCAGGTAAATCTGGGAACGATGGGACTTGCATCAAATGTATCGGGAGATTGTGATTTAGAGTTTTCTACACAGAATGATTTTAAACTTCGTCACACAGTAAACAATGATGATTTAGCTAATTATAGGATCATTTATAGAACTGTGACTTTTGAAGAGACAAGCAATCCCCAGCTAAGCATTCCATGTAATACAAACCCTACTGATTTAGATTTTATTCTTGTCGGATGGTCTTTGGCTGGATTTGATGCTTTTATTCCGGCTGGAATTTATAGAGATGTCGTGACCGTAACGGTAACAACACAATAGAACATTTATAATAGAACATTTATAAACATATCCGAGTTAGATCAGATACTTCTACCAAACAATTCTATAAGTCACCCCCCTACTTTTAGGCGTTTTTTAAGCAGGGTTATCGATATCCACAAATTCATAGAGTAAGCCAAATTTAGCGGCAACATGTTCTCCTAACGCCTGTACACCATAACGTTCGGTCGCATGATGACCTGCCGCTATATAATGCACACCATTTTCACGCGCTGTATGCGTGGTATGTTCTGAAATCTCTCCACTGATATAAGCATCAACACCTGCTTTAGCTGCTTTATCAATATATCCCTGAGCGCCGCCGGTACACCAGGCAACTCTTCTGATAGCATGGTCACCTGCATTTATCAGCATTGGCTTACGCCCCAGTTTCTTTTCGATACTTTGCCCCAGTTCTTCAAGGCTCATATATTCATCTAAACGACCATAATTACCCACGCCTTGTCCATCCATCACATCTTCCATGTGAATATCCAATACTTTGGCTAGCTGAGCATTATTCCCAAGCTCAGGATGAGCATCTAAAGGCAAATGATACGCGAGTAGATTGATATCATGCTCCATCAATAACTGGAGTCGTTTATGCTTCATACCGATTATTCTTGGGTCTTCTTTATCCCAGAACCAACCATGATGAACGAGTATGGCATCGGCTTCTTTTTCAATGGCAGCTTCAATGAATGCCTGAGTCGCAGAAACACCCATGACTATTTTCTTCAGTTTTTCTTTGCCTTGAACTTGCAGGCCATTTGGTGCGTAATCTTTAAATGCATCAACGTCTAGTAATTCATGAATATATTGAGCGACATTCTTTATCGTAGCCATTGTTTAACTTTCCCTTTTCCAGCTTATACCAAGTAGTAAAATGACACTTAAGATGCCAATAATCAACCAATTTCCCCAACGCACATAAGGCGTCACGCCAACAAATGGCTGAACTTTGCCTGTGATAATACTTTTAGTGTTTAATGGCGCAGTTTCAATCAACTCACCTTTTTCATTTATTATTCCCGATGGTCCCGTGGTTGTAGCACGCACCATATAACGCCCTGTTTCCAACGCTCTCATTCTGGCTATTTGCATGTGTTGTTGCGGCTCTAAAGACCCCGTAAACCAGCCATCGTGCGTTACATTAATTAGCAAAGTCGCAAGCGGCAAGGATTGAATAATCTCAGAACCAAACGCATCTTCGTAACAAATTGTCATTTGGGCAATCTGGTCACCAATATTGAGTGTGCCGTCATTCACGCCAGCGGTAATATTATCGTAAGGCAATTGAATCCATTTACTCAACCAACGGATGTACTCTAATAATGGTGTGTATTCACCAAAGGGCACCAGGTGTCGTTTGGAATATATTTCCCGATTATCCGCAGAAACTGCCAACACACTATTCTCTACTCCTTGATTTTCATTGATATAAAAGCCACCGATCAATATTGTTTTATTGGTATTAGCAATTGATTTTTGTAATGGCTGAATGAGTGATTCCATGTGCCGATCAAATGAATCAAATAAACCTGTTTCCGGCCAAACGATCAAATCACTGCTCATGCTTTTAAGCGTCATACTGCGATAAAGATCTATCGAGGGTATCAAGTTATCCCGATTCAATTTTTCAAGCTGGGCAATATTCGACTGAAGCACACTCACTTTCAATGGCTTATCAACTTTCTCTGTCCAGTTTATGTTTTGTAATGCAAACGCACTACTCACCAACAGTACAATAATTAGCGCCGATAAAATACGAATAGACGAGCCAAAACGCTCTTCCACCAAGGCATTATCACTGACAGATTGATGCACAGGATCAGGTTTAATATGCACTTGTCGTTGCACAGAATTACCCAAGACGAAACTCAATAAGGCACCAGCGATGATGACACTCGATAGACTCACCGCAAACACACCCGCCAGTGGTGCAAAAGCCGCAAAAAAGGTATCAATCTGACTATTCCCTAAATACAACCACGGGAATCCCGTGAGAAACCATGAGCGAAACCATTCAGCGATCACCCATGATACCGGATAGAAAATCAGCAATTTTAAAAATAACGGTCTGTACCTAAATAATGAGGCGAGCAAACCAAAAGAGCCGAGACTCAACAAAGAAACAATCAAGACAAATGCCGTTGTAGCCAATAGCGCGACCAACAAAGGAGCATGCGCAAAGAAGTATAAACTATAGAAAGGCCAGGATGCACCTGCACCAAACATGCCGATGCCGTAAACCCAGGACAGCATAAAATACTGCTTTTTTGTTTGTGCTTTGCTTAAGGAATAAAACAAGATGGCAGGACTAAACCACGCCAATGGATAAATATTAAAAGGGGAAAACGCAAAAACCAGCATCGCGCCAGCAATCAATAAGAGCAAGTAATTCCATTTAGATAAATGTGATTGAATCCCGGGCAGTTTCATACTTTTATTCTTATAATTTCTCTAATCTTCGTACTTCAACCAACTGAATCCTGCGACCATCACTGCGTAATATTTTGAAGGAGAATTTATTCATTTTAATTTCTTCTCCCTGCCCCGGTATCTTGCCCGCTTTTTGTGAAATCAATCCGCCCAAGGTGTCATATTTATCCAATGGCATATCACATTTAAAATACTCATTGAACTCTTCAAGCTCAGTGCTTGCCTGAATCGTATATCGGCCATCACTTTGCGCAAGGATATTCTTCTTTTCATCGACGTCATCATGTTCGTCATCGATATCACCGACGATCTGCTCCAGAACATCTTCGATAGTTACCAATCCAGAAGTCCCTGAATACTCATCAACCACCATCGCCATGTGGTTTCGACTATTTCTGAACTGGCTTAGCAGTGTATTGAGTTTTTGGCTTTCCGGCACAAACGAAGGCGGCCTGATGATGTCATCGATATCGAAACTATTTTCATTACCGACATACTTGAGTAAGTCCTTAGCGAGTAGAATGCCTTCCACATCATCTTTATTTTCGTCAAAAACAGGATAGCGTGAATGCCCTGCTTTCATTACCATTTTTAAAATATCGTGATAGCTATCGTTTAGATGCAAAAATCCAATATTAGCGCGGGGAATCATAATATCCCGCACCTGAAGATTATCTACCTGCATCACACCTTCAAGCATTCCCAGCGATTCAGATGAAATGATATTGTTCTTCTGAGACTGCCTTAACTCCGCAACCAATTCCTCCTGATCTAGCACACTGGTGTCTATGGTGTTTCTTATCCATTTATGGAGCCACGGTCTGGTTTTGACTTGTTTATCTTCTTGATTCATTTGTACGGGTTCTTAAATCCCAATTTATCTAACGTTTCTATTTCCAAAGCTTCCATCTGCTCAGCTTCATCATCTTCAATGTGATCATATCCTTGCAGGTGAAGTACCCCATGAATAATCAGATGAGCCCAATGCTGTTGCAGTGTTTTGTTTTGCTCTTCGGCCTCTTTATTTACGACACTGTCGCAAACAACCAGGTCCCCTAAATGGGCTGGTTGCTCTTGGAGCTCAGGAATTGCCAAGAGTTCCTCTGGTAATTCATAAGGGAATGAAAGAATATTCGTCGTACTTGGTTTTTGCCGATATGTCTGATTTAACGCCAACCCCTCTTCATCATCAACTACGCGCACAACAATAGTCACCCCCCCACTTTCAGGCAGTTTTTTTTGTTTGATGTATTGCGTTTGTAATGCAGCCGAACACCAGATTTTAAAGTCTTCTTCAGAGGGCAACGATTGAAAATCACAAGGATTTTGTAGCTCCACAACTACAGTGACTAAATGCTCGCTAAGAACATCTGACAATTGTTTTGAAATATTCATGACTTAACTTTCTAACTTATGTAGATAAAACCATTAGCAGGAGTCTTAATTGTCTTCGTACTTTTCATATAAATCAACAATACGTTGGACCAGACTATGTCTGACAACATCTTTAGATTCAAAAAAAGCAAAACGTATTTCTTTAACACCTTGAAGAATATCGAGCACATGCTTTAAACCAGAACGCTGATTATTCGGTAAATCAATCTGAGTAATATCACCCGTAACAACCACAGTAGAACCAAATCCAATACGAGTTAAAAACATCTTCATCTGTTCGGCGGTGGTGTTCTGCGCTTCATCCATAATGATAAAAGAATCATTTAAGGTACGGCCACGCATATAGGCTAACGGCGCAACTTCGATGACATTTTTTTCAATCAGCTTATCGACTTTTTCAAAGCCCAGCATCTCATAAAGCGCGTCATACATAGGGCGCAAATAGGGATCTACTTTCTGCGATAAATCACCCGGTAAAAAACCAAGTTTCTCTCCCGCTTCAACCGCAGGTCTAACCAACACGATACGTCTGACTTCATCGCGCTCTAATGCTTCTACTGCACAGGCAACTGCAAGATATGTTTTACCCGTTCCTGCAGGACCAATACCAAAGGTTAAATCATGAGTTTGAATACTGCGGATATAGAAATTCTGATTTGGACCACGGCCACGTAATAAACCGCGTTTGGTTCTTATTGTCGCAGTAACACTGGCATCTTTAATATCCCCATTCTCATCTTTTTCAGAGACGGCATGATTAGATTCTTGCAAAAATAAATGAATTTTTTCAGGAGCCAATTGCTCAGTCGCGGTCAAATCATACAATTCTTGTAACAAGTTGATGGTTTTTTGAATCTGTAACGGCAAGCCAGAAATAGTGAAATCAAACGCACGATTGCTCACAGTCACATCAAAATGTTTTTCTATTTGATGCAAATGCTGATCAAACTGACCACATAAATTTGTCAGTCGTTGATTATCTTCTGGTTCAAGGTGTAAAGAAAGAGAGTGACGATTAGAGTCAACGACGTGCTTTGAGCCGTCTGCAGGTGAAGCTGCTTTTGTGATATTCAAATGTGGTTATGTTTCCGTTTCATAGTTGTCTTTAATAAATTTATTCTAGCATGAATATTCAAGGGCAAAGAAATTTAACAGGGAGAATTACAAAAAATCTTACAGCGTTTAACTTAACACTTCACTAAACACCATGACTAAAAAAAGGCCCATAAGTAGGGGGGTGTGTTTTTTTATCATGACTAGATCATAACTAGGCACGTAAACAAATACACCCGACTAAGCATTATCGAACTCCAGATAGCTGGAGTTCGATAATGATTTTCAATTTTTAAAGTAGCTAATTTAACTGCCGAATGTTTGGCAATCTTGTACACGACCATTTTTCACACCGCGAGCAAACCATTCAGCACGTTGCTTTGAACTACCGTGGGTAAATGTATGCGGTATCGCAAAACCCTGAGCTTGTTTCTGCAAACGATCATCACCAATGGATGCAGCTGCTGTAAGCGCTTCTTCCAGATCGCCTGGCTCTAACGCTTTAAATTGCTTTTGTACATGATGCGCCCAAACACCGGCATAGCAATCGGCTTGAAGCTCTACCCGAACCTGCAATTGATTCTTGTCATTTCCGGTTACTCGATGTTTAGCCGTTTCAACTTTATCCAGCGTTCCTTCCAGATTTTGAATGTGATGCCCTACTTCATGTGCTAATACATAAGCGCGGGCAAAATCTCCACCGGCTCCATGTTTATGCTCTAAGTCTTCAAAGAAGCCCATATCTACATAAATTTTTGTATCCGCTGGACAATAGAAAGGCCCCATACGTGAACTCGCAGGTCCACAGCCACTAGTGGTCGAACCTGTATATAAAACAAGTTCCGGCACCGGATAACGCTGTCCTGCTTCTGCGAATATTTTCGCCCAAACAGTTTCTATATCACCGTGCACAGTTTTAATAAAAGCGACATCTTCACTGTTTGGATCAACATCTTTTGAACTTGAAGCGCCACCCATACCCAATAATGATGGACCGATGAAATAAGCAGCAGCGCCTATACCGACAACCGCAATACCCAATTTAGAACGCAATAATGGCTTAACTAATGGCCATAAAAACATTAATGTCCCGATTGAAGGTAAACCTCTACCACCTCCGCCGCCGCTACGTCCACGTCTATCATCAACATTTGTGCTTTGTTTTCTATCACGCCACTTCATATTTAAAACCTTTTTTACTTGTAAAGAATGCTTGTAAAGATACTGCTTTTTAAATTACTTGTTATAACTCTAAACAGAACTCTAAAAAAATTCTAAAGAGAGCCCTAAACAAGCTTACCTCTTAGAGAATTGGGTTGTGCTTCAGTAATTTCAACCTCGGCAAAATTACCAATCAATGACTCATCGCCATCAAAATTAACAATACGATTATTTTCAGTTCGGCCAGCAACCTGTCCTTCACCTCTTTTAGAGACCCGTTCAACCAATAATTTCTGAACAGTTCCAACCATCTTTTGGCTGATTTCTTGCTCCATTTCAGTAATCCGTTGCTGTAAACGATATAAACGCGTTTTCTTCACTGCATCTGGCACATTATCTTCAAACGATGCCGCAGGCGTACCTGGTCGAGCGCTATAGATAAAGCTAAAGCTTTTATCAAATCCGACATCTTCGATCAGTTTCATCGTGTCTTCGTAGTCTTTATCGGTTTCACCCGGGAAGCCAATAATGAAATCAGACGATAAACTGATATTTGGACGAATCTCACGCAGCTTGCGGATTTTCTGTTTGTATTCAACAGCCATATGCCCACGCTTCATTGCAGCCAAAATTCTATCAGAGCCACTTTGAATTGGTAGATGTAAATGATCAACAAGTTCAGGGACTTCTGCATACGCTTGAATCAAACTGTCGCTGAATTCAACGGGATGAGATGTGGTGTAACGAATTCTATCAATACCTTCAACTGCTGCAACATAGTGAATCAACATCGCTAAATCCGCAATTTCACCATCATGCATGGGACCACGGAATGCATTTACATTTTGACCCAGTAAATTAATCTCACGCACACCCTGACTAGCAAGCTCTGCTACTTCAACAATGATGTCATCAAAAGGACGGGAAATCTCGGTACCACGCGTATAAGGAACTACGCAGAACGTACAGTATTTACTGCAACCTTCCATAATCGAAACAAACGCACTCACACCATCAGCTTTAGGCTCTGGCAAATTGTCGAATTTTTCGATTTCTGGAAATGTAGTATCAATAACAAACGTTTTATCTCTTTTTGCTTCAGCGACCATTTCAGGTAAACGGTGTAAGGTTTGAGGGCCAAACACCACATCCACTACTGGTGCACGATCATGCAAGGCTTTACCTTCCTGACTCGCCACACAACCACCTACCCCGATAATCACATTAGGGTTTTTCTCTTTGATTTTTCGCCAGCGACCCAGTTGGTGGAATACTTTCTCTTGTGCTTTTTCTCGAATCGAGCAGGTATTCAATAACAGCACATCGGCTTCTTCAGCGTTATCTGTCAATTCCATGCCATTGGCATCATTGAGTACGTCAGCCATTTTCGCTGAATCATACTCATTCATCTGACAACCATGTGTCTGGATAAAAATCTTACCGGCTTTCTTGCCTGAAGTATTACTGGTGTCTATGGTTTGTGAATCGACTTGTGCGTCGACTTTTCTTCCGACATCCTTGCCTAGGTTTACACCAGTACTTTCTTTAATGTTTGTATCTGCCATTTCATTTGGCTCTTTAACGGACATAACTATTTACTATCTAACAAATTGGACGCCTATTATCCGCGATGTTAGCGTTATTGTCATCAAAACCCTAAAAAGCCAAATTTCCTATAATTAGCAATACCTTAGACCTTATCACTTAAAGTAAACTGTTTGATATATCCTATAGTTTGCGCTAATATAGCCACGGGCTGTATAAATCTTAAGTAGATATGTACATAAAAAAAGGGGAATTAGCTATGAAGCGCGTATCAATATCGACGCTCATTGTGTTTGCATTAATCACTGTTGATGCTTCCATCACAATGGCTCATGCAAAAACTACAGATAAAAAAATTACAATATTTAAAGTCAATAAAGTCTCACCAAGTAACACACTTAAACTTCGTGCGTGGCCAAGCACCAAATCTCGAATCAAACAAAGATTACCTTACAATGCTATCGATCTTACTGAAACAGGCAAGCAGCGTGTAATCAATGGCACTAAATGGGTGGAAGTTAACTGGAGAAAAGATAAAGGCTGGGTAAATTCTAATTACCTCGTAAAAACGGGCGTTTTATTAAGACCAAATCAACCAAACACGAACGTTGCCGCAGCTTCTAGAAACAATAAATCTATCAATGCACCGCAAAGAACAGCTAAAGTCTTAGCAGCTCCTGTGGAGTCACTTGATGTTATGCCTGTTGAAGATCAGGAAGGGTATGCAGGGGATCGTTATGATCAGACCTTAGAAGGTGCTGCCACTGAAATGAAAACAGCTTTTGACATTAACGAATCGAATCAGCCTAATGCGAAAATGCTGCTTTGTAACGGCAAAAGCCCTAAGTTATGGAACATTAAAATGAATGTTGCTAATCGCAATATGAATATCAAATTTGGCAAAAACAAAGCCTTTAATGTACCAATTAACTATCACGCTTGGGCAACACCCAATCAGGTGCGTATGAATATTGGAGGCAACCAGGGGCGTAACAACGTAGAAGTTAATCTGGAAAAGACCAATGCTTGTTACAACGGTTTATCAAAAACTCGGTTCACCTACGAAGTAAATGCAACGGTAAATCGTGAGTTTTATACGGGATGTTGTGAGGTTGTTGGACAGTAATCAATAACTCAACAAGATCCAAATTCTCTGGATATACTTTAAAAACAATTCAGACAATAAAAAACCCGCTTTAAAGCGGGTTTTTTATTGTCTGTTTATTTAAATTACAGAAATTTCCATTCAATCACTGCAATCACACTACAAGGTGTCGCTTAAAACGGAATATCATCATCAAAGTTATCAAAATTCTGTGGTGGTGGAGGCGTATTATCTCGTGCAGGAGATTTTTGTGGAGCTCTTTGCCCGCCTCTTTCTCCACCTTCGCTACTTTGCTGTGGACGAGATTCTCTTTGTGGAGCTTGATTAAAATCGCTGCTTCCACCTGTTCTGCCACCTAACATTTGCATTTCACGTGCTACGATCTCAGTCGTGTACTTATCAACACCGTTTTGATCTTGCCATTTGCGCGTTCTTAAGTTGCCTTCGATATAAACCTGAGAACCTTTACGTAAATATTCGCCAACAATTTCCGCAAGACGATTGAAGAATACCACTCGGTGCCACTCTGTATTTTCTTTCTTCTCGCCACTCGCCTTATCTTTCCACGAATCCGTCGTTGCAATACTAATATTAGTTACCGCACCGCCGCTTGGCATGTATTTTACTTCTGGATCTTGCCCCAAATTACCGACAAGAATGACTTTATTTATGCTGGCCATATTATTTCTTTCCTTTTCTAATTAACATCTAAGAATCCAAAATCTGGATAGTTCTTGGTACTTCTAAAACTTTGCGTAAAGTATCGTAAACTTCACTTTTAAGCTATTGGTTTTAACACTAATCTGAATATTCTACGCTAAGGGGATGTAAAACACACCCCCCTACTTTTAGGCTATTTTTCGTAATTTCTGAAACAAAAAATTAAAGCGCAGCTAAAGCCTTATCATAGTCAGGCTCGTCACCGATTTCAGGAACCATTTCGTTATAGACAACATTATTGTTCTCATCCATAACAACAATCGCTCTGCTAGTAATACCAGCCAATGGACCATCAACAATTTTAACGCCGTAATCTTCAGAGAAAGCCTGTGAACGCATAATAGATAATGGCTTGATTACATTTAAGCTTTCAGCTTCGCAAAAACGACCTTGAGCAAACGGCAAATCAGCGGAAACGGTTAAGAAAACCGTATCATCGTGTTTTGCGGCAGACTCGTTAAATTTCTTGGTAGACAGCGCACACGTTGGCGTATCTAAACTCGGAACAATATTCAGTAATTTTTTCTTGCCCGCAAAATCAGCCAATGACACATCTGAAAGATCTCCTGCCGTTAAAACGAAATCAGGCGCTTGTGAACCAACCGCTGGTAATTCTCCATTAGTATTGCTTGCATTGCCGTGCAATGTAACTGTAGCCATTTTTAAAACTCCTTAATTTAGTGATTATATTTATATAACTGATGAATTATGAATAACTAACTAAACGTAGTCCTAATTATGCAAATAGGCAAATAAAGCACAAAAATATAAGTTTAATGTCACCCCCCTACTTATAGGCACTTTTTTAGATACCTCTACAACATCGGCTTCAAATATTCACCCGTAAACGAACCCTTAACTTTAACCACATCTTCTGGTGTTCCTGTGGCGATTATCTGTCCGCCTCGGCTTCCACCTTCAGGGCCTAAATCGATAATCCAGTCTGCGGTTTTTATAACATCGAGATTGTGTTCGATAACGATGATGGTGTTACCTTCGTCACGTAGGCGGTGTAATACCGATAACAATACTTTCACATCGTGGAAATGTAATCCGGTTGTTGGCTCATCCAATATATAGATGGTTTTTCCGGTACTGCGTTTAGATAATTCTTTTGCGAGTTTAACGCGTTGTGCTTCACCGCCTGAAATGGTTGTCGCATTTTGACCCAGGGTGATATACGACAAACCAACATCTAATAAGGTTTGCAGCTTAGTTTTGATGCCTGGTATCGCATCGAAAAAGACTCGGGCTTCTTCGACGGTCATTTCCAGAACTTCGTAGATATTTTTACCTTTGTAATGAACGTTTAAGGTTTCTCGGTTATAACGCTTACCGTGACAGACATCGCACTGAACATAAACATCAGGCAGAAAGTGCATCTCGACTTTAGTTACGCCATCACCACGACAGGCTTCACAGCGTCCGCCTTTAACGTTAAAACTGAAACGTCCCGGCAAATAACCACGAGATCGTGCTTCGGCAGTTGCCGCGAACAACTCTCTAATTGGCGTGAATACGCCCGTATACGTTGCTGGATTTGAGCGTGGAGTTCTCCCGATTGGGCTTTGATTAACATCCACAACCTTGTCGAAAAAGTCTAAGCCTTCAATTTTTTCAACGGGCGCACGACGCAGCGAGCTGTTATTTAAAAAGTGAGCGATATTTGGATACAAGGTTGCATTGATTAAGGTCGATTTACCCGAACCAGAAACACCTGTAATACACGTCATAAGGCCAACGGGAATAGCCGCAGAAACTGATTGCAAGTTATTACCCGTTGCACCAATCACCTTAAGCATTTTCTTCTTATCAGCTTTTACGCGTTTTTTCGGTACATCTATTTTCTGCACACCGGATAAAAACTGACCTGTAACAGAATCTTTATTATGCTCGATTTCTTCTGGCTTACCCTGCGCCACAATATAGCCGCCATGAGCGCCTGCACCAGGTCCAATATCGACGACATAATCAGCGAGTCGGATTGCGTCTTCATCATGCTCAACCACTATCACGGTATTGCCAAGATCACGCAGATGCCTGAGTGTTTTCAGTAGGCGATCATTATCGCGCTGATGTAATCCAATTGACGGCTCATCCAAAACATACATGACGCCAACCAGGCCAGCGCCTATTTGAGACGCCAGACGTATACGTTGTGCCTCTCCACCCGATAGGGTTTCTGAGCTACGACTTAAGGTTAGGTAATCAAGACCCACATTCACTAAAAATTCTAAACGTAGTTTGATTTCACGGATGATTTTGTCAGCGATTTTCCCCTGCTTTCCAGGTAGGTTAAGCGTTTCGAAAAACTCAAAACATTCTCCGATCGCTTTATCCGTTATTGTTGGTAAATTTAAATCGGTGATAAATACATTGCGTGCCGCTTCGTTCAAACGCAAGCCATGACAACTCGAACAGGCATGCACCGACATGTACTTGACTAACTCTTCACGCACGCCATTTGAATCGGTTTCTTTGTAACGGCGCTCTAGATTATGGATGATTCCTTCGAAAGGATGGGTGCGGATAAAACGCTGCCCTTTCTTACCTTCGTAAGTGAAATCAACTTTGGTTCTACCGCTACCATAAAGCACGATTTTCTGAATTTTTGCAGGTAGATCCTGAAACGGCGTTTCGATATCAAAATCATAATGTTCCGCTAACGATGTAATCATTTGAAAGTAGTAATTATTGCGCTTATCCCAACTGCGAATTGCACCTTCTGCAAGACTCAATTGAGGTTTACTAACCACTTGGTCTTCAGCAAAGACTTGCTCTACCCCTAAACCATCACAAGTAGGGCACGCACCACTTGGGCTATTGAATGAGAACAAACGAGGTTCTAACTCTTGAAGAGAGTAACCACATATTTTGCAGGCGTAGTTTGCAGAAAATAGGATCTGTTCATTAGCTTCAGCATCGTCTTCATCCATCCAGGCAATTACCGCCAAGTCATCGGCAAGACGTAAGGTTGTCTCTAATGATTCAGCCAAACGCTGCTGCATATCATCTTTCACTTTAAAGCGGTCTACAACGACTTCAACCGTATGTTTAGTGCGTAGCTCTAGTTCAGGCACATCATCTAAATCATAGACAACGCCATCGATTCTTACACGTAGAAAACCCTGGCTTTTAAAGTCTTCAAACAACTGTAAATGCTCACCTTTACGATTACGAATAACAGGTGCCAGCATCATTAGCTTACTGCCTTCAGGCAAAGCCATTATTTGATCAACCATTTCGCTGACTGTCTGAGCATCAAGCGCTGTACCGTGCTCCGGACAACGAGGCTCACCCGCACGCGCATACAATAGACGCAGGTAATCGTAAATTTCGGTAATCGTACCCACAGTTGAACGTGGATTATGCGAAGTGGTTTTTTGCTCGATAGAAATCGCAGGAGATAAGCCTTCGATATGATCTAGATCGGGCTTTTCCATCATCGATAAAAATTGACGCGCATAGGCAGAGAGTGATTCCACATAACGACGCTGGCCTTCAGCGAAAATCGTATCAAACGCTAGCGAAGATTTACCCGAACCGGATAGCCCTGTAATGACGATGAGTTTATCGCGTGGTAAGTCTAAATCTATGTTTTTGAGATTATGTGTCCGTGCGCCGCGTAAAGATATCGTATCCATTCTTACCTTAAATTAGTATCGTATAGTTAAATTCAGTGAAATGACTTTATGATGATTGTCAGGTACCAAATTCTATTAATCTGTTATTATCGCCGCCTTGATAAATTATTAGCAACCTTTTAGTTGTTAGAAACTTACTAGAACTAACCTAATCTTTAAAAATTTTGTTAAGGATAACTTTTCTGATTTTATGAATAAGCTCGAAACCCGCACTGCACTATCATTAGCAGCTGTTTTTGCAGCGCGCATGCTTGGCTTATTTATGATCCTTCCGATCCTGCCTTTGTTTGCCAAAGAGCTTCAAAATTCCACACCTTTTCTAATAGGATTATGTATAGGCATTTATGGTTTAACTCAAGCTGCCTTGCAAATTCCTCTTGGACTTCTATCAGACAAAATTGGTCGCAAGCCGGTGATTATAGGAGGCTTAGTAGTATTCGCACTGGGAAGTGTTCTTGCTGCGCTTACAGATGACATCTATATCATCATTTTAGCTCGTGCGATTCAAGGCAGTGGCGCGATTGCAGCCACAACAATGGCTTTAGCCGCTGATTTAAGTCGTGAAGATCACCGTGCAAAAGTCATGGCATTTATCGGCATGAGTATCGGTATAGCCTTTGCAGTAGCGATGGTCGTGGGGCCTTTGATTAGCCAGATTGCAGGGCTTTCGGGCGTATTCTGGGTAACTGCAGTGCTCGCTATTATTGGCATACTGTTAATTCAATTTGTTGTACCAACACCGAAGCTGACAAAAACACATCGTGATGCCGGAATTATTGGTGATTTTATAAAGCCGGTATTACAGCAAAGTACCCTATTACGCATGAATCTAAGCGTGTTTTTATTGCACCTTTTGATGACTGCTAACTTTACCGTTCTACCTCTGATATTCAGAGATTATCTTCATCTTGAAACGACCCAGCACTGGAAGATTTATCTGCCGGTACTTGTGATTTCAATCATCTTTTCATTACCGATGATTATCATTGCAGAGAAATATCGAAAGATTAAAGTAATGTTTGTTATTGCCGTGGTTTTACTGGTGCTTTCTCAAGGCTTATTAGGTATTAGCCAGACTAGTTTTTACCCTTTAATGTTTGCCTTTTTATTATTCTTTATTGGTTTTAACTTTCTTGAAGCCGTGCAACCATCACTGGTAGCGAAATACTCTGATGTCAGCACCAAAGGTACTGCTATGGGGGTATATTCCAGCGCTCAGTTTTTAGGTATCTTCTTCGGAGGCACAGTCGGTGGTTTAGTGATGCAGTCCTGGGGCATTTCGGGTGTGTTTATTTTTGGCGCTATTGTTGCTATTGCATTTTTAATCGTGGCGATAAGCTTACCAAAGCCGGACTTTTTCAAGAGCCAGGTTTTTAAATTAAATTCAAACGCGTTAAAGAATATCGATAAAACAACTGAAGAATTGTTAGCAATTAAAGGCGTGATGCAAGCCGCCATCTCAAGCGAAGAACGTGTAGCCTATTTAAAAATTGATAAGTTGGTTTTTGATGAAAGTAAACTCATCAACTTTAAAAGTGAGTAAATGACCAAACTGAAATCATTCTTCGGAATTGCTCTGTCCCCCGTCAGCCACATTGAGAAAGTCGTATCCGCAATTGGCGGATTTACCGCTATTTTCTTCATTATTATCATTAGCCAATCGATGCTTAGTGGCAGTGGCGGCATAAACAGCGCTGCGCTGATCATTGCTTCGATGGGCGCTTCTGCGGTATTACTGTTTGCCGTTCCACACGGACCGTTATCTCAACCCTGGCCAGTTTTGGGTGGGCATTTAATCTCTGCATTGATTGGGGTTAGCTGTGCCAAATTGATACCTAATGACTTAATTGCCGCTAGTCTGGCTGTGGGTTTGGCAATTGGTGCAATGTATTACCTCAAGTGTATTCATCCCCCCGGCGGTGCGACTGCGCTATCTGCGGTGATTGGTGGAAGCGCGACTCATGATTTGGGCTATCAGTTTATTCTCACCCCTATTCTACTCAATGTTATCGTGATTCTGCTTATTGGTATTTTATTCAACTACCCATTTGCATGGCGAAGATATCCGGTTTTTTTACATCGTAAACAGAATCAGGTTACACCCCCTAACGCTAGCACTGAAGTGATTCCATCAATAACACACGAAGATTTCGTCTATGCACTGAGTGAAATAGATTCATTCATTGATGTCAGTGAATATGATTTGATTCGAATCTATAACCTCGCGACTAAAAAATCGCAGCAGGCATCTTTTGATCCAAAGAAAATGATCGTAGGCAGTTATTACAGCAGCGCGACGCATGGCGAAAACTGGACGGTACGCCAAATAGTGGATGAATCTTCTGGTATTGCTGAAGGCTCTAAAAGTAAAGATCCAGATAAAGATATCGTGATATATAAAGTCATCGCAGGGAAAAACAAACGTAGCTCGGGTTATTCAACCCGTACCGAGTTTTTAGAATGGGCTAAACATCAGGTTGAGCCAGATGGTAATGCCTGGAAAATACTTGAACACACCCCCCCACTTTAAGGCTGTTTTTTCAAAAATCGATTCGATCAACCCTTGCCTAAAACATCGAGCATTTACCAAACATCAAACCCATAGATTCATTAAGAATATATTCTTTTAGATTTTTAGCCTTTCTCTTATCTTTAACCAGCTTTTTAGTTTTGTAATCAATTTTAAGGTCTGGACTGACTTCTTTGCTAAACTCCCATTCCTTTGCTTTGTTAAAGAGGTAAGCCTTTCGCGTACACGTCTTTTCGTTGTTTTCTAATACCGTAATATTGGCTGTGCATAAGCCGATCTCTTTTGTGCTTCTGCAACGAATGCTTGAATCAATGTGATTGTAGAGTTTTTTCTCTTCAAGAAAACGTTCGACTTTCTCATACGTTGCCACTTTCATTTGGTCCGTTTCTCGCTTTTTGCCCTTTCTAGAAACGTGGATCAGCTCTGTTGGCGTCAGTATTCTATCAGCGACCCACCCATCGGCTTGTTTAAGCATGTGCACGCGTGTGAGTACAGGTTCTTTTTCTGCCGTTTTGTGACTGAAAACCAGCAATCCTGCTACGCCTTCACTTTTACCTTTGGCGTTTTTATCACTGCTGAATTGAACGTGTTTCAAACTTAATGCCGAAACACCTATTTTTTGTTTAAGGTAATCTCTAGTAATAAGATCCAGTGTGCGAAAACTGTCGTAACTCGCATCAAGCTTTCCATCCTTAACACGAATATCTCCTATGGTTGCGAATGATTTCCCTTGAACACGATAAATACCGTCCTTTGCATCACCCGTTTTAACATCAACGTGAATGGTCATTCCCAAGTTGGATAACTTGCCTGTTGTTATTACCCCATTGGTATTCCTTAAAAAAGTCGATTTAGGCAGTTTTTCTCCTGCTGGTGTTATTTGTAGTGTCGCCGTTTGGTTACTTAAGCGAATAATAGAATCGGGTTTTAGGTTTTCAGCATCGATATCTATCGCCCACTCAGGAAAGAAGTCCTTACCCTTTCTGAATTCTATTTTTCCATTTTTAGCCAGATAATCGATTAAGGGAATATCATCATCCTTAACCATTTTCCCACCAACAAAAGACATAGAAGAAGACGGGTCTGATAGACGTACATCATCAGGGATTCGCTTTTCACCGTTGTTCCATATAAGCGATAACGGTTGATTGCTTATGGATTTAGATGCTGACTTGTGTGTTTCTGCCTTTGATTTTGCAGCCCCGGCTTCAGTTGGCTCAACGTCATTTGGTGACGTACTTTCATAAGATAATTCGCAAGCATTCAACATAACTGCAGATAGAAAAAGAATTGAAAGACGACCTAATCTCTGTTTGTTCACGTTGAATACCTTGTTGTTGTTATTATTATATTTCTTATATTTCTGGAGCTTTGGTTGTTCTGACAATCTGAGTATTTTAAGTGTTACTCACTGAACTAGGTCTGAATTCGAGTCTTTTGCTCTCTGAAAGCAAAGAAAGCATATAGTGCTGATATTGTAACGATGTAAGAATAAGGGAATCTATTATTTGTTTATAAAATAATACACCCCCCTACTTTCAGGACTTTTTTTACCAATAACTGATTGCGTCACGGTAAATGTTTTCAAGATCAACGAGGTTACTTTCTCTCGGTGCATTAGCGATCGCACGCCCTTGACGAATTGAAGATTCAGCCAATCGTGTCACATCGTTTTCAGCAAAACCCACGCCACTTAAACCGTTAGGAATATTCGTGCCGCGCATCAATTCGATGATGCGTTTAGATACCACCTCTCCCGCATCTGCGGTCGTAGCTCCTTTTTGATCTGCCTGCAAAAATGCAGCAGCTTCCAGATGTCTTTCTGGTGTTGCTTCGGCGGTATATCTGAAAGTCGCAGGAGCGGTAACAATCACGCTGATACCGTGTGGAACGAATGGTGATTTAACATCATAACCTTCGGTGGTGATGTCATGCATTAAATGGGTTACACCATAAGACAGCGCATGCGGTAAATGTGTTCCTGAATTACCAAAAGCCATACCAGCTAATGATGCACCCCACATGAGTTGATCTCTGGCTTCATGATCACTCGCATCCGTAACTCCACGGACCAAGTATTCACCTGCAATTTTTAAGGCCTGAGTAGCCGCCAGATCGCTCCAGGGGTTTGCTCCCTGAGTGAGTGGTCGCGCATTCGGGTTTTTAACCTTGTCCCATTGTGTATAAGCTCTTGCGGTATAACATTCGAGTGCATGACTGAGTAAATCAAAGCCAGTAGATGCAACTGCTTTAGGTGTGAGAGACTCACAACAGGTCGGATCAATAACAGCCTGATCGGGTAACATATACGGGCTGGCAAAAACAAATTTGGTATTAAGTTCACGAATTCGGATTACCGAAATCGACGTACATTCAGAACCCGTACCCGCAGTCGTTGGGCAAGCGATATGCGGTAATAATGGCCCTGGTATCGGCTTACCCTCACCCACAGGTGGTGCAAAGTAATCACGCACAGGAGCAGGAAACTTCGCGCAAACCATTGCAGCTTTCGCCACATCAATGACAGAACCACCACCCACAGAAATCATCCCGTCAAAATTATGAGCGGTTAGAAATTTCGCCGCATCATCAACACACACATCATCTGGCTCGATACGGATATCAGAGAAAATCTGGTAATCAATCCCGGCTTTTTTAAGAGAGTTAGTTACCGTTTCAACATAAGGCCCATCTTTTAAAAAAGCATCAGTGAATAACGCAACATTGGACATTTTTAATGATTGAGCGCGCTCGCCGACTTCAGCCAGCGTTCCTCTACCAAAAGTTACTTTAGGAATTGCGATAGTAAAACTATCGGCCCCATGATCACAGGGTGCGAAATATTGACAAGCCATTTGAATCTCCCATTTATTGGTTTTTTAAAAGGATAGATGCAAATGTCACTGCGTGCCAAAATAATCGGTGTTTTTGATTTAATGATAACTATTATTGTCACCCCCCTACTTTTAAGCCTTTTTTAAACTATTCTTAATTCAAAGCTAAACAAAACAAACAGAAATAAAAAGTATATGAGGGAAAAATGAGCAAGGTTGCTTTAATAACTGGATCAAGTCGCGGCATAGGCGCAGCAACAGCCATTCGCCTGGCAAAAGACGGCTATGATATCTGTGTAAATTATCTTAAGGATGAAGAAGCCGCCAAGCGAGTTGTTGATGAAGTCCGCAAACACGGACGTTTGGCTATTGCTGTGAAAGCAGATGTTTCCAGGGAAGAGGATGTTGCTCATCTCTTTGACATTATCGATTTAGAGTTTGGATCACTAAACACGCTTATCAATAATGCTGGGATTCTCATGCAACAATGTCGAGTAGAAGATTTAGACGCCGATAGAATCAATAAAATATTAACCACCAACGTTACCAGCTACTTCATCTGTTCACGAGAAGCGATTAAACGCATGTCTTCAAAACATGGAGGCAAAGGTGGCACTATTGTGAATGTATCTTCAGCTGCGGCGCGATTAGGTTCTGGCGGCGAGTATGTCGACTATGCGGCATCAAAAGGGGCTATTGACTCACTAACCCTAGGATTAGCCACTGAATTGGCTGATGAGGGTATTCGTGTAAATGGCGTTAGGCCGGGAGTAATCTATACCGATATTCATAGAGATGGCGGTGAGCCCAATCGAGTCGATAGAATTAAACAGAATATTCCATTGAAACGCGGTGGAGAAGCTGAGGAAGTGGCTGCTGCTATTGCCTGGTTAGTGTCAGATGAATCGAGCTATACCACAGGTACTTTTATTGAAGTTACCGGAGGTCGTTAAAGCTTAGAGACAAAGTACTTACAGAAACACATACTGAGTAGTTAGCAAACACTCATAAATAAGGATTAGAACATTATCAACACTAAACAGGCTCTAAAAAGAGCCTGTGAATGAACAATGATTGTATTTATTTAACAGATCGAATTAAGACTGATCCATTAGTTTTTTATGATTTTCTGTGATTTTTCCGACAATTTCTTGAAGCTTATTGATGTCTTCTTCAGAAATATTTTCATTAATATTGTCTGTTAACGTACCGAAGTTTTCGCGTAAGGTATCTCTTACTTTGGCACCTTCAGCCGTAAGTTGTACATACACAGTTCGTCTGTCTTTTGTTCCGTGAGTACGTTTCACTAGCTCTTTCTTTTCCATTCTAGAAATAAGCGTAGATACCGCAGAACTATCCAGATTCATTTTTTTCGATAGTTCATTCATGGTTAGTTTTTCTTTGGTATCAAGAATTTCTAATACATAAACTTTTTGGGGCGTTACATCCATACCTAAAGTATCTTTGTAAAACCCGGTAATCTCTCGCCAGCCGTTGTAAAAGTTGAAACATATAAATTGATTTAGATCAAAGCTCATCATTGTTATCTCTGTTAGTGGTTTGTTAAACAAGTGTAGTTTAAAATACTTATCTAAGTTGGTTAGAAATTAATCACAAAGCTTTTGTGTGCAAATTTCTGCTATTTGTATTCTAACACTTTTTTACCCTAAATATAATAATCATTATATGAGTGAGGTCAGCATAAAAACTCTTTTAAGATCAATGCGTTTGCCGTTTTTAGCACTAACATTTAGCAGTATTTTCCTTTCCTATTCGACGGTTTTATACAACCGCTCATCCTTTCAAGTCATCGATTTGCTGCTGGTAGCCCTCGGAGCATTGGCAGCTCATATCAGCGTAAATAGCTTTAATGAGTATTACGACTTCAAAAGT
Organism: uncultured Cocleimonas sp.; assembly: GCF_947495625.1. Lineage (GTDB taxonomy): Bacteria > Pseudomonadota > Gammaproteobacteria > Thiotrichales > Thiotrichaceae > Cocleimonas. Next base: position 181,528 of record NZ_CANLZW010000002.1, read on the forward strand.
GGATTGGACGCACTGACTGAAAAAACCCCATTCAGTGGTGGCAGTGGCGCATTAATTGATAACCCCAATTCTTCCCCATTTGTTCTATCTAGTGCACTTGTGTCATTGACCATTACCATATTGGTTGGCCTATTTTTTATTATAGAATACGGTCCGAGTATACTACCTTTTGGGCTATTTGGCATAGCAATTATCGTTAGCTATACGCAGTGGTTAAACCGTAGCCCATTTTTATGCTTGATTGCGCCAGGCCTGGCTTTCGGGCCATTAATGATTGCAGGAACATTTTTAATATTAAGCGGCGCTTTTTCATGGAATGTATTGCTGATTTCTTTGATTCCATTTTTTCTGGTAAGTAATCTATTATTGCTGAATCAGTTACCCGATATTAAAGCCGATAAAACCGTTGGTCGCCGTCATTTCCCGATTGTTTATGGCATTGAGAATAGCTTAACGCTTTATTTGGTCATCTCAGTTATTACAGCTATGACTATCATTATTCTCGTCGGGTTGGGTGTATTACCTGTACTGGCATTGATTTCAATACTCCCCCTATTTACGAGTATCAAGGTTTTTCGTGGATTACATTCTCATGTAGATGAAATAAGACAGCAGCAATATTCTAATGTCGAACCGTTATTAGGTATGAATGTTGCAATGACTATTTTGACACCCGTATTACTTGGTTTAACTTTGATTATCGCTTAAAGGTACAGGTCCAAGAAAACACCTAAAAGTAGGGGGGTGTATTTATCAATAGCGCTTTGTATGAGTTACGTCATTTTTAAAGCTGATAGAGACTGAATACAAATATCGGCATGATCTTTAAATGGGAATTTACCCTGCTGATCTACATAGAGCGTGAGCGCTTGCGCATTTCGTCCTGCCAGTAAATCGTGTAAATGATCTCCCACCATCACCGCATCTTGTGAACTAGCCCGCCAATTTGAGAGCAGCTTATTAATGCCATCGGGTGCAGGTTTAGGGTTTATACAATCTCGACTGAGCAGATTTTCAGATTCAAAGTATTCGAACAAACCAGCAGCTTTTAGAGTGACTTCTATATTCAAAGCGTTATTGCGGGTAAGCAAACCCAGCTTCGAACCATTCTGCAATAAGGTTTCCAGCAAATCTGCGGCACCTTCAGCGGGTTTTGATTGATGTGCAATTTCTAGTTCTATCTGATTCAGTTTTTCATGCAATGGTTTGGATTTGGCAGTTGGTAACTTTTCTAAGGACTCTAGAATCGGTAAACCTTCCGGCAATCCCAACTCTTCCCGAATAGCATCAAAGTCATGTTGTGCGATTGTTAAAGTCCCGTCCATATCGAAAATCCAGAATGGTTTCTGCATAACTGTATGATAAGACAAAGCTGTTTGGTTTTGAAAAGACATGAAAAACCTTTTTTGATAGAGTACGCCCTATTCTACAGTTTCTACCATGATGAAAAAGAAACCTCAGAAATTATATAAACCGCTCAATACAAAACCCAAGGCATTGCCCAATGAATGAAGAACAAAGAAAAATATTAGATAAAGAATTTCGCAAAGATAAAATAAAGAAAACACTGATAATATCAATCAGCATTATCGCGTCTATTGGTGCAGCAATTTTCATCCTTTACGGTAAAGTAGGCCACTTATAATCAGAGCACTACATGAGTCATCACTATATAAGTCAGTAATATGGAAATTTTAGGATCAGACATAAACTTAAAAGAAAACCTATTATTCTCTTTAAAAAGATACCGTGTTTGGTGGGCAATTTTGATTATCACCATAATTTTCGACTATCTCACCACTTTATATTTTGTCAGTAAACTAAGCTCTGAAGCTGAAGCCAATAATGTAGTAGCATGGCTAATCGACAATCTGGGGCTTTACATTGGGGTCTTGATAGGAAAGTTATTACAACTAGTGGCTGTAATTTTAATTGTTTCATTGAGTAAAAAAGTAGGTAATTTATTTCTGCTAATCATCATTGTGTTAAATTGCTGGGCAGTGGTTATGAATACCATTCCTAATTACTAAGCTATTAATTAAATTTAACGCTGATCAATCAAACCTCAATTCGCTTCATTGTAAAAACACGACTATATTAACCTCAACATTTTACATAACTAAAACACGGTAATATTCGCTTGAAAAACTTAAACCACTTATTTGAAAACAACCTGAAATGGGCAAATTCCATAAAGAGAAAAGACCCAGAGTTTTTCTCATCATTATCCAAACAACAAGCACCTGAAATTTTATGGATTGGTTGTTCTGATAGCCGCGTTCCAGCCAATGAAATTATCAACTTGCCGCCGGGTGAAGTATTCGTACATCGAAACATCGCCAACGTGGTGGTACATACCGATCTAAACTGCTTGTCAGTCATCCAGTTTGCGGTCGACGTGCTAAAAGTGAAACATATCATTGTCGTAGGTCACTATGGTTGTGGTGGAATAAAAGCAGCGATGGATAACAAAAGCTATGGCCTTATCGATAACTGGTTGCGCCATATTGAAGATGTCCAACGGTTTCATAAAGGTGCATTAGATGGCCTTGATGAACATGAAAAAGTAGACCGACTTTGTGAATTAAACGTCATCGAACAGGTTAAGAATGTCGCTAACACCACCATTGTTAAGAAAGCATGGAAGAATGGTGCCGAATTAACCGTTCATGGTTGGGTATATGGTATTGACGATGGCATTATTAAGGATCTAGATACCTGTCTTTCATCTAATGAAGAGGCCAGTAAAAACTTATAAAAACAGATGCACTCACTAATATGATTGCCAGCTGTGTAAACGAAACTGTGTAAACTAAACGGTATAAACTAAACTGTGCAAACTAAACTGTCTAAACGAAACAGGTAAAAAGAAAATGTTCAACATAGAACAATTAACCGCGTTTTTCGGCTGGTGCTCCGTCATCAATATGGGATTTTTGATAGCTACCACGATCTTACTGATCGTTTTAAAAGATCTCATAAGCACCATACACAGTCGCCTTATGGGTTTAGATAAAAACAAGCTTCAAGACTTGTATATGAACTATCTAGCCCATTATAAAATCGCGATTATCATGCTTAATATAACGCCCTATTTTGCCCTCAAGTTAATGGCTTAATGATACAAAAAAACGTTAATATAAGAGCTAATAAATGAGAATGAAAAAATGATTATCCCCCTTGATACATTAATACTTTTCTTCCTCACTACCTTTGTTGTGGTACTTTCTCCCGGGCCAGCTGCGATTGCAGTTACAGCTGAAGCCGCATCCAATGGATTCAAACGATCTCTGTTTGTGATTTTAGGAATTGCCGCTGCTAATATTGTTTACTTCGTATTATCCGCAACCGGTATTGCGGCTCTAATTGTAGCCTCCAGCACCCTGTTTTCAGTGATTAAATGGATCGGTGTAGCGTATTTGTTATATCTAGGTCTCAGCGCATTACTAAGTCGTTCAGGGCCACTTTCTATCAAGCCAGAAGAAAAACAGGTAGGACGTCATCACCGGGTATTTTTTCGGGGGTTTATCATTGAGTTTTCTAACCCTAAAGCACTGCTTTATTTCTCGGCGTTACTGCCTCAATTTATCAATATTGAGCAAGCCATCATTCCTCAATTACTGATTTTATGTGCAATCACATTCCTCCTGGATATAGTCTGTTATAGCCTTTACGCCTATCTGGGATGGAAATCCATGAGTGTTGGACTAAAACCGCTTGCGATAAAAATCATCAACAAATCAGCCGGAGCCATGCTTATATTCGCAGGTTTGAAAATGGCGAGCGTGGAACGATAAACATCATTTTTGTACAAGGTAATAAGAAACATAAAAAATTCAAGCATTGAACATCAACGATTTATTCTGCAATCTACGATGGACTTTCTTTGCTCTTAATGAGCTTAAGAAGGTCACCCCCCCTACTTTTAAGGAGTTTTTATGAGCACCAGTAAAGCGACAGATCAACAGATTCAAGAATTCCTGAATAGTCATAATCAGTGGCAATTAAAAGAACAGAAACTCCATCGCGAATTTGTGTTTAAAAACTTCATACAGGCTTTTGGGTTTATGACCCAGGCAGCAATGATTGCTGAGCGCGATAACCATCACCCAGAATGGTTTAATGTGTATAAAACCGTGAAAGTAGATTTAACGACACATGATGCTGGTGGCATTACTGATAAGGATTTTGCTTTAGCAACAGCGATGGAAGATATAGCAAATTTAAGCGATATATAGGTCACCCCCCTACTTTAGGGCATATTTTAAAAGACTGACACTTGAATGTGTCAGCCTTTATTACTATCACTATCTGAACGATCAAGCGCTCTTACTGATATCTTCCAGTAATTTATCAAAGTAATCTTTTACGTCACCAGCCGCTTTGACCGTGGCATCTTTTACTTTGTCGCCAGATTCATTTAAATCTTTGCTTATCTTTGCGCCTTTGGTTTCCATGAAATCTTCTGCTTCCATTTCTGCTAAGTGCGCACGCAGTTTTGCTGTATCAATTTCGGTATGTGCTTTATTTGAAATTTTCTGGGTAAAATCTTCCAGCGTTTCTTTCACGCCTTCCATTTTATCGAATGCTTCCATTGTACCTAGATGGACTTGTAACTTAGCTTCATCTCCGACTTGATCCAAATTAGTAACAGCATCCTTTAGCTTTCCTTTAACACCAGAAAAACTCTTTTTTAAATCTACCCAAAGTTCACGAGCATCATCTGCCAGATCATCCGTAATGTCTTCGACTTTATTTTCAATCTTATCTTCGAGACGGTCGATCGCTTCTTCTGCGGCTTCTAATTTCTTTTTGAATTCGATATCCATGATTATCTCCTACAGGTTATTTCACTTTTATTATAAGCCTGAGATGGCTGGAATGGTTGTGAATAGGAGATTTTGCTGACTTAGATCAAGTGCATTTAATAGGTTTACTTTAGTGCTTTTTGTACCCGAACCCGCAACTCTGGCAAAACTTCAGTCTCAAACCATTGATTCTTTTTTAACCAGATATTGTTACGCGGACTTGGATGCGGAAGGGGAATAGTCTGCTCGCCATACGCTGCCCAGTTTTTAACCGTTTCAGTCAGATTCTTTTCTGGCTTTTCTAAATGCCAGGCCAAGGCATATTGCCCTATAACGAGTGTAAGTTGTATATCTGTCATGGATGACAAAAGTTTCTCACGCCATGTTTCTGCACAAATAGGACGAGGAGGAAGGTCGCCAGATTTACCTTTACCCGGATAACAGAATGCCATGGGTAAAATACTAATTTTTTCTGAATCGTAAAAGGTTTCGCGATCAATCCCCATCCAATCACGCAAGCGATCTCCGCTTGGGTCATCGAAAGGAATACCTGAGGCATGTACTTTTGAACCTGGAGCTTGTCCGGCAATCAGAATTTTAGCGTTTTCACTGACTTGTAAAACAGGCCGAACGCCGTGCTTCAAATCTTTTTCGCAGAGTCTGCAGGCGCGGACTTGTTCAAGTAAAGTGGCCATAAATTGCTACCTAGTTATACCTGACATTCTGTTTAACCCAGTTAAGAGAGTTAAGGCAGTTTGTTTTGTAGAATAGACAGCTTAATCTAAGCCAAAGTTTAAAACTAGTTCTCCTGACGGGACAATCTAGTCATAAGCTTTTATAAATCGAATGTTAGATAAACTATTTGTTATCTTTTTTTAAGGCGTTTCGCATTAGACGTTGTTTTTGCGTGTATTGGCTCTAAGCCTTTGTTGATGATACTCAACGCTGCCATATTCATCTTTTTAGGGGTACAAATTTCAAGTTTGTTCATTTCCCACCAAGGTGTAAACATGGCTTTTACCATTGATGAATAGATTTCTTGGTTAACTATACTGGCTTGATCGGCCATAGCTTGCCAGGATTCAACAAATGCATCAGATTTTTCTGACCACATAAGATTAAATTCTTCATGATGTTCTTCATTTGGCTGATATCCGGCAAACATAAACTGACTTAGGCGATGCGCTATCACTTCTGGAACAGACGTTGATAACTCAAGCGACTGCTGCGCTACTGACTTATTTAGATTCGAATTGATGTTTGTTTTTGGCTTATTATTTGTCATCTTACTTATTACACTTCAGGATTAATTAGAATATGACTATACTCTAATTGCTGCGCTGCACAAGAGAATTCTTATTGATATGAAATTTTTGCTCAAATTTTACGATAAAACGCAGTAAATGAGCCTATTTACCTAATCTAACCCCAGGACTCTTTTAATCTCGGGCAACATATTATTAACCGCTCTTTCACCCTCTGCAATCGCTTCTTTAGCTCTATATAATTCAATGATACCAATGTGAGCCAAGTGCGGTGTAATGATAATTTCAGGAGGATCACCCACCATTCTGCTTTTAGTGATTCTGTCTTGAGTAATATTGACTGAACTTGCGATCGTTTCAAATAACGAGGGAGAGCTTTCTTTATCTTTTTTGGTTGAAAAGAATGACGGTGTGTAACCCTCAATTAGGCTAGCAAATTTATTGGCAAAACCAGGAGAGTTATTCGCTTGTTGTAGTTGCTTATCTTTTAATTCTTGAATCTTTAATTCTTCAGATTCCAGATTTTCAAGATTAGTTTTCCTCATATGTCGCCCTAGTAAATCGCCATTCAGGTTAACAGCAATCACCAAATCTGCGCCCAAAGCGCGACATGTTGAAACAGGCACAGGATTTACCAAACCACCATCGACTAACCATTGATCATTTTTACGAACCGCAGGAAACAGACCAGGCAATGAAATTGATGACCACACTGCTTCTAGCACCGAACCTTTTTTTAACCAAATTTCACGTCCACTGTCTAAATCAGTTGCAATGGTGGCGAATTTTTTAGGGAGCTGTTTGATTAAAGTAGACTCTTCAGCGACTAGATCTATCATTAACATATGTAGTCTTTTGGTATTTACAAAACCATTTAACGATGAATTGATCTCATACAATTTGGCTGATTCAAATTTTGTCAACGAAGTTGCCCATTTCTCAAGCCTATCAAGCCTTCCGTTAACATAAGATGCGCCAACCAAAGCACCAATAGATGTACCACAAACGATATCAGGCTCAATACCATGTTTAGTCAAAGCATTGATAACACCGATGTGTGACCAGCCACGTGAAGAGCCACTTCCTAATGCCAATCCGATTTTTAAATTTTTCATTATGGTCTATTACCTTTAATGGAGGTCACCCCCCTACTTATAGCCTGTTTTTATTTGTTTGAATCCAATCTAACCGATTCGTTTTCTTTCCATTGCAGGGTCTGCTAATGGAATAGAATCTAGTAGTTTCTGCGTATAAGCGTGTTGCGGGTTTTCATAGATATCCGAAGCATTTCCTGTTTCGACTACCTGCCCTTTATATAACACTAAAACACGATCACAGACTTGCCTAACAATACTCAAATCATGCGAAATGAAGATCATACTCATACCTGTACGACTCTTCAAATCCATTAACAGATTAATGATTTGCGCCTGAATAGAGACATCCAGCGCGCTAACAGGCTCATCGCAAATCAACAGTTTAGGGTTAAGAATCATGGCTCTGGCAATGCCAATACGTTGACATTGGCCGCCCGAAAATTCATGTGGATAGCGATTTTTTTGCTGTTCTTGCAAGCCCATTGCCAGCATTAACTCTACCACTCTGTTTTGTATTTCTTGCTTCGACAGTTCTGGCTTCAGGTTATACAGGGGCTCTGCGATTATTTGTGCGACTGTCATCCGGGGGTTTAACGCATCTAACGGGTCTTGAAAGATAAGCTGAATATGCTCGCGCATCGCTTTATTCTGATCGTTTGTATTTTTCGTTAAATCCTCACCTTGCCAGAGAACCTGTCCAGATGTTATCGCTTGTAACTGCAAGATCGCTCTGGCAAGCGTTGATTTCCCACAGCCTGACTCACCCACCACGCCTAACACTTCCCCCTCGACAAGTTCGAAGGAGATATCGCTAAGTGCCTGTATTTCCTGATTCGGGCCTTTTTTTACACCTTGATTGAACACAACACTGAGGTTTTCAACGGAGAGTAATGCTGAAGCTTGTGAAGGCGAAGAGGGCGAAGAGGGCGAAGATAGTGTAGACATTAATTATTCTCCCGAAAACAACTCACCAAATGACCAGCATCGATTTTTCTCTCGGGAGGAGACTCTGTTTTACAACGCTCTTCCACAAAAGCGCAACGCGGAGAAAAGGCGCAGCCAGCAGGAAGATTTAATGGATCAGGTGGTTGCCCATCTATGGCTAGCATTTTACCGCTTTTCTCTGTATTGGTCGGTGTAGCCGCAAGCAACGCTTGCGTATAGGGATGCTGAGCTTTATAGAAGATCTCATCAACCGTTCCGGTTTCGACTATTTTGCCTGCATACATCACGATAATGCGATCACACAAACCAGCAACCAATGGCAAATCATGAGTGATTAACACGATACTGGTTCTCTCTTTTCGGTAGATATCTTTTAGCAACCGAATGATTTCAGTCTGGACCGTCACATCAAGCGCAGTGGTTGGTTCATCCGCAATAATGAGTTTAGGCTTACATAACAAAGCCATTGCAATCACAACGCGTTGGCGCATGCCACCCGACAATTCATGCGGATAGCTATTGAAACGTTGCTCAGGGTCTTTAATTTTCACTCTATCGAGCATTTCGATAGCTCTGCGTTTGGCAGATTCTTTATTAAAATTTGCGCCTTCGTGCACTTCCAATACTTCGGTGAGTTGTTTGCCAATGCGCAGATAAGGATTCAACGCCGTCATTGGGTCCTGGAAAATCATGCCGATTTCTTTTCCACGAATTTTATTTAGCGATTTATCAGACTGATTTAGCAGTGCTTGTTGATTAAAGCTAACCGAGCCGTGGGCACTTCCATTTGGTGGTAGTAATCCCATCAAAGCATTAAACAGCTGGCTTTTACCTGAGCCAGATTCTCCCACTATTGCAACGTTTTCTCCCTGATCTAACTCGAGTGAAACTCCTCTAACCGCTTGAAGCGTTTGCTTTCTCTGAATACCCGAATCTACCGTAAAGTCGACGCGAAGGTTTTCGATGGTAAGCATCATAATCGTTCTACCTATCTTTTGGGTCTAGCGCATCACGCAGACCGTCGCCGATAAAATTCAAACAAAACAATGTGACTGCCAACATAATTGCTGGCGATAACACCATCCACGGCGCTGACTCCATTTGTTGCGCACCTTCAGCGATAAGCACTCCCCAACTCGACATGGGTTCTTGTACCCCAAGCCCTAAAAAGCTGAGGAAGGATTCAAAGAGAATCACCTGAGGCACAGTCAATGTGGCATAAACAATCACTGGCCCAAGCGTATTGGGAATGATATGTCTTTTGATAATCGAGTAATGACTCGCACCCGTTACTCGGGCCGCCTCGACAAATGAACGTTGTTTGAGTGATAAGGTCTGGCCACGAACAATACGCGCCATGGTGAGCCATTCAACCGCGCCTATCGCAATGAAAATTAGCCAGATACTGCGCCCAAAATAGACCGTCAGCAGGATAACAAAAAACATGAAGGGCAATGCATACAACACATCAACAAAGCGCATCATTATCGAATCTGTTTTACCACCGGCGTAACCCGCGATAGAGCCGTAGATGATGCCAATGATGAAGCTCACGGCTGTTGCCAATAAACCTACCATCAATGATATGCGTCCACCTTCTAGCGTTCTAACAAATAGATCTCGCCCGTTAGAATCTGTACCAAAGTAATGATGTGACTGTAAGTGGGGGGGTGTCCCCATATTATCCCAATCGACAGAATCGAGTTCCCAGGGACTAAATAATGGTCCAAAAATACATAAAACGGCGATGATGACTAAAAGCACGATGCTGACGACCGCCGCTTTATTATTCAATAAGCGTCGCCATGCTTGTTGCCATGGAGATAAACCAACAACGGCGTTATCTGCAATAATCTCATTTGGAATAAGCGCTGACATCTTAGTATTTAATCCTTGGATCAAGCCAAGCATAGAGTAGATCAACCAATAGATTCATCAGAATAATCAGAAAACCGTAGAACACCACAACACCCATCACCAAAGTGTAATCTCGATTGAGCGCCCCATTGATAAAGTGACGCCCTATTCCCGGCAAACCAAAAATGGTTTCCACTACCACAGAACCTGTAATAATTGCGGCTGTTGCTGGACCCAACCAGGATAAGATCGGCAATAACGTCGCTCTTGAAGCGTGTCTGGAGAGTATCAATCGAGTCGGTAAACCCTTGGCTTTGGCGGTGCGAATATAAGGCATATTCAAGGTTTCAATAAGACTGGCTCGTGTCATGCGAGCGACAGTCGCTATCTGTGGCAAACTCAATACAATCACCGGCAATACCATGTGCTTTAATTCACCCCAACCACTGGTTGGCAAAAGCCCCCAGAATACGCCGAAAAGCAAAATTAGTATCGGCGCCATGACAAAATTAGGAATGGTAATTCCCGTCATCGCCAAGCCCATCACCAGATAATCTATCGCGCTGTTCTGTCTTAATGCCGCAATCACACCGAGTAAAACACCAATCATTAAAGACAGTAAAATAGCCAACAAGCCCAATTGAATACTCACGGGAAAACCCTGAGCAATGAGCTCGCTTACGGTGAAGTCATGGTATTTAAAAGAAGGTCCAAAATCTCCTTTGAGAACATTCAATAAGTAGTAACCATATTGAACGGGCAATGGATCATTGAGGTGATAGACCTTTTCCAGATTTGCTGCTATTTCAGCGGGAACTGGACGCTCAGAATCGAATGGTCCTCCCGGCGCCAAACGTATCATGAAAAAAGCGATGGTTATTATGATAAATAGTGTGGGGATACTCGAAGCGATACGTTTGGCAAAATATGAAAGCATTGTTTTTTAGAGCAATTATTTAGCTAAATAACGCGTCGGATGAATATCCATCACATTATCTTCCCAGCCTTTTATTTTAGGATTCAGCAAGTGCTGGGTAGTGTAATAATAAATGGGAATTAGCGGCATATCCGCCAGTAATAGCTTTTCTGCATTTTGCATGTATTCAGCACGCTGCTTGGCATCTGTTTCGATTTCAGCCTGTTTTAACAGTTTATCGTAGTCTTGGTTTTTATATCCTGAGGGATTGATTGTGCCGACATCCGAACGAAATAAATCAAGAAAATTCGAGGCATCGTTATAGTCTCCAATCCAGCCTGATCGAATTAGTTGGAACTGTTTCTGTGAGCGTGAATTCAAATACACTTTCCATTCTTCATTACGCAGACTCACTTTTACGCCCAAAGTCTGTTTCCACATCGCCGATAATGCTATCGCGATTTTCTTGTGGTTTTCGCTGGTGTTATAAAGCAGCTCAACCTCAAGGGGCTTATCTTTGGAATACCCTGCTTCTTCATACAATTTTTTAGCCAGTGCAACACGCTCTTTTTTCTCCAGCGCAAGCTCAGGAATCGTTTGAGATGTGTAACCATTCATACCTGGGGGTACCCAACCCAAGCCCGGTAGTTCACCCGCTTTAGTGACTTTAGCCGTTAGAATATTTCTATCGATGGCAAAACTCAGCGCTTTGCGTAAGGCTAAATTATCTTTGAATGGCGCTTGTTCCAGATTCATTGCTAAATAATACGTGCCAATATATGGCGTATTACGAAAAGCGTCTCCCAGATTCTTCTTAACCCATGCGATTTGATCAGACGGTACATCATCGGTGATGTCTAGCTCATCAGCACGAAAACGTTTTAACTCAGTCGCTTTATCCTCGATGGGATGAAAATAAACGGTGTCTATCTTGATAGCATCATGATCACGGTAATACGGGTTTTTTGTGAGTATGATTTTTGATTGTGGCTTCCATTCTGCAAGCTGGTAAGGGCCATTTGAAATCAAATTACCCGGGCGCGTCCATTTTTTGCCGTGTTCTTTTATTTTCGCTACAGGTACCGGATAAGCCATGTGATGACTGAGTAATCCTGTTAAAAAAGGCGTCGGGTTTTCTAAGGCTATTTCCAAGGTAAAGTCATCGACAGCTTTAACGCCTAATTCATTGATGTCTTTAATCTCGCCTTTGCTGATCGCTTTTGCGTTTTTAATCGGCCATAAAATGAAAGCATATTCTGAGGCTGTTTCTGGCAACAAGGCACGCTGGAAACCATTTAAAAAATCGTTTGCGGTAACTTGAGTACCATCAGACCATTTACCGTTTTGGCGAAGTTTAAAGGTCCAGAGTTTTGCATCTTCTGATGTAGTCCAGCTTTCGGCTGCTCCCGGTATTAATGAGCCATCGGCAGCTTCTGAAATTAATCCTTCGAATAAATCACGCTGGATATTCGCTTCTGGAACCCCAGTAGATTTATGCATATCTAACGTTTCAGGCTCTGCGCCATTGCCACGATGGATAACCATTTCGGCGTTAATGCTAGTTGTAAAAGTACTAAAAAGAATAATAAGAGAAAGTAAAAATGGAAGCTTATGAGAGATTTTCATCAAGGGTCTTTTGGTAGCTAGTTTGATTGATTCTACAATGCCTTGAACTTGTTTTATAGCGATGTTTTTAAATGAGAATTAGATAGAGGTCACCCCCCACCTTTAAGGCACTTTTTTCAGGATATTTATGCGTTCTTAAGAATCTTATTGGACATAAGAAGCTTATTAATGATGCATCATTAACTTCGTGATTCTCGATCAAATTCAATGCGTTGACCTAATGTACCATTTCTAACTTTCTGATTGACGTAAACGAGCTCACCATTAACTACTGTAGCATACACACTGGAACGGAATTCATAGCCATCGAATGGAGTCCAGCCACATTTTGAAATAACATCGTCATTACTTACAGTTGATTCATTATCAAGATCAATAACCACTAAATCGGCCCAATATCCTTCACGGATATAGCCTCGTTCTTTTATATTGAACAAGTCTGCAACGGCATGGCTCGTTTTAGCAGCAATAAGCTCTAAAGAGAATATACCATCTTGATAATGCTCTAATAGGCTCGGTAACGCATATTGCACCATCGGCATTCCCGATGGAGTATCAAAATAGTTACCTTGCTTTTCTTCTAGCGTGTGAGGGGCATGATCTGAACCAATAATATCCAAACGACCATCTAATAAAGCTTGAATCAATGCAGCGCGATCAGCTGCGGTTTTAATTGAAGGATTACACTTAATCAGTGAGCCTTTGGTTTCATAATCTTCGTCACAAAACATTAAATAATGACAACATACTTCTGCGGTGATGAGTTTTTCATCAAGTGGTAACTCTGAGAGCTTTTCAGCTTCTTTGGCAGTGGTTATATTTAGAATATGTAAGCGTGTTTTGTGCGCTTTTGCTAATTTCATCGCGAGTGTTGATGATTTTACACAAGCTTCTTCACTACGAATCTTGGAATGAAACTCAATCGGAATATCATCACCATAAATTTGACGATAATTTTCCTCATTCTCAATAATTGTCGGCGTATCTTCGCAATGAGCAGCTAGAAATATGGGTGTATTTGCAAAAATATCGTTGAGCGTATCCTCGTCATCAACCAACATATTTCCGCTCGATGAACCCATAAACACTTTAAGCCCGCAACAAGCCTGCGGATCTATAATTTTAATATCTTCGAGGTTATCGTGAGAAGCACCATGATAAAACGAATAGTTAGCAATAGATTTTTCTGCCGCTAACTGCATTTTGTTTTCTAATATTTCGCTATTAAGTACATTCGGAATACTATCGGGCATATCAAAAAAAGTGGTTATGCCGCCAGCAACGGCTGCACGTGATTCACTTTTAATACCGCCTTTGTAGGTTAAGCCAGGCTCACGAAAATGAACCTGGTCATCGATCATGCCAGGCATTACGTGCTTGCCTTTAACATCCAAAACATTGCTGACCTTCATTGATGAAAGATCTTTTGCTATTTTTTCAATGCGCCCACCTCTGATATAAATATCAGATTCTACGATTGAATTTTCATTCACAATTTTGGCGTTGAGTATTAAAAGGGTACTACTCATATATTCTTCACTTTAACCTATTGGTATTAGCAATTCTTTATCTGCTTAAGGGTCAACTATGACTCCTAATCAAGAACTGCCTTACTAATCTTTAATTCGTTCTAGCGTGACGAATGAGTATGGGTAAGGATTTTTCTCATCCGCAGGATTATCGATTCGATCAATTTGTTTCCATGCATATTGAGTATAGTCGGGAAAAAAAGTATCTCCCTGAAATTCTGCATCTATCAGGGTTAAATAGAGACAATCTGCATCCTGCAAAAACTTTTCATAGAGATGTGCACCACCTGTAATAAATACTTCATCTACCCCTTCAGCGGCTTCTAATGCCTCTGACAAGGTATTTACGACGGTACACCCTTCTATTTCCAAATCAGTATTTCGACTTAGAATAATATTCAATCTTCCGGGGAGTGGGCGACCAATAGAATCATAGGTTTTACGCCCCATAATTATTGGGCTGCCTAAGGTCGTCTTTTTAAAAAATTGCAAGTCAGCGGGCAGATGCCAAGGCATTTTATTATCTAAGCCAATAACTCTGTTTTGACTCATCGCAGCTATCATTGAAAGTTTCATTTCAAAACCTTTTTAACGGTGACTACTTAACGACTTTCAAACTTGGACGTTTAGCATTCTTTTTCGGGGCTTTGGATTTAGCTTTATCTGGACCTTTATCCGAGCTCGCATCAGACAAATGAGTTTTGGGAGGCTCATCATCAGGTGGAGTGCTATCGTCAAATTCTTCAGGATCAAATGACAAACCTTCACTTGTTTCACTCGCATAAAGCGCTAAAACAGCACCGATAGGTGAAAAGATCGAATAAGGCTTGCCGCCAAAACGCGCACTAAAGCTTAGTCCATCATTATCTATTAAAAGGTCTTTGGCTGCAGAAGGGCTAACATTGAGGACGATTTTACCGTTCTCAACAAATTGCTGAGGAACTTCTACGAGAGGGTTATCTGCATGCAATACAACATGAGGGGTAGCATCGTTATCTACTACCCACTCATAAATTGCTCTAAGCAAATAAGGTTTGTTAGATGTTAATTCCATTATTTAAATTGCCTTCTTCTATATCGACTGTAGCGTCTATATCAGGGGTATATACCGAACTGGCTTTTTTAAACGAGTAATTAAGGACGAATTGACTGTTCTGCTAATGTCAATGAACCCTGGAATAAGTCACGAGAGAAAACTCTATCCATATAATCATGGATTGGCTTAACTTCTGGGCCATTCAAATCAATACCATACTTCGGTAAACGCCAAAGGATTGGAGCAATAGTGCAATCAATCAAAGAGAAATCATTACTTAGGAAGTAGTCTTTAACTTCGAAAACTTCTGCTGCCGCTAGCATGCTTTCTCTTAAGATGACACGAGCTGTATCCATGCGCTCAGATTCGCCACTCTCTAAATCACCAACCAGTGATAACCAATCTTTCTTGATACGGAATAATGTAAGGCGTGTATGCGCTCTTGATACAGGATCAACAGGCATTAATGGTGGATGAGGAAAACGCTCGTCAAGGTATTCCATAATAACGTGTGAGTCATACAGAACTAATTCTCTATCAACCAACGTTGGTGCTGAGTTATAAGGATTAAGATCAGCTAGGTCTTCAGGTTTATTATTAGGGTCCATTTCAATAATATCTGCCTGAATATCTTTTTCTGCCAAAACGATTCTTACGCTATGACAATGCGGACAATCCGGCAAAGTAAAAAGGGTCATTACTGAACGACGATTTGCAACTGATGACATCTAATTCTCCTGCTTGCTGATAATATTTATCAACAGCTATATGGGTGTTATTCAATAAACTTCAAGATGAAGACTATAAAATAAAAAAGGCTGCTCAATTTGAGCAGCCCAGTATTCTACACTAAAAATCTATAAAAATCCTTGCAAATTAAATACCATTGATAACCGTATTTTCTGCAATTATCTTTATTCCTTTTAGTGAATATCTTTCCAGTATTCCTTCTCTAACATCCAGGAAACACCGAACAGTAGTAACAAGAATAATAATGTAAATACACCGTACATCTTTCTTGATAATTGCGCTGGCTCACCTACGTAAGTCAGGAAGTTAGTAAGATCACGTACTACTTGATCGTACTCACCTGGTGACATTGAACCTGGTTTAGACAAAGTCAATTTTGGCTCACCATGGTGTTCAGCACCTTCTTCAGCATGCTCCATTTCCTGCCAACCTTGCAGCTCCCATAATACATGAGGCATACCAACGTCTTTAAACACAGTGTTATTCACACCCATTGGGCGAGATGAATCAAGATAGAAACTTTTCAAATAAGAATAGATCCAGTCTGTACCACGAGAACGACCTACCAATGAAAGATCCGGTACAGATGTACCAAATGCTTCTGCAGCAGCTTTAGGAGAATAAGCACTTTTCATCAAAGAACCTATTTGATCCTGCTTGCCTTCCTCATCATAAGTGAAAATCATGTTCTTTTTTAACAAAGTAGCAACATCATCAGGAGTTAAGCCATTCTCTTCATTAAGACCCATATCTTCAGCCATACGATTGTAACGGCTAAATTTAAGAGAATGACAACCCATGCAGTAGTTCACATAGTATTTAGCGCCATTTTGCAGGCTCTGTTTGTCATGTATATCAATATTTGCACTTTGAAGCGCCACACCATGACCTGCTCCACCACCAACACTACCAAGGATTAGGACAACCAAGGCTGGCACTAATAAGACAAATATCCATTTGCGAATACTATTACTCATGATGTTACCCTCTCTGGAACTTCTTTCTCTGCGTTACAACCTTTCATGAAGTATGGAAGTAACAAGGTTAAAGCTAAGTAACCAATTGGCCATACCCACTGCCACATAATCTGGCCAGCACTAATTGAATCTTCTGGGTTATAACGGATAAAGTCGATTAAGAAAACCGCTGCCGCCAAGATTACAAACCAAACCAGATAACGACCTGGTTTTGTTGAATTACTATGAACAAAAATAACCGCAAAGAACATAAAGTAAATTTCTGTCATGCGTACACCCATCTCCTTAAACTCAGGAGTAACTGCTTTAACACCCAAGTAACCAAGGATGATAAATACCGCAGCAAAGATAGCTAGGTTAAGCATGTGTGCAGTATTACGGTAGCGCCATGATTTAATCGGATTACGATCTAACCAAGGGAGCAAGAACAACATAATAATCGCACCAAACATCGCCAAAGTACCCATGAACGGAGATAACGTAACCGCACGTAGCACTGTATAGAATGGCGTAAAGTACCAAACCGGAGCGATATGTTCAGGTGTTTTCAATGGATTTGCAGGCTCGAAGTTCGCATATTCAAGGAAGTAGCCACCCATTTCAGGCGCGAAGAAAATAATCGAGAAAAACACCATCAAGAACACAACGATTGCAGGAATATCATGCACTGTGTAGTAAGGATGGAACGGAATACCATCTAGCGGTATACCCTTTTCATTCTTAAGTTTCTTGATCTCAACACCGTCTGGGTTATTAGAGCCAACCGCATGAAGTGCAACAATATGAACAAATACCAAGGCAACCAAAATTAACGGTACCGCTGCAACATGGAATGCAAACAGTCTATTCAAGGTCGGATCAGAAATAACAAAGTCACCACGAATCCAGAGAGATAAACCCTCACCCACAAATGGGATAGTATTGAACAGGTTGATAATCACCTGCGCACCCCAGAATGACATCTGACCCCATGGTAGCAAGTAACCCATAAAGGCTTCGGCCATGAGGGCGAGGTATATAACCATACCGATCAGCCAGATAAGCTCACGCTTGCCTTTGTATGAACCGTACATAAGGCCACGGAACATATGGAAATACACCACAATGAAGAATGCCGACGCACCCGTGGCATGCATATAACGTATAAACCAGCCACCCGGAACATCACGCATGATGTATTCAACAGACGTAAATGCAAGCTCTGTATCAGGCTTGTAATGCATGGTCAGGAATATTCCAGATACAATCTGAATAACCAAAACCAACATGGCTAGAACGCCAAAGTAGTACCATACATTAAAGTTCTTAGGCGCATAGTACTCGGACATATGAGCTTTCCACGTTTCCATCAATGGAAAACGTTCATCAACCCAACCTAAAACACCGTTTAATTCAGACTTTTCTTTTGCAGCCATTATGCAGCACCTCCGTCTTGACCAACCAGAACTATATCATCAGTTTTGAAATAGTAAGGTGGTACTACAAGATTCGTTGGCGCAGGAACGTTTTTAAATACACGACCTGCCATATCAAAACGTGAACCATGACAAGGACAATAGAATCCGCCCTTCCAGTCAGGACCCATATCTGCAGGTGCAAGCTCTGGTCTGTATGTTGGGGAACAACCTAGATGTGTACAAATTCCGATCAAAACCAGTACTTCTGGCTTTATCGATCGATTTAGGTTCTTAGCATAAGATGGCTGCTGCGCTTCTACACTAGAATCAGGATCTGCAAGTAATGAGTTATTACTTGGCAAGTTTGCCAGAGTCTCTTCTGAGCGACGAATAAACCAAACAGGTTTACCACGCCAGATAACTCTAACTAACTGTCCCGGCTCAATTTTACTGATATTAACTTCGACAGGAGCGCCTGCTGCTTTGGCTCTTGCACTCGGCATCCAGGAGATAAGAAGTGGCGCTGCAAAACCGGCTGTACCTACTGCACCAACTGCTGCAGTGGCACCGATAAGCATGCGTCTACGCTTTTTATCGACTGTATTCGAATCAGAATCTGACATGATTCATGTTCTCCACATAAATTAGAAAATCTGAAATAACGAGAAAAATATTGATAATATTCCTCGTTAAAAAACCGCCGTATCGTCGCTTAACTGGCCAAGAAGGTCAAGAAATAATCCTAAATTGGTGGGGTTTTTTGATCTAAAACATATAAATACAAAAGATTAAAAAACGCCGCAGGAATAGTTTGATAATTATCAGCTTGCATGTCTATGTAAGCATACCAGATTGAAAGCGCAGATAAAGATGCTCTTGTATGGATAATAGCATCAGTTATACTCCATCTCTATTTTATCCCACCCCTTATTACAGAAAATACAGACATGAATCTATCTGCTTTAACTGCACTCTCCCCTGTTGACGGTCGTTATGCGTCAAAAACTAGCGCACTACGTGAATTTTTTAGTGAATACGGCTTAATTAAACACCGCGTTTTAGTAGAAGTTCGCTGGTTACAAGCGCTAGCGAATGAACCAGCAATTGCTGAAGTTCCTGCGTTTTCGGATGCAGCTAACCAACATCTGGAAGCCATCCTGACTAACTTCAATGAAGCTGAAGCTCAGAAAATAAAAGATATTGAACGCACAACCAATCACGACGTGAAAGCAGTTGAGTATTATCTAAAAGATCAAATCGCAGATAACGCAGAATTAAACGCAGTCACAGAATTCATTCACTTTGCTTGTACTTCTGAAGACATCAACAACCTATCGCACGCCCTAATGCTAAAAGGCGGACGATCAGTAATGCTAAACGAAATTGATCAGCTAAATTCTGCAATTAGAACCTTAGCCCTTGATAATGCTGAAATTCCTATGCTGTGTCGCACCCACGGACAAACAGCATCGCCTTCAACATTAGGCAAAGAAATGGCAAACGTAGCGTATCGTTTACAGCGCCAACGCAAGCAAATTGCCGAAGTAGAAATTCTCGGTAAAATCAATGGCGCAGTAGGCAACTACAACGCACATTACAGTGCCTACCCAGATATCGACTGGCCTAAATTCTCACAGAACTTTATCGAATCATTAGGCATAACGTTTAACCCTTATACGATTCAGATCGAGCCACACGACTACATCGCTGAGTTGTTTGACGCGACTACGCGTTACAACACCATCATCATCGACTTCTGTCGTGACATTTGGTCTTACATTTCTATCGGTTACTTCAAGCAAAAGGTGATTGCAGGTGAAGTTGGCTCATCAACCATGCCACACAAAGTTAACCCGATTGATTTTGAAAATGCCGAAGGCAATATGGGCATGGCAAACGCGATGATGACGCACCTATCGCAAAAGCTACCAATCTCTCGCTGGCAGCGTGACCTAACCGACTCAACGGTATTAAGAACCTTAGGTGTTGGATTCGGACACACTAGCATCGCAATTCAATCAACGCTTAAAGGCATTTCTAAACTAGAAGTGAATGAAGCTGCGATTGCTGCTGACCTTGATGCAAACTGGGAAGTATTGGCAGAGCCAGTACAAACCGTAATGCGTCGATACGGCATCGAAAAGCCCTACGAAAAACTCAAAGACTTAACTCGCGGACAACGCATCAATGCCGAGAAAATGGCAGAGTTCATTCAGAAGCTAGATATACCTGAAGAAGCGAAAGCGCAATTGATAGAATTATCACCAGCGACTTATATTGGTAATGCGATTGAGCAAGCTAAAGCGATTTAATTAGAAATAGCTAAAAAGTAGCTTTTTTAGGCTCACCAAGAGCCGAAAAGTATGCCGGTATTTCCACAAGGAAATACCGATAGTCGCCGAAACAAGGGTGTTTTTTAGTTGATAAAAGACACCCCCCTACTTTTAGCCTGTTTTCCCCATTACGCTAGAACTGACAATCTTCACAGGAATCAATTTTGAGTAAATTAGTCATAGACCTATTCGATGAATTTAAGTCCTTAGGTATAGTCGAGGATGACTTTGACTTATTCGTCATGTCGATAGAAATTGACGAGTCAGGTGAAGTAAGCTCAGATGCAACGGTAGAAGCAGTCACACATATTGAAGTTGATAATGAACATGAAGAATGTTTGCTACACACCTCTTCTGAAGCTAATTCTGACAGCAAAGCGATAAGCATTGGAAAAGCCTTAGAAGAACTGAAAGCGGTCGAGCCAGGCTATTTACTCTGCTCGAAAGTAAAAGGCAGTGTTAAGGATACAAACGCAAACTCGAATATTGGCACTGACAACCCAATCATAGGTTTCGGCGAAAACATCGAACTCAAACGGTTCTTTGTGGTTTGCGAAGCTGCTCTTAGCAAAATTTAAAGAAGCTGACAGAAAAATATCATTCTACATAGTTTAAAATGACACCCCCCACCTTTAAGGCACTTTTTTCAAACAGAAATCAATTATGAGCATCCTAGGCGACATCACCACAGAAGAATTCCTCCGCGACTACTGGCAGAAAAAACCCTTAGTCATTCGTGGCGCGTTTCCTGATTTTGAAATGCCGTTCGATGCCGGTGAACTCGCAGGACTTGCGCTCGAAACTGATAGCCCAGCCCGCATCATATTAGAAAAAGGCGAAGCACCTGAAAACAAACCCTGGACGGTCAAATACCCACCCTTCACAGATGAAGACTTCACTAGCACACCAGAAACGCATTGGACTTTTTTGGTAAACGATCTAGAGCGATATTACCCAGAGCTAGGAAACCTCATCGAGCCATTTCGCTTTATCCCTGATTGGCGCATCGACGACCTCATGGTTAGCTACGCAGCTGATCAAGGCTCAGTCGGCCCACACGTCGATGCCTATGACGTATTCCTGATTCAAGGCGAAGGTAAACGCCGCTGGCAAGTAGTAACTGATCCAGACTACCCAACAGAACTTCTACCAGACTCTCAATTAGCGATTTTGAAGCACTTCCAACACGATGAGGAATGGTTGCTCGATACTGGCGACATGCTGTATTTACCACCCAATATGCCACATCTGGGTGTCGCGGACGGCGAATGCATGACCTTCTCAGTAGGTTTTAGAGCACCCGATACGCTTGGCCTAACCCAAAGCTGGTTAGAATCATTTAGTAATGAACAGAGCAACGCTAAAACTAAAGAGTTAATCACCAAACGCTTTAATGATGCCGAACGCAAAATACAAGAAAGCTCAGGCGAAATAGCCGCTGAAGACATTCAAAAATTATCAAACTTGATAATGGATCTAGTCAAAAATCAAGAACAACAACTCCCGATATTCCTGGGCAAATATTTAACAGAAACTAAAAATAGCGAACTGGAAGATGAGGACTTTTCTTTACAAACACTCTCAGGCAAGTTCTCAAAGAAAGCAGACTACGAACGCCAAAGCTGGACACGTATTTCCTATATCGAAGACGAGAAAAATAAGAGCATTCATTTATTTGCTGCGGGTTTGCATGTGACTTTACCGCAATCAGAGAGAGCCGCAATTCAGGCTTTTTGTGAGCATTATTATTATGGTGCAGAAACACTTAAGCCTTTATTTGAGTATGATGAGTTTACAGCGATGTTTAAGGAATTATTGAAGGCTGGGAGTTTACATACTTCTTAATTGTTTCAAATAGCTTTTACCCCCCCCCCAAAAAAAAATTTGATGAATTTTCAACCCCATAATTAGGTTCAGCTAAAGCTGTTTTCTCTGATGTGTTCTGGGTGGCAATTTCTCTTTCCTGATCAGATCAATTGGTTAATACACCATAAGCTGGCATAATAAGCAGTATCTATTTGATTATTGCTTTTCTTACATTAAATAGTGATAAAGTGATTCTTAAACGATCTTTCTGGCTTGTGGAAGAGACCAACTTAAGAAAAGGATAACCTATGACTTTACAAGAATTCTCTAAAGATATAGTACCTATATTGCAACTTTTAGTTTCATTTGTAGGCGTTGTAGGCTTGGTGTTACTTTGGTATCAAATAAGGCTTACGCATCAATGGAACAAGGCAAATAGTCAGCATGCGCTACTCTCGAACCTGCCCGATGAAGATCATGAAAAGCGATTCTGGAAAATCATAGAAGATCTGGACGTTGAAGAAAATGGAGCTCTCACCAAAGAATCAGCTGATAAAATCTATAGTAATTCAGATCATTGGGTTTGTGTGAAACAATTTCTTAATAAATTTGAGCAATTGTGCGCAGCTGTAAACGCACAAACAATAGATGATAATTATGCTTATAGCGTCCATTCTGCAAGGATCACAGACACTTATCATAAATTCAAAAATTACATAATATATAGTCGAGAAAAGGCTGAAGATGACGAAATATATATAGAGCTAGAAGTTGTGGCCTCTCGTTGGCATGAACGTTATTTAAATACAAAAGAACATCGAGAGCAAAAATTAGCCGCAGCTCAAGAATCACTTAATAAAGAAAAGGGAACAAAAGCAATTGTCCCTTAACAAACGCGTAACCCTGATATGTAGGTTGTATAAGCTTGCGCCATCTGACGCATGCTTTCTGAAATGTACTTATTCCCTCTAATATTTGTTTATAACTCTCGAAACCCAGATGACGCTATCGCTTATCTAGGCTACATCTGTAATTATTTTGTAAACTCTTAAAATGCGAGCCAGAGGACACTCAACAACTTCTACGGCAGTTGCGTTGTCTCGTAAAATAGCTAGACTGGCCTTTGCACTAATGAGAGATCATTCTGAATATTTTCCAATTTAAGTTTTTTTGACTTGAATATGGACATAGAATCTCGCATTTTTCCGCTGAGCAAGGGGGTATGTTCCCCCCATAAAGGTATAGAGAATGAGTAAACCGGAAAAGTTTTGGGACGGAGCATCTAAAAACTACGACAAGACCGAAGAACGATTTGAGTACATTCATAGTAAATCTAGAGAAAATACCAAAAAATTCCTCAAAGGTAGCGATACCGTTCTCGATTATGGGTGTGGGACAGGAACTGCAGCTTGCCAGTTTTCCTGTCAGGTTAAAGAGGTTCACGCTATTGATATATCATCGAAGATGATTGAAATAGCGAGGGAGAAAGCAGCAGTTGCGAAAGTAGAGAACGTAAGCTTCGAGCAATCGGATATTTTTGACAGCAAATATTCTAAAGAGTCGTATGATGTTATTCTGGCTTTTAACATGTTACATACAGTCCCTAGCCCACAGGATGTAGTACTGCGAATAAATGAATTGCTAAAGCCAGAAGGTTTATTCATTTCTGTAACACCTTGCTTACGTCAAAAGATGTCATTTTTAGTTAATCTTCAAATCCAGCTGGTGCGGGTCTTGTGTAAACTTGGACTAATTCCCATTCCTATAAGAAGAGTCACAAGCTCTGAAGTAGAAAGCTTATTAGAGGCAGGCGGGTTTCAAGCTGTTGAATCTGAAGAGATATACAAAGACGCATCTAGCTATTTTGTCGTGGCTAAGAAGTTACAAAAAACATAACAAGTAACCATACAAGTGCTACATCGGAAAAACTACTCGCCAACGCTTGTATTGTTTTTTATTTTTACATAACGTAAATAAAATTTATGCAGAGCTAAGTACTTTTCTAATTCCTTTTATTTGTTTCGATGAAATTGAATATAGATTTAGATTAACGTTGTTAGCTAATTGCATACATAAATAAATAAATAAGATATAAATGAACGATAACCAAGAAATCATTTTACGACTACGTGAGCGCATTCCGACATTCGAATGTGTGCCAGGTTGTCACGACTGTTGCGGTCCGGTAACTACTTCTTCGGAGGAAATGTCACGTCTGCCGGTTAAAACTGATGCCGAACATGAAGTAGCATTAGATAATTATAATTGCGTACATCTGGGGCCTAATGGTTGTGAGGTTTATGAGGAGCGACCTTTAATCTGTCGATTGTTTGGCACAACACAAACTATGCCCTGCCCTAATGGTCGTCGCCCAGAAGATATGGTTGACCCTGAAATTGAAAGCCTGGTTCATCACTATATCGCTAACACACGGCAGGTTTTAGTGTAGGTCATTAAAACCTGTTTTATCTTTTGTAAAGTGTGGTAACCCGTATCCACATTCGTAGGTTAGATAAGCTTGCGTCATCTGACGCATGCTTTCTGAAATGTATTTATTCTCTCTATCATTTCTTTATAACTCTCGAAACCCAGATGACGCTATCGCTTATCTAGGCTACATCTGCAATTATTTTGTAAACTCACAAAAGACTTCCATCATTGTATACTCAACAAAAACTCTTCACTCTCAGGTTTTTATTACCTGTCCTTAGAATAGGATTTTAAAGTCACCCCCCTACTTTTAGGCACTTTTTTTATATCAGAAGACGCCATTATCCTTAAACCATCAAAACAAATAGAAGCGGTTCATTAATTAAGACATCCATCTTTTAGTCATGAGATACAAAGCCTTAAACGATTGATGAGTTGTGTGATTTTCTGGGTTTCTTGTCGTCAACCCAAACTACTGTAATTCTGCTTACGCTTGTCCTTAGTTATTACAAGAGGGATACTCGCCCCTCTTTATCATAAGACTCACCCATGAATACACACGCCAAGATTAACGACTCACTGACCCTGCCTTGCGGAGCAATCATCCGCAATCGACTAATGAAGTCAGCCATGAGTGAGCAGCTTGGCGATAAGAATCACAACCCCAAGCCTGGTCTAGAAACGCTCTACCGCACCTGGGCCGAGGGTGGTTTAGGTATTTCGGTCACTGGCAATATCATGATCGACCGTTCTGCACTTGGAGAGCCCGCCAATGTTGTACTCGATGAGCAGAGTGATCTAGAAGCTTTTCGTCGCTGGAGTACAGCGGGAAAAACAGGTGGTTGCGCGATCTGGGCACAGCTCAACCATCCCGGTAAACAAATACCTAACTTTTTGGTGAAGACGCCTGTCGCACCTTCGGCTATTGCATTGGGTGGAGGATTAGCCAAAGGTAAGGCGCCTAATGAAAAACTCTCTGCATGGAAAACAGTCTTTGAAACACTACTGGCATCAGGGGTCTATTCGTTTAAGCAAAGAAGGGTTTAAGAAATGCTGTTACTTACACCAGCAGAAATAAGTGAACTTCTAATTTACCAGGCACGATAGGTCGGATATGGTACGCCATTCAACACTACCTTAATATTTGGCTCGTCATGTCCGATTTGATCACAGAACCTAGCTCAGAATTAAACTCAGGACTAGGCCAAGAACTTAACCAAGAACTAAGTCCAAAACACATCTACGATCAAAAGTACGATGCGGCGTGTCAGTTTATTATTAAACTGGGTACGGCAGTGCATCACTATGGCCCGTCTGCGGCGCGCCTTGAGTCTTATTTAACGGCGGTTTGTACGACGCTTGGTTATGAAGGTGTGTTTCGCTCGACTCCTTCTGAGATTACTTTTGCTTTTTCCAAGCAAGATCAATGGTGGCAACGCACGCATATTGCCGTTGTGCCTGTGGGTGGTTACAACATGGCAAAGTTGGCTGAAGTGGGCAACTTAGTTGAGGAGTTGGTCGCAGATAAGATTACGCTGATTGAAGCGTCAAAACGCTTGGATGAAATTGAGGCTATGCCTGATCCCTGGGGATTGTGGTCTTACCCTGTGAGTTTTGCCTTAGTCGCTTTTGGATTTTCAGGTATGTTAGAGGGTAGCTTACTGGATAATATCGTCTCAGTTTGTTTAAGCCTTGTCGTTTGTGCCTTGTTTTTATTGGCCGAAAAAATGAAAGGCCGTTTTTTAGATGCGCTGCCCTTCACCTCTGCTTTTGTTGCTGGTAGTTGCGCAGCTACGGTGAAATTATGGCTACCTGAGCTTAACGAGAGCATCGTTATATTAGCCGCGATTATTGTATTAATTCCTGGCTTTATTATTTCTGCTGGCATTGTTGAAATCGTAGAAAATTACATTATTGCAGGAACAGCACGCCTGTTTGGTGGCCTGGTTTACCTGATAAAACAATTCACTGGTGCATGGCTAGGTATTTCATTTATCAGTTTGTTTGGAGATATGGAGCTAAATACCTCTCTTGACCCCAATTCGACCTCTATCATCCTGCTATCTATAACGTGTTTGATTGTTGGTTTATGCCTGGCTTATCAAACCTTATTGAGAGATTGTGTTTGGGTGCTAATTAATTGCGCTCTAGCCTATGGTATCGTTCTCAGTACCAGCGAATTACTGTCTGCTGATATAGGCATTTTGTTCGGTGCAACCGTAGCCAGTATGTTCGCGAATTTATGGGCGAGGATGACCAATCGACCGACTTCAATTGTATTGATTCCTGCGATAACGATATTGGTCAGTGGCTCAATCGGTTTTCGTGGTTTGCTGACTGCAGCCACTCAGCAAGCTGATCAAGGTATGCAAATGTTTCTGCAAATGTTCATTGTCGCATTAGCCATTGCCGCAGGTTTGTTGATTGCTAATATCATTTTACGACCTAAAATTAGTCTTTGATAATCGATAGTTTGTTAGCTCTGATCAACATTTTAATTCATTGTGACGATTAAGAATTAAAGGTCACCCCCCTACTTTTAGCCTGTTTTTCGTTAACATTATCGTTATGGAATCTCAGATTAATCACCCTTTACCACATGACTTACACTCGATTCGGCTAATAGTTCTGCGGCTCTCAGCAAATCTTTAGTACTCTTTTTGTCTTCAAATTTTTCATAGGCTGCGTGTAATAAAACGCGAGACTTAGTAATATCTTTTTCATTACTTTTATTTTTTGCAAAGTTAAATAAACTCACCGCTACTTTTAATTCCTGAGTAATAGCACCCTGCTGCAACGCAATCTCCAAGGCAATATCTAGCTCTTGTTTAACTCTTGCGTAATCTGGTTCTGGTTGTCGCAATAAAACTTCAGCGATACAGCGATGCGTTTCAGCATCTAGCCAATGCTCTCCACCTATTTCAGTAAACTCCAGTGACTTTTCTAATATGTCTAAAGCTTTACCGATTGAGCCGGTTTCCATTAATGCCTGAGCGTAAATAATCATGATCTGTGGACGAAACAGTCCCAAGTTCATTCCTATATAGGCCTCAACTCCTTTTTCCAGAAAAGTCATTCCTTCTTCTTTGTTACCGAGCCGCACCAATGCCCAACCTTTGAAAATAATGCCTGCAACCTTCCACAAAGGGGTTTCTAATTTAGTTGCGACTTCAATCGCTTTGTCACTCGCTTCTAATGCTAATTCAGCCTCGTCTAATAAAACATAGGGAATGACTCTGCTGACAATATGTGAAATGCCAATAGTATTAGCGCTGGGGATTTTCTTGGCTAGTTCAAAAGCTTCTTCACTGCATTTATATAACTCAGCGATATTTCCTTGGTGCCACTGGCTTAAGCCTAAATACGTCAAGGATATAACCTTGATATCCTGACCATAGAGAATATTCAAACTTTTATGAGTTTTGTAATCGTATGTGGCTAATGCCTTTTTAAAATAAACATCTGCTTTCTTCGACTCTCCTTTCATTACCAACGATGAGCCACGCATACGATTGGCTATCATTTCCAAGGTCTTGGTTTCACCTTTTTGGCTTTCTACCAGTTTAAAAAACTCATCAACCAATGACTCTGCTTTGTTAATTAAACCGCACACCTGGAAAAAAGCATATCGACCATGTAAAACCGGGAAAATCTCCGGTGATGATTTGATCTTTTTGGAAAGGGCCAAAGCCCGTGTATAAGCCTTTTCCACTAGGGGAGATACATAGCTTTTAGAGGCGATTAATGGGCCGATTAAGCGCACTTGAAACTGAAATTCCAGCTCCATATTTTCCTCAGTTTCAGGCAAGCTGTTCAATATCTCAATCGCCTTTGTGAAATGCGATATCGCCTCATTATGTGATGAGGTTTGATTCGACTTATTACCTGCGGCCAACCAATATTGAATCGCCAATTCAGACTTTCCTGCTTCTGTGTAATGCAGTGCCAGCATTCCGGGAGAGGCGTCTACAATTTCAGGGAATTTCTCTTTTAAGGCATCAGCGATCAGCTCGTGATATTCACGGCGCGTAGTTTTGAGTAAAGATTCATAAGCCGTTTCTTGCAATAAAGCATGACGAAATTGATAGACTGATTCCTCGGAATCTTCATGTTGCACTATCAAACGTGAATTGATCAATTTCTGTAATGCATTATCGATGCTTTCAAAACCATCAATAGGCAAACTTTTTAGTAAATCAATCGAAAATTCTCGTCCTATGGTAGACGCTACCTGTGCAATTTTCTTAACCGTTGAAAGTTGATCCAAACGAGCCATTAATGAGTCTTTTAGTGTATTTGGAATTGCCATACTGGCTAACGGTCCAGCAAGCTCATATCGTTTATTCGTCAGTTTCAACTGTCCAGAATCGAGAACCGTTTTAGTCAATTCCTCTACGAACAAAGGTACGCCATCGGTTTTAGCAATTAATTCCTGTATCACTTCTTCTGGCAAAGAATTGTTACCTGCCAACTGTGTGACCATCTCGTAACTTTGTTTCTGACTTAGACGACCCAGAGTTAGTGATTGCATCACGACATCTTTATTTGTTATTAGCTGGCTACCCGGACGCGAAGTAATAAAAAACAAAATGCGTTGAGAGCTAATATTGCGGCATATAATGTTTATCAATTCCTGGGTGGATGGATCGATCCAGTGAGTGTCTTCAAAAATCAACAGCAAAGGATGTTCCAGCGCCATCTGCTCCATTAAGCCTAACCAGGAAGAGAAGATCAGTTCTTTCGTCTTTTCTGGACTCACATCGACAAACGCATCTTGACCTACCACCTTAACACCCATCAGTGGTGCAAAAAATGGTGCATATTGTCCTAAAGGTGTTAGGAATTGATCGAATAAAGCAACGACACTTTTATAAGCAACTTCCTCCGAAACATCCTTATCTATATTCAATAATTGTTTGAGATAATTAATTATGGGATAGAAAGCTGAATTAGTATGCACAGACGAGCAACGATACAAACGCAGATGCTGAGGCTCATCTGACACCCTGCTCATAAATTCTGAGACTACTCTGGATTTGCCAACCCCGGCTTCACCAGTCAACATAACGATTTGACCAACACCGTTTTTAGCTTGTTCCCAACATTCTGATAAAAAATCCAGTTCTCTATCTCTTCCTACAACTGGAGTAATACCGTGTCGACGGCGTACATGAAATTCAGATCGATAGTTTTTCTCTGCTAACACACGAAATATTTCAATCGAGTGAGATACGCCTTTCAAGGGTTCTTTACCGAGGCTTTCTAAAATAAACAAACCATTGACCAAAGCTTTGGTCTCTTCGGTAATCGCCACCGTATCTTCATGTGCAAGTTTTTCTACTCTTGCGGCAATATTCGGCGTTTCCCCTACTATTGCGTTTTCTTCACGATTGGAACCACTGCCCATTTGGCCCACTACAACCAAACCGGTATGAATACCCAAACGGACCTTTAACTTAATATTTTGTTTTCCAGAATATTCTGAAACCAAGCTGCGATTCAGGTTTTTTATTTCTTCTATGATTCCTAAACCGGCTAGTATCGAGCGACGAGCATCGTCTTCATGGGCATGTGGATGACCAAAATAAATTAATAAACCATCACCGATATATTTAGCAATATGTCCACCATAGCGCAACGTCACTTCGGCAACGCATTGTTGATAAGATCTTAAAATTTGACGGAGTTCCTCTGGATCAAGCTTTTCAGCAAGCTCAGACGAACCCACCAGGTCACAAAACATCACCGTTAATTGACGTCTTTCAGCGTCTTGCTCGGTTTTTTCGCTGGAGGTAAATTTAGTTAACTTAAGACCACAGCCGCCACAAAAATCAGCGTCAGATTGATTGGTAAAACCGCATGAACCACAGATTTCAGCTAGCTTTGCACCACATTTTTTACAAAACTTTCTATCTTCACTATTATCTGCTTTGCAATTTGCACAGCTTATTTTCATATTGCTTTTTCTCTCAACAGCGATCCATACAGCAAAATATAGATTTCAGTATCTTGTTTTAAAGTACAAATAATACAAGCACCTGAAAAACTATTCTGTGACTTAAGGAGACTTTGATTAAGTTGCAGGATTTAAAGTTAAGACCAAACGATACGCTTGTAACTGATTATGATAGAAATTATGCGCCACGCCCCATAAGTACAATAAGAACTTGGCATAGAGTTCACGCCCCCATCGATCGATAATTAATTCACGGTTTTCTTCCATCTTTTCAGCCCAGGCTTTACACGTTAAATAGTAACTATGTCTATCGCTATGGACCGTTAATAATTCCATATCACTTTTTTGCACTTCACCCAAAAAGTCATGAATACTCAAAGTGCAGTGATTACCCGGATAAATATAACGATTTAAGAAAGCATTAAAGTCAAATTTCCTGGTGCTGGCACTTCCATCAAAATATGCATACCCTCCTGTTTTTAATAAGCTTTCCAGCTTTTTTACTACCTTATCGTAATATGGCATATGCTCAATCACGCCTAACACTACAACCGCGTCAAATTTTTGCTCAGGTTCAAATTCAAGGAAATTTTGATTGATCACATGACAGGGCAAATCTTTTTCTTTAATCAGACGATTCAAATAATCCTTAGAATGCTCGGCAATGGTTAATGATGTGACCTCTATGCCCTGCTTTCCGGCATATTCATTAAACGCACCCCAACCACCACCCACATCCAATACTTTTGAGCCCTTTTTAAGATGACAGGATTCAATCACATAATCCAGTTTGCGCTTCATCGCTGTCTCTAGGGTTTCATCGTCAGACTCGTAGACACCTTGTGAATAGGTACGCGTTTCATCAAGGATGACCATATAAAAATCATCATCGAATTCGTAATGTTCTTTTATGGCATTTCGATCATCTTTAACCTGACCATAAAGTTTAGGTTTGATACGACGGACAAAATCCAATACAGGGTGCTTATCAGAAATCGCATGGCGTAAGTCCAGGACTTTCATGAAGTCACCCAGGATTTCTATGTCTCCTTTGATGTAAGCTTCAGCTAGTGCTAATTCATCTAAAGAGCTTAGGGCGGAAAAGGCTCGCTCATTATTTAAATGAATTTCAAATTCAGAATCAGAGGCATTATCGCCTATTTTGACTTCACTTTTATCCGGCATATAGACAGAAGCCGCACATGTTGTCGCTTCATCTAAAGCCTTCAATACCCAGACCATTTTTTTACCCGGGTTATAGGTTTGTATTACAACATCATTTCGTTTTGATACTTCAGGGGTGGAAGCATCTTCGATATTTACCGCTCGCATAGTAATTACCTCGCACTTGTTGCTTGTTTTTTTATTCTTATTTTATTTACTTATATATAGTCTATTTTGCAGATTTAATCAGCTAAAAATCTATTAATAAATAACTACAATACCCACTCAATCACAAAATGCTATTACATAGATTAAATAGGCTTGAACACTCAGCAACTATCGATAACTAAAAATTACGCTTATCTCTTCTTAATCAATAAGCTGCTGAGAAGCTCGAATTCTGTCTGAGTAGATTCATTATCTGCTTCGATACCAGATTCTTTGAAATACCAGTTTACCGCAGCATTCAAGATGGGGCGTTGCCGTGTACTAATTTCACAATAGTTGTCGTTTTCAGCAGACTCGATTTTATTAGCTATCAATAACAGCGCCTCCCGTGAAGCGGCTGCACAATCAGAACCACCTTTTGGATAAGCAGCATCGGCATAATGCTGTAAGACTTTAAATAGAGCCTTCCCTGCGCCTGCGGAAGTGTCGAATATAAATGTGCGTTTTCTCATTATTTTTATAATTTACGCAGATACGGTGAGGTCGCCTTTGATAAACGATTCTTTGTCGCTCTTTTTCAATTGCTTTAGTTGATATTCTCGCTGACAGGCAGCCGACCGTGACTCCGCTGCTTCTTCATAGACCAAGGAAACGGGGCGTCTAACTCTTGTGTACTTTGCACCCGCTTTCTCTTCATTATGTTCTTTTAAACGGCGCTCAACATCGGTAGTCACACCGGTATAAAGACTATTGTCAGAACAGCGAAGCATATAAACAAACCATTCGGATAATTCCCCCATTTTTCTCCTATTTGCCCTCTTGTTTGTCCTCTTGTTTGTCCTCCAGTTCATTCGCCTGATCTACTTTCACAAAAGTAGTCGAAAAATGCCCCTAGACAAAAAACAGTTTCTTATATTTAAATTGAATTGTTAGATAAGATACCACATGATTGCTTAGTTCTATTCAGCAAAATTAACTCTGACAAAAAACCATGAAACCTGCACTTAAAATAACAAACTTAAAGAAGACCTATGGCGATAGTATGCATGCGCTCAAAGGCATCGATTTACAGGTCGAGCAAGGCGATTTCTTTGCTCTCCTTGGGGCAAATGGCGCAGGCAAATCAACAACGATTGGTATTATTTGTTCTCTCGTGAATAAAACGGCAGGAAGTGTTGAAGTGTTTGGTTATGACCTCGATACCCAGCGCGAACAAGTGCAGGAACATATTGGTTTAGTCCCACAGGAGTTTAACTTTAATGTGTGGGAACCAGTGATGGACATACTCATCAATCAGGCCGGCTACTACGGCATCGACCGAATTACCGCAACTGAGCGTGCTGAAGAACTGCTCAGACACCTTGATTTATGGGATAAACGCCACGAACAAGCGAATAAACTTTCAGGCGGCATGAAGCGTCGACTAATGATTGCCAGAGCTTTGCTGCACAAGCCTAAACTATTAATTTTAGATGAACCAACAGCTGGCGTGGATATTGAAATTCGCCGCTCAATGTGGAAATTTCTGACCCAACTCAATCAGGCAGGAACAACCATCATTCTAACCACACATTATCTGGAAGAAGCGGAAAACATGTGCGATAACATCGCCATCATTAATCGCGGTGAAGTGGTTAGTAATACCAGCATGAAGGAATTACTTTCGCATTTAAATGTAGAAACATTCGTGCTCGATGTTAAAGAACCCATCACAGAACTCCCCCATATTGAAGATATTACCTTGCGTCGACGCGACGCGAACACCATTGAGGCTGATCTAGACAAGTCCAGATCGCTGAATTTTCTTTTTGAAAAACTCAGTGAACACAATATCCGCGTTTCAAGTATGCGAAATAAAACCAGTCGTTTAGAAGAGTTATTTATCAACCTGGTTGAAAAAGATAAAGTCCAAGACAACGAATCAAATGACGCGGAGGCAGCCTCATGAACAACAAAAAGAATCTGACTGCCTTTAGAACCATCATTACCAAAGAAGTATTACGCTTCTTGAGAATCTGGGTGCAAACCCTAATACCGCCCGCAATCACCATGACCTTATACTTTGTGATTTTCGGTAATTTGATTGGTAGTGCAATCGGTGAAATGGGTGGTTTCAAATATATCGAATACATTACGCCCGGTTTGATCATGATGTCGGTAATTACCAATTCATATTCCAATGTTGTTGCCGCATTTTTCAATGCGAAAATGTACGGTCATGTTCAGGAGATGCTGATTTCACCTGTGCCTAACCATGTCATTTTACTCGGCTATATTGGCGGTGGAATGGCGAGAGGATTAACCGTTGGCTTAATCGTGACACTGGTCTCTTTATTCTTTTCAGAATTGCATATTGAACATCCGATAATGACTATCTTCATCGTATTGATGACGTCCATGTTGTTCTCAATTGCAGGTTTCATTAACGCTGTATATGCGAGAAACTTTGATGACATCAGCATTATCCCAACCTTCGTATTAACGCCCCTAACCTATCTGGGTGGCGTTTTCTATTCGATTAGTCTGCTCTCTGAATTCTGGCAAACCGTATCGCTAGCAAATCCAGTACTCTATATGGTAAATGGTTTCCGCTACGGTATTCTTGGAGTTTCAGATATAAATCCTTGGGTGAGTTTCTCTTTAATTATCGCGTTCATAGCCGCTTTGTATTTCATCGCTTATCGATTATTAAAGAATGGCGTTGGAATCCGATCTTAAGGTTGCTCTTCTTGGCTCACTAAGAGCCAGAAGTGTACGCAGGGTCATGCGTAGCATGGGGCTGTACTGGTTTTATTCATAGGTAGCATTTCAAATAGTCACCCCCCTACTTTTAGGCACTTTTTGCAAAAAACTTACCGATAGACAGTCAACATTAAATCGACTAAACATCAGCTAGTGTGCTTATTTGCCATCTACAAATTACTTTTAAAAATAAACTGCAAATAAAACAACAACTCTTAAAGACCCCTTAAGCATCTGTTTATATTGATAATATAAAACCGTCGTAAAACCGTTTCCTTTCCGTTGGGTTATTTCATTGGGATTCACTTATAAATGAGTCATAGCAAATGGCTAAGCAGCCAATAAGCTATTTACTCAAACTAAAAGGAGTCTTCCAATGAAAACCGCAATGACACTCTTAACTTTTTTAATAGCTATATCCATAGGTTCACTTAGCTATGCCGAAAACACAAGCCCTAGTGCTAGCGACCAGATCAACCTAGATGAGCAAGCTACTATTGCTCCTAATCTTGTTACTGTTCCAGTTACTATTCGAGTCATTCCATCAAATGAAACTGAAATTGATTACGCATACGATTCTGACGATGATGGATGTTAATTCACATAAAGGTGTACCAAAAGTACCTCATTGCATTCATTTTCGGTGAGGTATTTGAAAAACTATACATATTAAATTTATGAAGGAGTCTCAAATGAAGGTATTCAAATTTGGAATAACTGAGGTTGTGGTTCACATTAACGAAGAACTGAATAAACAGCACCGAGAAAATTTGTCAGAACAAGTTAACAACCTAAAAGGAATTTCTAGTGTGTTAATGAGTGATCAAAAACCACATTTAATGCGGGTAAGTTATGACCCGCAAACAATCAGTTCTCAGCAAGTACTTGAAGGCGTTAAAAACACTGGCATACATGCTCAGCTTGCAGGTTGGCTATAATAGATATAGAGGGACTTAACATGAAAGCAATAAGTAATATTTTAATCAGTGCGTTATTCTTCTTCATTAGCTCAAGTTCATTTGCGGAAGAAGTCACACTCCCATTTAATAATTTAACCCTGAATGCAAACCTCGAAATCGCTGAAGGGAAGACAATCAGTGATGGTGTAGTACTCATTATGCACAGTTTTCTTGCGCATAACCGCATGGAAATTATCAAAGCAAGCCAGGATGCTTTTTTAGAAAATGAGCAAAACTCGCTAGCTATTAATTTGAGTCTTGGCGTAGACAATAGGCATGGTAACTACGATTGTTTTATTCCGATTCGCTTTAAACTATCCGATGCAATTGCTGAATTAGATATCTGGATTAATTGGTTATCTCGTAAAGGAGTCGAGAAAATTGTGCTAATGGGACATTCAATCTCTTCAAACCAGATTTTGAATTATATGGCAAAACGCAATAACCCATCAGTAACAGGCTTAGTACTTCTCGCTCCCAATACTCGGGGAACCGCCAGTTCGCCTGCCCGCTATAAAGAAACCTATGGAACGCTCCTCTCCGAAGTCCTTGAGCGTGCAAAACTTTTGATCGCGGATGGAAAAAAAGACCAGTTAATGAAAGAAGTAGATTGGGGTTTTTGCCCCAAGACCTCAGTCAGTGCTGACGCCTTTGTCGCATTTTATAAAAGAAAAAAAGAATTCTGGAATGCACATCTTTATCTGCCACAGATAAATGTTCCGGTTTTGATTGTTGCAGCAAGTCATGATGAGCACCAACCCAATATTGATAAGTATATGAAACCCTATGTAGATGATAAACGTATATTTTTAACCATTGTTGAAGGAGCAGGTCATTTCTTTCGCGACTTGAATATTGAAGATGCGGTTGAGGCAGCTGTAGAATTTGTTGATAATCTTGAGACGACTTCTTCATAATCTTTGAGACTACCACAGAGGAACACCGGCTTTTTCCAGACCATTAAAGAAATGATCACGATCTGCTTTTCTACGGTATGGCAATCGGTATTTTAATCTATCAATAGTAAATGGGGGAGTTTTCTCAGCTTTACTTTTATTGTTTAAAGCTTTGATAAACAATTGTGCTTTATCTTGCTGGCCCAAATACCCATAGTTCGCGATGGCAAGAATCAAAGAGTGACAGCCCTGGATATTTTGTGTGGTATTACAATCTAATGACTTGTTAGACGTTTCATACAAACCCATATCAAATTGTGATCGTCCAATCACAGTAAGATAAGGATGAGTGAAATTAGGATCTAAGCGCATTCCTATTTTAGCATTCTCAATGGCTCGTCCAGGTTGTCCAGAAAAGCTCAGTGCTTCTGCAAGTGCCAGATAAGCCATTGCATAATTTGTATTCAGTTTGATTGCTTTCTCAGCTTCCACTATGGATTCCTCATAACGACGATTGATCAGTAACATGGCTGATTTGGTACTATATGCCAGTGGTGTTGGATTTTTCAATGCGAGCTCTATTTCTTTATTGGCACGTCGCCAACCCTCATGCGGAGTGCCATGGTTCTCATGCCATTTGAGTTGCCATGATTTCCAGTAAATCAAAGCCAGAGCCGCATGCGCACGCGAATTATCTGGGTCAAGCTGTAATGCTTTTTTAAAATGTGTTTCGGCAATGGCAAAATCATCTCTGGTAAACTTCCAGTATCTTTCCCATCCTTTTAAGAATTCATCGTAAGAAGCCACATTGATAATTTTATTCATGGTTTCATTGTTAGCAACGGCATTTCCAGTATTATTTTTTAGTCTAATTGAAAGTGCTGCTGTGATTTTTCTCGTGACCTCATCTTGAACTGCAAACAAATTTTCGAGGGTAGAATCGTAGCGTTCAGCCCAGATATTTTTATTTGTCATACTGTCCATGAGTTGAACGTTAATTCTGAATTGATTGTTATCCCTCCTTACACTGCCCTGTAATATATATCTAACCCCTAATTTTTCCGCGATATCCGTCAGCTTTATTGGTTTATCTTTATATTGAAATGAAGAGTTTCGTGCGATAACAAAAAGACCAGAAACGTTGGACAAATCAGTAATTAAATCTTCTGTAATGCCATCACTAAAATAATTTAACTTGGGATTTTTACCAACATTATCAAAAGGTAGAACAACAAGTGAAGGTTTATCAGGTGGCAATAGAGATGTTGTTTTTTTAACAAGAAACAACGAAACAGCAACAATAAAAATCCCTCCTAAAACAATTAGATAAAGCAGCTTTTTACTATTAATTATTTTAACTTTTGTTTTTGATGAATGATTTAGTTCATTACTATGGGGTTCTGAAGAGATTACTTTTTGTACATCAGCTATCAAGCGATAGCCTGTTTTAGGGATAGTTTCTATCACGGATGGATTTTTTGAACTATCACCAAAAGCCTTACGTAATTTAATTACTGTATTAGTAATTGCGTCGTAACTAACAATGGTTCCTCGCCAAATATCTTCCTCTAGCTCTTGGCGAGAAATTACTTCACCAGGATGATTAGCAAGAAATACTAAAACCTGCATAACTTTTGGTTCTAATTTTACACTTCGAGAGCCTTTTTGTATTCGTAAAGTATCAGGCGACACTTCCCATCCAGCCACTAAAAAACACTCATTATTTAAATGACTTGAAGATTCAACCTGTTCCTCATGCTCCGTCATAACAACCTATTTTTTTAAGCAAACTTTTAATAACTTATACTAATAGAGTGTAATACATAAATGAGGTAAAGGTTATTAGTCTAGATTAAGGTCACCCCCCCAATGCCGTTGAATTAAGCAACCAAGTCATTGTTTTTACTATCATACCTTATAGCCTTTTCGCAGTT